>CAZTVU010000105.1:0-10688 GCA_964617025.1 uncultured Planctomycetales bacterium | reverse complement strand
CGGGTCGGCGAGAACCTCGTCACGATCAAGGCGTCGCCGTTCAGCATCTACCACGAGCTGGCGGCGGCGTACGTCCTGGGCGACTTCACGCTCAAGCCGGCGGCGCGCGGGTTCGTCATCACCCCCGACCGCGGCCTGACGCTGGGCAAGTGGAACGAGCAGGGCTGCCCGTTCTTCGCGGCGGGCGTGTCGTACGTCGAGACGTTCGACCTCCCGGCGATGAAGGGCTCCTGCCGCGTCGCGCTGCCGGCGTGGCTGGGCAGCGTGGCGAAGGTGACCGTGAACTCCGCCCCGGCCGGCTACATCGTCAGTCCGCCGTGGGAGTGCGATGTAACGTCGCTCCTGCGGCCCGGCGAGAACACGATCGAGGTGACCGTCATCGGCACGCTGAAGAACACGCTCGGCCCGCATCACGGCAAACCGGGGCTCGGCCTGGCCTGGCCGGGCATGTGGCGAAACGCCCCGAACCCCGGCCCGCCGGCCGGCACTGAGTATCACACGGTGGGCTACGGGCTGTTCGAGCCGTTCGTGCTGCGGGAAGCGGTTCGGTGAGCGGCGCGGCTCTCGCCGCCCGAAGGAAAAGACATGTTGATCCCCTACCGACGACGCCCGGCGGCCGTTGCGGCGGTTGCGCCCTGGGTGGTTTCAGCGATCGCCCTTGCTGCCGCGCCTTCAGCGACGCGCCCGGCCCAGCCGCCGGCGGCGCGGGTCTCCTTCGCAACCGAGGACGGCGTGGTCATCGTGGGCGACTACGCGCCCGCCGTGCCGCGGCGCGGCGAGAAGCCGCCCGTCGCGATCCTGCTGCACGACGCGGGTGCTGATCGATCGGCGTGGAAGGCGCTGGTGCCGGCGCTGCAGCGGGGCGGGTTCGCGACGCTGGCGATCGACCTTCGGGGGCACGGCGAGAGCATTGAGCCGCCGGCGCTGCGGCTGCGCCAGAAGGCCCAGGCCCGCGACGCGGCGCTGTTCCGGGCGATGTACAAGGATGTGGCGGCCGCGTACGTATGGCTCGCCGGGCAGGACGAGGTCGACCTCGCGAGGTTCGCCATTATCGGCAACGGCGTCGGGGGCAGCCTCGCCCTGGAGAGCGCCGGGCGAGATCGTTCCGTGGATGCCATCGTCTGCGTATCGCCGACGCGCGAGGAGCACGGCCCGTCGGCGACCGCCGCCGTGCGCAAGTGCGAGGGCCGTTCGATCCTGATCATCGCGGCTCGGGCGGATGATGAATTCGCCCACGAACTCCAGCGCATCGCGCCGAAGGCGACGCTCAAGGCGGTTTCGCCGGCGACGACCGGCACGGCGCCGGCGGACGGCGGCGCCGGGCTGCTCGAGCGGGCCGGGGATCTCGACAAAACGCTGCTGGCGTTTCTGGAATCGTCCGTCGGGCGGCCCGCAAAGGACCCGGTCGTCGCGACGGTCAACGGCGAGGTGTATCACGTTCCCGGGTCGAGCCACGCGCAACGGATCAAGGAGGAGAACCGGCGGTGGTACAGTTCCGCCGCCGAGGCCGAGGCCCGCGGCCTCCGCCCGGTCAAGAAGCGGACGGCACGCACCCCCGGCGGGTCGTCCGGCCGGGGTACCAACTCCCGATAACGTGACGCACGGACATCGAGGACCGGCGGCAGTACACCGCGCCCTGGATCCCGCGCCGCACAGTGCGCCACGCGATAGATGTCACCGGCCGCCTGCCCGCACAATGACAGCCATATGTCGGCGGCACCCGCGCGATTGGCGAAGGCGCTCCACGGGACGATGCACGAAGGGTGGTAGACCGGAGGGGGCATCGCATATACTGCCGCCGCGTCGCACGGGGCCGTGCGGCGATCGGCTGCCCGAGCGTCGCGGGCACCATTCCGTGGAAATGCGGGGACGGGCGGTGTGGGAGTGTCTATGCACGTCCAGATCCTCGAACATCTGTCCGCTGTCGACGGGATCGTGGTGGTGGCCTACCTGGCGCTGACGGCCTTGCTGGGACTCGTTTTCCACAGGCAGAGTTCGGCGACGGAGTTCCTCCTCGCCAATCGCGGCATGGGCTGGCTCCCGGTCGGCTTGAGCGTCATGGCCACGCTCTTCAGCGCGAACAGCTTCCTGATGATCCCTGGCGAAACCAACCGCAACAACCTGCTCATCGGAATGGGGCTGGTCGGGATCGTCTGCACCACGCCCATCGTGCTGCGGTGGTTCATTCCCATCTACGTCCGCTCCGGGTGCTACACGGCCTACGAGCTGCTCGAGAAGCGATTCGACGTCCGCGTCCGGCTGCTGGCGGCGACGCTGTTCATCCTCAGCCGCATCGGCTGGATGGCCGCCGCCACCTATTCCTGCTCGCTGGCCGTGGCCGTCATTTCGGGCACGAACCTCCTGCTGACGATCTGGGTGATGGGGCTGGTCACGACCGTGTACACCGTCACCGGCGGGATGAAGGCCGTGATGTGGAACGATGTGGCCCAGTTTGCGATTTTCGCGACGGCCATCGTGGGGGGCGTCGTCGTGGCGGTCACGGCCGTCCCCGGCGGCTGGTCGGGTACCTGGCAGGCGTACGAGGCCGCCGGCAAGCTCCAGGTGGTCGACATGCGGCTCGATTTCAGCCTGCGGATGGGAACCTGGGCCGTGGTGATCGGTGCGTTTGTCGAGAACCTCGCGGCATACGCCACGGATCAATCCATCGTGCAGCGATATCTCTCCGCATCCTCGGAGCGCGGGTGCCGCCAGGCCTTTCTGGCGAACATTGCGGGCGTGCTGGTGGTCATCCCGGGGCTCCTGATGCTGGGGGTTGCGCTTTCGAGCTTCTACGACGCGCACCCCGAGCGGCTGGCGGCGGCGCCGGTGGAATACTTCGCCCGCAAGCCGACCGACCTCAGGAAGGCCCCGACCCTGGTGAGCGCCCTGGCGGATCGGGACGGCGTCGCCCCCTCGGCGTGGCTGGAGCAGGCCCTGGCCGATCCGTCCCGGGTGACCCGGGCGTTGAAGGCGCGGTATGCGGAGCGGCCCGAGCTCGCGCGGGCCGATCTCTACGAGGTCGACCGGCAGGATGAGGTTCTGCCCCTGTTCGTGCGGCGCGAGATGCCGCGAGGCCTCGTCGGGCTGATGATCGCGGCCCTGCTGGCCGCCACGATGTCGAGCATCGCCGGCGGCATCCACTCGATCGCCACCTCGCTGACGACGGATGTGCGCAAGCGATTCCTCGCGGTCCGGGCGGAGGCGAGCGAGGCGAGCGAGGTTCGGTTCATTCGCGCGGTGACGCTGGTGCTGGGCGTCGGCGCAACGGCTCTGGCTTGTGTGGTCGATCGGCTCGGCCCGGTGTTTGACATGAACAAGAAGCTCAACGGATCGTTCGCCGGGCCGTTGCTGGCGATGTTCGTATTGGCCTTTTTCTCGCGGCGGGCGCGGGCGACGCCGGTGCTCGTAGCCGCGCTGGGCGGGGCGGCGTTTGCGTTTTTCCTCACGTCGCTGAGCGAGGTCAAGCAGCTTCCGCCGTGGCTGACGCGGACCGGGACGGTCTCGCCCCTGTGGTTCTGCATCCTGGGGTTCGTGGTCAGTTGGACGTGTGGCTTCGTCGCAAGCCTGCTACTGCCGTCACCGCCCGCTTCGGACCCGCCCCGCCGCGCCTGACCGCCGCCGAGCGGATCCGCGGGCTTCCGCCGAAAAACGCGCACATCTCTTGGTCGCGGCACAGTCCGCTTCGAGACCGAGCGCACGCAGCTCGACTCTTGCCGTTTTTCGAAACCCGCGCGGCTCGATTGGGCCGGGATTCCGCTTGGTTTCGGCGGGGGATTTTGAGAACCCCACCGGTAGCGCGGTGTTTCGAAACCCCAGGCCCTTCAGAAGGCCCCAGGAATCGGCCATGCGTGCCGCTCCGAAAAGAGCAAGAGGCGAGCTTACGTCAGCAACTTTTCGGGAGGAGAACCGGAAAAAGCGATCAGCCCACTTCCCGCTTCTGGAAGAGCGCCACGCCGAGGCAGAGGGCGGCGAGCGTGTACGCGAGGGCATAGAGCGTGGCCATGCTCATGTATTGGCCCGAGATCGGGTTGCCCTGGGTGATGGCATCCGTCACCCACAGGAAGCCGATGTTGGGCGCGATCCAATAGCCCAGCCGGGCCGCGAAGACCTTGTCGGCAAACCGCCCGAACAGGAAATCCGACAGCAGACCCACCAGGAGGAATCCCGTACAAACGGCCAGCGTCATGATCTGGCCGAGCCTCGTGGCGGCGGCGACGGCCACCGCCGTCAGAACGAGGATCGCGAGAAACACCAGGGTGATGGCACCGAGGATTTGGCCGTCAATAAAATCCTTCGCGAATGACTGAAGCTTCCATTCGGGGTCGATCAGGCACACGAGCAGCACGGCGACGGTGAGCAGGGGGGTGACGAGGCCGATGGTCATTGACGCGAAGTGCGTGCCGTAAAGGTAGTTGGCGAAAAGGCCCACGATCATCGTGACGGCCACGGCCCCGACGCCGAAGACCAGCACCGGCATGTCGAACGTCTGCGAGCTTCGCTCCAGCACGCGATGCCGCACCGTCAGCAGGAAGACGCACGACATCAGATACCAGGCCAGCGTGAGCGCGGCGGCCAGCCCCAGGAACTTCCCCAGGACGAATACGGGCCGATTGATCGGCTTGCTGATGACCGTAAGTACGGTCTTGTTCTCGATTTCCCGACTGAGGACGCCCGCGGCGCTGAACGCCGCCAAGAACAAACCGCTCATCAGCAGCGTAGAAAGCCCGACGTCTTTGAGAATCTTGTTGTCGTCATAGAGCGTGTAGGCGCTCATTGCGACGTTGAGGGTCAGGGCGATCGCCGTCGCGAACAGGATCACGCCGTAGATCGGCTGGCGGATGGTCTCGGTGAAGCAATTACGCGAGATACTGAAAAGCTTGGTCCACATGTCGCCGTTCGACGTTCCGAGCTTGTTTGGCTGCGGGTCGCCCCCCGGGCCGCCGCTTGGCAGCCCGCGGACGTCATTGTAAGCTACCGGGCCCGACGGGCAACCACTTGGTGGTACGACGTCATCCCGTCGGGGTTTGACGGAATTCGTCGGGAACCGCGTCTTCGAGAACGACCGGCATGACAAGTACCTGGCCTGAAAAGCGCGCCTTCGTTGTCAGTCTCGTGGGCCTTGGTTTCCAGGTCCTGTTGTTGCTGTATCTGGCCCTCTTGGCCATCTGGAACGGCTCCGAGGCGACGCAGGCCGCGGCCCTCATGGCCGCCTGCGGGATCCCCATCTGGCTGTGCCTTTCGCTGATCTTCAAGCAGCGACAGCTCGTCCGCGAAGAGTTACTGGAAGTCGAGCAACTACGCAAGGAACGCGAGGCCGGCGGAAGCACCGAGGCGCTGTTCGGGGGCGACGAGGAACGGCTGCTCCTGGCCCGTCGCCGGCTCCTGTGGATGTACCGGTGGCTGCTGCCGGTGTTCACGATCCTCATCATCGGCCTGCTGGTGGGCCTGTCCCTGGGGTACTCCTGGTCATGGAGCACCGGCGTTTACGACAAGACGTGGGCCGTTCCCACGAATGAGACAATCTCGTTCGCGTTCGTGGTGGGGGCGTCGCTCCTGTCGTTCTGGCTGAGCCGCTACGCCACCGGCATGGCCCGCCAGGAGGACTGGCGCATGCTCCGGGCCGGCGCCGCCTACCTCATGGGCAACACGCTGTCCGGGGTCGCCCTGGCGGTGACGCTGGGCCTGGTGCATTTCCAGATCGTCGTGCCGGAGCGGGTCCTGGCGTATGTCCTGCGTATCACAATGCTCGTGGTCGCGGGCGAGATCCTGCTCAACTTCGTGCTGGACTTCTACCGCCCGCGCCAACCCGGCGAGGAACCGCGGCCGGCGTTCGACAGCCGCCTGTTCGGTCTCTTCTGTGAACCGGGCGGGATCGCGCGGAGCATCGCCGACGCCATCAATTACCAGTTCGGCTTCGAGGTCAGCTCGACGTGGTTCTACAAACTGATGCAGCGGGCCATCACGCCGGTCCTCTGCTTCGGCGTGCTCACGATGTTTGCCATGTCGTGCCTCGTCATCGTCAACGAGGGCGAGGCCGTCGTGATCGAGCGCTTCGGGCGCCCGCTCCAGTCCGGGCGGGTGCTGGGGGCCGATGCCCAGGGTCCCGCCGGTCTGGATGCCGTCGGCCCGGGGCTGCACTGGAAGTACCCCTGGCCGATCGACATCGCCTATCGCTATCCGGCCCGCCGCGTGCAGGAAGCCATGGTGGGCATCCGCGAGGAGCTCAAAGAGGAGGATCCGGCCAAGGCGCTCGTCTGGACGGTCAAGCACCCCTCGGTTCCGGAGATCACCGTGATCGTCGCGACCGGCGCGGCGACGGGCCAGCCGGCCGCCACGCAGCCGGCGATCCTGGAGGACAAGGCGGTCGCCGCGCCGCGGTCCCGGTCGGAGCGCAGCGTGGCCGTCGGCCTGCTTCGCATGGCGATGCCGATCCAGTATCGCATCCGGGACCTGGAGGCGTGGCGGACACGGTTCGCCGACCCCGCGGCGGTGTTCGAGGCCCTCGCCTATCGGGAGGTGACGCGCTATGCCGCCAGCGTCGAGATCGACCAGGTCATCGGCGCGGACCGCAAGAAGATGTCCGAGGACCTGCGGGCGCGCATCCAGAAGGAGGCGGACGACCTGGGCCTGGGCGTCCAGATCGTCACGCTCGGCCTGCAGGGCGTGCACCCGCCCAGCGAGAGCGACGTGGCGAAGCAGTTTGAGCGGGTCATCGGGGCGCAGTCGAAGAAGCAGGCGCTCATCCGCGCCGGCGAGTCGGAGCGAAACCGGATCCTGTCCGAGGTCTGCGGCGACGTGGAGCGGGCCCGGCAACTGGCCGCGGCGATCTCCAAGCTGGATGCCCCGGGAGTCGGCCCGGAGGAGAGCGCCCGGGCGCGGCAGGTGATCGACGACCTGTTCCACGGCAACGCCGCGCGGGGCATCCGCCCGATCACGGGGCGTGCCGCCGAGATCGTGGCGGCGGCCCGGGCCGACATGTGGAGGATGATCAACGAGTCGCGTGCCGACGCGGACACCTTCGCGCTCGAGCTGCCCGTGTACCGGACGGCCCCGCGCATCTACCGGATGCGCCGCTACATGGACGTGCTCGAGGAGGGGCTGCGAAAGATCCGCAAGTACCTCATTGCCGCGGACGTGGATCCGATTTACCAGCTTCAGTTGATGGATCCCACGGTGGCGAACATCGACATGGCCCTGCAGGGCGAGACGAAATAACACGCGGAGACGCTGCGCACTATGAACAAGAGCCTGCCTTCCATCGTGACCGGGCTGGTGCTGGTCCTCATCCTGGTGCTCTACATGGTCACCTTCCAGGTGCGGTTCACGGAGGTGGCCGTGCTCAAGACGTTCGGCCGCGCCACCGAGGCCGACGTCAAGAGGGAGCCCGGCCTCTACTGGAAATGGCCGTGGCCCGTTCAGGAGGTCGAGAAGTTCGACACCACCATCCAGATCCTCGAGACGCGGACCGAGCAGACCGCCACGCGGGACAAGAAGCCCGTGATCGTCTCGTCGTTCGTCGGGTGGAAGGTCGTCGACCCCTACCTGTTCCTGACCAGCCACCGGGGCGGCATGGACGGGGTCGTGGCGCCGCTCCGCCAGATCGTCGAGACGCGGCAGAAGGACGTCATCGGGCAGTACGCCTTCTCGCAACTGGTGTCGAAGGACCGCGACGAGCTGAAGTTCGACGAGATCGAGCAGGCCATTCGGCAGCGCGTGGAGGAGGACGCGAAGGGCCAGTACGGCGTCGCCATCGCGACGGTGGGCATCAAGCGGCTCGAGCTGCCGCAGGACGTGACCGAGGACGTGTTCAACAGCATGAAGGCGGAGCGAAACGCCCTGGCCCAGCAGTACGAATCCGAGGGTGAGTCGGAGAAGAAGAACATCACGGCCGAGGCCGAGAGCATCGCCCGGACGATCGAGACGTTCGCCCTCGGGCTCGCCCAGAAGTACCGCTCGCAGGGCAACGCGCGGGCGGCCGAGTACTACAAGGTCCTCCAGCAGGACGAGCCCTTCGCGATGTTTCTCGACCGCCTGAACAAGCTCAAGGAGACGCTGAAGGACCGGACGACGATCGTCCTGACCTGGGACCAGTACCCGTTCACCGAGTTCCGAAACGCCGGCAAGCTGGGGCCGACGACGCGCCCGGCCGGCGCGACGGCTGGACCGGCGGCCGTAAACGTGCTGCCCGGCGCGGTGCCCGGGCCGCAGAACTGATGCCGCCTCGGCGGCGACCGTGTTGACGGAGTCACGAAGGCGCAACCCCCAAAACGAACGGACCCGACATGGCCGACTTCGACCCGACGCATCATCACCCGGACGACCACGACCATGGCCACGCGCACGGCGCGGGCGGCCCGCGATCGCTCCCCGTGATCGAAGAGCCGCTCGACCCGGCGAACCAGTCGCTCGCCGACGCCCTGCGGGCGAGCTTCCGCGTGCTGAAGCTCATCATGGTCTTTG
Organism: uncultured Planctomycetales bacterium; assembly: GCA_964617025.1. Classification (GTDB taxonomy): domain Bacteria; phylum Planctomycetota; class Phycisphaerae; order UBA1845; family PWPN01; genus CAZMVY01. The sequence continues at coordinate 2,228 of CAZTVU010000105.1, read as the reverse complement.
TGGTGCTGTTCTTCCTGATGAGCGGCTTCTACATCGTCGATCAGAACGAGGTCGTGGTCCTCGCGCGGCTCGGCCGGCTCGGCGACGACCCGGTCAAGAAGCCCGGCTTCCACGCGGCCTGGCCCTACCCGATCGACAGCAAGACCCGCATCCGCACCGACTCGCGGACGATCCAGATCAAGTCGTTCTGGATGAAGCTCTCCAAGGAGGACGAGCTGAAGCCGCTCTCCCAGTTGCCGCTCGGGCGGAGCTTCCTCGAACCGGGCGTCGACGGCGCCCTGCTGACGGCGGTGCCGACGCAGGACGGCCGGGGCTCCGCGGGCGGCGCCGAGCTCGTCCACGTCCGGTGGGACGTCACCTACCGCATCGTCGACGCGCTCAAGTGCGCGAAGAACGTCCACATGAAGGGCGGGATCGACGAGCAGAAGACGGTCGAGGCCTGCTTCGACGCCGCCAGCGTCGCCATCGCCGTCCGCTCCACCGTCGACGAGATCGCCTTCCAGAACCAGGCCGAGTACCGCGCCCGGGTCCACGAGGACGCCCAGCGGCGCCTCGACGAGATCGACAGCGGCATCCGCATCGAGAAGGTCAACAACACGCCGTACCAGCCGCTCCAGGTGCGGGCCGAGTTCGACGCGGTCGTCAAGGCCGAGAACCGGAAGCGCACCGCCATCCAGTCGGCCCTCCAGGAGAGCCGGCGAATCCTGAACGAGATGGCCGGCGAGGCGTACGCCGACATCGCCGCGGCCGTCCGCGAGTACGAGAAGGCCTGGCTCGCCGAACCGCCCGCCCCGCCCGAGGAGCTCCGCCGGCTGGAGGACCGCATCAACGAACTGCTGCTGACCTCGGCCCGGGGCAAGGCGGCCGAGATCGTCAAGACCGCCCGGGCCCAGAGCGACCAGATCGTCCAGCAGCTCCGCGCGGATGCGAACACCCTCGCGCAGCTCAAGCCGAAGTACGAGCAGAACCCCGAGCTCCTGCCCGCCCGGATGTGGCAGGAGACGCAACGCGAGATCTTCGCGCAGAAGGGGGTGACGCGGTTCTATCTGCCGGAGGGCATCCGCCAGTTCGTGCTCTGGCTCAACAGGGACCCCGAGCAGGAGCGGGAACGAATCCGCAGCCAGATCGGGTCCGGCAAGAAGTGAGAGCGGTGAACGCATGGAACAGAAAGCACCGCCCGTTGTGCAGACGGTCGGCCTGACGAAGATCTTCAAGGACTTCTGGTATCGCCCCCGCGTCAAGGCGGTCGACGCCCTCGACCTGGAGATCCGGCCCGGCGAGGTTTTCGGCCTTCTCGGGCCCAACGGCTCCGGCAAGAGCACCACGATCAAGATCCTCCTCGGCCTGCTCTACCCCACCCGCGGCCGCGTGGCCGTCTTCGGCCGGTCGCCCACCGACGTCGGCGTCAAGAACCGCATCGGCTACCTTCCCGAGGAGTCCTACCTCTATCGCTTCCTCGACGCGCGGGAGACGCTCGACTACTACGGGCGACTCTTCCAGCTCCCCCGGGCCGTCCGCCGCCGCCGCGTGGACGAACTGCTCCAGATGGTCGGCCTCGAACACCAGGCGCGCCGCACCGTCGGCGAGTACTCGAAGGGCATGGCCCGCCGAATCGGACTCGCCCAGGCCCTCATCAACGATCCCGATCTGCTCATCCTCGACGAGCCGACCACCGGCCTCGACCCGATCGGCACCGCGCAGATCAAGGATCTGATCCTTCAGCTCAACCGCCGCCAGGGCAAGACGATCCTCCTCAGCAGCCACCTGCTCGCCGACGTCGAGGACGTCTGCCACCGCGTCTGCATCCTGTACGGCGGGCGTCGCCAGGCCCTCGGCGCCACCGGCGAGCTCCTCAGCCGCACGGAGCTGACGCAGATCACCGCCGAGAAGCTCTCGCTTCGGACGATCGACCGGATCAAGGCCCTCGTGGCCGAGGCCGAAGGGAAGCAGGTGCTCAGCGTCAGCGCCCCGGCGGACAAGCTTGAGACCTTCTTCATCCGCATCGTCCGCGAGGCCGAGCGGAAGCAGCAGGTGACCTCCGGCGCCCTGGGCGGCGGAGGGCTGGCCGGGTTCCTCACCGAACGCGTCGCCACGCCGTCCGACGGCAGCGAACTGATCGAGTCGCTCGTCACCGCCGGCCGGGGCGAACCGGCCGCCGAGGCCGAAACGCCCGCCGCCGCCGTCCCCGCCCCGGAATCGCCGAGGACGGAAGTCATCGAGGAACTCTT
>CAZTVU010000104.1:0-15278 GCA_964617025.1 uncultured Planctomycetales bacterium | reverse complement strand
AGCCGGCTGACCGCCAGGGCGATCGCCGACGCCGCGAGGCCGGCCAGAGCCCCGCCGGTGACGAACAGCGCGATCGACCAGGCCGCCGATCCGAGCCACGTGCGCGCCTCGGCGTCCCGCGGCAGCCACGCGATCGCGATCCACAGGCCGTAGAGCGCCAGCAGCCCCCCGCCGAGGATCATGCGTCGCAGCACCAATGGGCCCGATCTCATCCGATTCACGCTCTGAAGGGTAAAACGGCTTTCCCGGAAACCGGCGAATCCCCGCGCTCGACTTATTGTATCCGGCCTCCGGCGAAGGTGGCAGGCGTGCCCCGCGCAGATTGGGCGTCGCTGGCCGCCCGGTGCGGTTCGCGAGATAATTCCGCCATCATGAGAAGAATCATCTCATTCATCGTGTTCCTGGCCGCCGCTTCGATCCTCCCCGTTCGGCCGGTCCGCGCGGACGGCCCCACCTCGCGGACGGCCGCCGCCTCGGCCCCGTCGAACGACATTGAACGGCTCCGTCAGGCGCTTCGGCAGCCGCTGGTGGACCCGCGGCTGGTGCTCCAGCAGTGGCAGGCCTTTGTGCTGGCCCGCGGCGTGCGGTTTGTCCTGCCGACGGCCGCAGTCGACTGGCCGGACGAGGCCGATCGGCTTCGCCGTCGCGTGCTGGACGAGATCGTCTTTCGCGGCGTGCCGGCGGATTGGATAACCGGGCCGCCGCGCATCGAGGAGGCCGGGCGCATCGAGACCGGCCAGGGCTATGTCATCCGCAAGCTGCGGTACGAGGCCTGCCCCGGCCTGTGGATCCCGGCGCTGCTTTACGAACCGGCGGCGATCTCGGGCAAGGTTCCGGTCGTGTTGAATCCCAACGGCCACGTCGGGCCGCTCGGCAAGGCGATCGGGTACAAGCAGATTCGCTGTATCAATCTGGCCAAACGAGGCATGCTGACCCTGAACCCCGAGTGGTTCCGCTTCGGCGAGCTGGCAGGCGTCGGCTACGACCACAACTGCCTGACGTACCTCGACCTATGCGGCCGCAGTGGTGTTTCCGTCTTCTATCTGGCGCTGCAGCGCGGCCTGGATGTGCTGCTCGCGCACCCCAACGCCGACCCGGACCGCACCGCCGTCACGGGGCTCTCCGGCGGCGGGTGGCAGACGATCTTCTTCAGCGCGCTGGACACGCGGGTGCGGGCCGCCATCCCCAACGCCGGCTACATCACGCTCGAACCGCGCGCCCGGTATCTCGGCGACATCGGCGACGCCGAGCAGAACCCTTCGGACCTGCTGACGATCGCCGACTACTCGCACTTGACGGCGATGCTCGCCCCGCGCCGTGCCCTGCTCATCTACAATGCGAAGGACGACTGCTGCTTCCCCGCGGAGCGGGCGAAGGCGGCGGTCTACGATCCCATTCTCCCGCTCTACGAGAAGCTGGGTCTGGCGGACGCGTTCCGGCTGCACATCAACCACGACCCGGGCACGCACAATTACGAGAGGGACAACCGGGAGGCCTGTTACCGGTTCCTGAACCGCTGCTTCTTCCCCGACGGCTCGCGGCCGGACGCCGAGATCCCCAGCGACGGAGAGGTCCGAAAGCCCGAGGAGCTGACGGTCGGCCTTCCCGGGGACAACGCGAGCTTCTCCACGATGGCCGCCGCCCTCGCCCGCGACCTCCCCCGCGATCGCTGCCCGACCGGCGACCGCGCCGCCGTCACCGCCTGGCAGGAACAGGCCCGCGCCCGGCTGCGCGGGATCGTCCGTTTCAAGCCGTCGAAGGCCGTCTGGGAGACCGTCGCCCAGGCCCCTGCTTGTACGACTCCGCAGGGGCCGGCGCAGGGCGGCTCGCTGCAGATCACGATGCACCGCCTGCGGATCGGTGACGACTGGACGCTGCCGGCCGTCGGGGTCGCATGCGACGCGACCGAGCCGAAGGCAACGACGATTCTCATCGCGGACGCCGGTCGCGCCGGCGCCGAGGCCGCCGTGATGCGGTTGCTTGCGGACGGCACGCGGGTGATTGCGCTGGATGTGCACCTGCTCGGCTCGGCCGTGCCGCCGGGCGTTCCCGTGTGGCAGGCGTGCCTCCTGGTGAGCACGGTCGGCGAGCGCCCGCTCGGAGTGGCCGCGGCGCAACTGCTGGCCGCTGCCTCCGCCGTCAAGCGTGAACGCCCGCATCACGTCGTCACCCTTGCGGGCCTCGGCCGGACGGCGGGCATCGTCGCCCTCGTCGCGGCCGCGCTCGACCCGGGCGACGTCGATGCCGTGGTCGCCGAGGACATCCCGCCGACGCTCAAGCTGTTGATCGCCGATAACGTGGAGTACACGGCCTGCCCGCACCTGTTCTGTTTCGGGCTGCTGGAGCGTTTCGATGTGCGCGAACTGGTCGCGATGGCCATGCCGCGAAGAGTGTCGCTCCGCCCGTCGGGCGCACCGGAGCGCGTGACGCGGGAGTGGGCGACGCTCGACGAGATCGCCGATGCGCTGCCGGCGCCGAGAATCCGGCGGATTGCGGGGACCTCGCCGCCGCCGTCGCAGCCGGACGGTCGGAAGTAGGATTCCGACAAACGAGGCAGTCGGCGGCCGGCGGCCGTGGGCGAACATCACGAAAGGAAGACGAACATGAGCAAATCGAGCATGACCTCAACCCGCCGCGCGTTCCTCAAGGCCACGGCGGGCGTCGGTCTGGCGTCGGTAGCGGTTCGCCGTGCCGGCGCAAAGGTGCTGGGGGCGAACGACCGCCTCGGAATCGGCTTCATCGGCGTGGGCGGCCGGGGTATGGGCCACATCAAGACCTGCAGGGCCCTCGCCGACGCCGGCGCGCCGGTCGAGCTCGTCGCCGCCTGTGACGCCTACGGCCCGCGGATGCGCGCCGCCGCCGAACAACACAAGATGAAGCCGTATCGCCGCCACCAGGATCTTCTTGCCGACAAGGACGTCGACGTGGTCCTGATCGCCTCGCCCGACCGCAACCACCTGCCGCAGGCGCTCGATGCCATCCGCGCCGGCAAGGACGTCTACTGCGAGAAGCCGATGGGCCACTGGCTGCAGTTCGACCTGAGCCGCACGTTTTTCGAGGAGACGCGCCGGCTCGGCCGCGTCGTCCAGATCGGCAATCAGGGCAACTCCAACCCGCTCTGGCGCAAGCTCGCGGAGCTTGTGCAGAAGGGCGTGATCGGCAAGCCGCAGATCGTCAACGTCGGCTACTACCGCCACGGGGACTGGGGCGAGCGGATGAACATCCCCGACCCGAACGCGAAGCCCGGCGAAGACCTCGACTGGGAGGCCTTTCTCGGCGACGCTCCGAAGGTCCCGTTCACCGTGGATCGCTTCTTCAGTTGGCGCAAGTACCTCGACTACGCCGGCGGCCCCTGCACCGACCTGTTCCCGCACGTCTACACGCCGTTCGTCAGTGCGCTGAACCTCGGCATCCCGGAGTACACCGTGGCCGGCGGCGGGATCTTCAAGTTCACAACCTACGACCGCGAAGTCCCCGACACGTTCTCCATGTCGATGGACTACGACGCCCCCCAGCGGTGCACGGTCAACCTGGCCTGCACCCTGGCGAACGACTACATGACCGAGCCGGCCATCCGCGGCGACGAGGGCACGATCACGCTGCAAAAGGTGGCCTGGGAGATCGGCTGCGAGTCGATCACCGTCACGCCGCTGGGCGGCAAGAAGCCCGAGGTCATCCCCGGCAGCAAGGGCGACAGCACCCGCGACCACTGGCTGGACTTCCTCCGGTGCGTCCGCACCCGCGGCCGCCCGATCGCCGACGTCGAGTTCGGTTACCGCGTCCAGGGTGCGCTCTGCATGGGCATGCTCGCGTGGAAGGAACGCAAGGTCGCCCGGTACGACAAGGCGAAGCAGCAGATCGTGCTCGGGTGATCGCACGTCCGGCGGCGGATGGACCGTGCCGCGACGGGCGGAACCAAACCGCACGCGAGGAGGACTTCGTATGTCGACGGGACTGCATCACGATCGGCGGGCCGTGCACCGGTCCCGCCGACCGGCTCTGACCGCCTTGCTGGTCCTGGGGCTCCTGCCCGCCCTCGCCGGCGGCGCGGCCGCGGCACAGCGCGGGCGGATCGAGGTCATCCGCGACACGTGGGGCATCCCGCACGTGTTCGCCGAGAGCGACGCCGGGGCCTTCTACGGCCTGGGCTACGCGACGGCGGAGGACCGCGCGTTTCAGATGACCTACTCGCTCCGCATCATCCAGGGCCGGCTGTCGGAGGTCGTCGGCGAGGTGCGGCAGATCGGCCGCAACGAGACCTCGGTGGACCACGACCGCAGGATGCGGACGTTCGGCTTCCACCGCGCGGCGGAGCGCACGGCGGCGAACCTGGACCCCGGCACACGCGAGTTGCTGCAGGCCTACTGCGATGGGGTCAACGACTGGTTCGCGCAGAACCGGGAGAAGCTGCATCCCCTGTTCGCCTCGCTGGCCGTGCAGCCGGAGCCGTGGACCCCGGCCGACTGCCTGGCGTCCTGGTGGCACCTGGGGCAGTTCTTCGCGACCGACGGCACCCGCGAGCTGATGGCGCGGCGAAACCGCGATGAGCCCGCCTCCGACCGTCCGGTACGCGGCCGGGCCCGACCCGGCGAGGCCGGCCGGAGCCCCCCCCGCCCCGCCGGCGCGACGGATGCCGAACCCATGCCGCCGGATGACGGTCCCTCGGTCGTGAAACGCAAGGATGTACCGCCCGAATGGATTGAACGCGTCATGGAATACGCCCGCAAGAACGGCATTCACGGCGGCGGGGACGGTGCCGCGGGGCCCCGGTTCAGTCACGCGTGGGTGGTCGGCGGCAGCCGGACGACGACCGGCTCGTCCGTCCTTGTCAGCGACCCTCAGACGCCCGTGCGTAATCCACCGCTGTTCTACGAATTCCATATGCAGGGGCCGACATTCAACGTCCGCGGCCTGGGTGTGCCCGGCAGCCCGATCATCCTCATCGGGTTCAGCGAGCACGTGGCCTGGGGCGTCACGGCGCTGGGGGCCGATCAGGCCGACCTGTTCATACTGGAGACGGACCCCGGCCGCCCCGACCGGTACCGCTTCGATGGTCGATGGCGGCCCATGACGGTTCGCCGCGAGACCATTCGCGTCAAGGGGCGGGAGCCGATTGAGTGGACCGTGCGCGAGACACACCTCGGACCGGTGGCGACGGCGTTCTGTTTCGCCGCGCCCGGCGAGGGCGAGGTGGCGCTGAAGCGCATCCCGGTCTGCGAGAGCGATCGCGAAACGATCCAGGGCGCCGTGGCCATGATGCGAGCCCGCAACGCTCGGGAGTTCAACGAGGCGCTGCGCGGCTGGCGGTTCCCCAGCGTGAACATCGTCTTCGGCGACCGCGAGGGGAGCATCGGCTACCGGGCGGTCGCGGCGATTCCCGTCCGATCGCGACTCGATCCGTCGTCGGGGCGTATGGCGATGCCGGGCCATTCGTCCGAGCAAGACTGGAGGGAGATCCTCCCCTTCGACCTGATGCCCCACGTCCTGGATCCGTCCGCCGGGTTCCTCTACAGCGGCAACCATCGCCCCATCGAGTCTTGGTATCCGATCCCCCTGGGGGCGATGACCGGGGCGGGCGGCGACACGGTCCGGTCGTGGCGCCTGCGGGAGCGACTCGAGGCCCGGCCCGGATTCACGCCCGAAGACGTCCTGCTGATCCACCACGACGCCGTCAACCCGGCCCGCCGCGACATCGTGCGGATCGGCCTGCATCTGCGCGACGTGCTGAAGCGCGACCTCCCCGACGCCGCCTGCGAGGCCCTCGCCCGGCTGGAACCGTGGTATCGCGCCGGGGCGTCCTCGTCGCTGACGTCGGACGGCGCCGAGCTCGCGGCGGAGCTGAATACCTTCTTCCGGTTCATGGCTACCGACCTGGCCCGCGTATACGGCGGCGGCGAGTCGGGACTGGCCTACTTCCTCAAGACGGCGGGGGCGCGGATCGACCGCGATCCCCGAACCGACTTCACGCCCGACGAGCAGGCTTACATCGAGCAGTCGCTGGCCGCCGCGTGGCGTTCGGCCCAGCAGAAGTACGGCGAGGATCCGGCCCTCTGGAACGCCAAGGCTCGGGAGGCGGTTCGCCGGCGCACACTGGGCTACTTCGAGAGCCTGGACGGTTTTCCCTCGCTCGACCCGACCCACGATCTCCACCTGCCGGCGCTGATGATCGTCGACGGCGGGACCATCGCCTCGCAGGCTTCGCAGTCGTACACGCAGTGGGTGCCGATGCACGATCCCGACCAGGCGCTGACGATCCTGCCGATCGGGCAGTCGGAGCTTCCGGACAGCCCCGCGCGAACCAGCACGCTGAACCTGTGGACCGAAGGCCGATTGCACCCGGCGCCGCTGTCGCGGGCGAAGGTCGAGGTGCTGGCCGTCTCCCGCCGGCGGCTATAGGCGCGCAGGGTCCGTCTCGCGGAAGAGGTGCCGTCGAATGCGCTCGCCGCCCAGCGGGCCCTGTGTGGCTCGTTCGGGCACTCGCCATACGCCGTACACGCAAGAGAGTCCGCGGTTGCTCACTCGTCGATCGGCCATCCTGCAAAGCCATCGCGGCGCTACACGTCGCGTGCGACAGTATGCTGCCCCCAACGGCATCCGCCTCTGTGCAGTCGGACAACCCGCTCAGCAGCCAACGGTCGGCGACGTCGTATTCCAGAAACGACCCCCCCATCGAGGCGTGTCGCCGGCGTGGTGCTGGGGAGGTCAGCGCAAGACTCGCCCCGTTCCGGCTTCTCCTCGGTCAGTCCCATCGGGTGCAAGGTGACCGCAACTGGCGAGTGCGTCTTCCGCTATCCGGAACGGCGCTGCGCGCCTGGGTTCTGGGTCCGCCTCGACGACGGACGATCCGAGACAGACCGGCAGGTCGCGCGGGGTGTAACCGATTGGGCGCAGCCCGCCACTATGGGGGCGAGGACGTGCATCGCGGCAGCGTCCCGAGGAGGTCCCCGTGCGAATGAAGCGAGCGATTTGTTCCGTTTCGATACCCGTTCGAACCTGCATGGCGTTGTCCGCGCTTGTTGTGCCACAGGCGGTCTGGGCCCAGGCGACAGGTGCGGGGACGCGTCCGAATATCGTGGTTCTGCTTGCGGATGACCTTGGCTATCGCGACCTCGGCATTCAGGGGAGCCCGGACTTTGCGGCGCTGACGCCGGCCATCGACTCCCTGGCGACCGGCGGCGTGCGCTTTACATCCGGGTATGTCTCCGGGCCCGTCTGCAGCCCAACCCGGGCGGGCCTTCTCACCGGCCGCTATCAGCAGCGATACGGGCACGAGAATAACCCGGGCCCCAACGACGTGGGCCTGCCGCTCACACAGCACACGATGGCGGACACCCTGCGGGCGGCGGGATACCGCACATACTGTGTCGGGAAGTGGCACCTGGGCGACGCACCGGCGTACCATCCGAACCAGCGGGGATTTGACGAGTTCTTCGGCTTCCTCGAAGGTGCACGGAGCTACTATGCCACCCCGGAGGCGGGCGAAGCCCTGCACCTTCAACGGAATGGCACACCGGTGCCCGAGCTGCCGGGTATGTACCTGACCGATCGGCTCGGGCAGGAGGCGGCTGCGTACATCGACCGGCACGTTGTCGACTACCCGGACCAGCCGTTCTTTCTGTATCTGGCGTTCAATGCGGTCCACGCACCGATGGAAGCCGACGATGCACGGCTGGCCGACCCGCGCGTTGCGGCAATTCCCGACCCCAATCGGCGAATCCTCGGCGCGATGACGCTCGCCATGGATGATGCCGTGGGGCTGGTTCTCTCGACGCTCATACAGCGCGGCCTCGACGCCAACACGCTGATGGTCTTTCTCAGCGACAACGGCGGGCCGGAGGACACGGTGCCCATCATGCCCAATTATTCCGACAACGGACCGTTGCGAGGCACCAAGGGTTATCTCTACGAGGGGGGCGTGCGTGTCCCGTTTTTCATTCGCTGGCCGGCTCGCGTGCCGGCCGGCCGGATCATCTCCGATCCGGTCATTCAACTTGACCTTCTGCCGACATTCGCCGCCGCCGCCGGGGCCGCCCTGCTGCCGGGTCAGACGGTGGACGGCGTCGACCTGCTGCCGCGTCTGAGCGGAGCAACGACGGTGCCGCCGCACCCCGTGCTCTTCTGGCGCTCCTCGGGCTCCACGCAGGGCCAGAGCGCCCTTCGCATGGGGGATTGGAAGCTCGTCCGGGCCGACGCCATCGGCGGCGGCACCGTCGAGCTGTTCAACCTCGCCGCCGACATCGGCGAAACCACCGACCTGGCGTCTGTGCGTCCGGATCGGGTCGCAACGCTCCTCGAATACTTCGACGCGTGGGAGAACAGCGTAATCGAGCCGCTCTGGGGCAACGGCATGCCCGAAATCACCGGCGAAGGCGTCGCACTGGGGGCGTCTGAGCTCGGGTACGCGCTTGTCCAGACCGGCGACGGGGCCGGTTCCGCCGTCTTTGGCCGGCGCTACCCGCTCGACTTAGCGCAGGACTGGGATCTGGTCTTCTTCATGGACTGCCGTGAAGAGCCCGGCCTTCGGCGAAACGGATTTGTGCTGCTTGGCGATTCGGCGGAACCCGCCCGCATGATCGGTCTTGGGGTGCTTGCGACACCGGGGACGCTGAGGATCGTGGAGAACGCCACCGGCGCCTCGACGTCGCTGGAGGTATCGGCCATACCGCCCGGCGCGGCCGAGTACCGCATTCGATATCGAAGCGCGGGGAGGACACTGTCCCTCGCGCTGGCGGGGCACTCCGTTTCCCATCGGCTGACCGGGGCGTACGGGAGCCTGACCCATACCGGATTCGCGGTCGCCCGGGCGAGCACCCATTTCAGTCATCCGGTGCCGGCACCTGCTGTCGCCGTCGCGCCGGACCTCGATGGCGACGGCGACGTGGACCTTGCGGATTTCACGGGTTTTCAAGCGTGCTACAACGGTCCGAATCGCGCGCCGGGGACCTTCTGCGCCGCCGACGCCGACTTCGACGGCGATGCGGACGTTGACCTCGCGGATTTTGCCGCCTTCCAGGCGTGTTTCGCCGGCCCGAACCAGACGCCGAATTGCCAGTAGCGATAACGGAGCGGCGGGAAGAATGTATCGTATGAATACGGCGAGGGGCACAGCGCCGTCCGGAGCCACGACGATGGGCGGGTTATCCGGCGGTCTTACGCGAACGATCGGATGCACGTGGGTCCTCTTCCTCGCGGCCCAGTCGGCTGCGTTCGGCTTTGCGCATCAGCGCTACCCCGTAGCGATCCCGATGCGCGACGGGCAATCGCTTGCCGCGGACGTGTACCTTCCGCAATCGACCGGAGCGTGGCCGGTGGTGCTCATACAGACCCCCTACAACAAGAACGGCTTCGCGGTCGTGTTCCTCAGCCACGAGGCGGTTGACCCGCTCCTGAAAAGCCCGGCCTACGCGTTCGTCGTCCTCGACTGGCGCGGGTTCTACGGCTCGGCCGGCGCAGCGTACGCGGGCAGCCCGACGGGCGGACAGGACGGCTTCGATGCGGTGGAGTGGATTGCCGCGCAGCCGTGGTGTTCCGGAGCCGTCGGCACGTGGGGAGCGTCGGCGCTGGGAAACATCCAGATGCGGACGGCCGCAGAACAACCGCCGCACCTTCGCGCGTGCGTCCCGATCACGTACCATTATCGCGACTTCTACGAATTGTCCTACCCCGGCGGCGTCTACGCCCGCAACCGCAACGAGTTCGTCTACGCCCTGTTCGGCGGCCTTGCCCTGGTGAAGGCGCATCCGACGGACGACGTCTTCTGGCGGGTCCGGGAATCCGGCGTGGATCTCGCGCGGATCGACGTGCCCATGCTGCACATCACCGGCTGGTACGATCACGAGACGGATGTCACCATCCGCGAGATGCTGGACATCCAGGTCGGCGGCGGACCGGCGGCTCGCGGCGCCCAGAAACTGCTCATCGGGCCGTGGTCGCACGGCAACGTCGGACTAGCCCCTCAGGGCCAGTTGAGCTACCCGGCGGCGGCCTACGAATCCTCGTTGGAAGCCCTGGCCTTCTTCGACTTCTACCTCCGCGGAATTGCGAACGGGCTTCCGGATCGCCCGTCGGTCCGCTATTTCGTGATGAATGCGGAGGCATGGAAGACCCACACGACCTGGCCTCCGCCGACGACGACGGTGCGATTCTTCCTCCGCGCGGAGGGTCTCCTGTCCCCCGCGGAACCGTCCTCGGGGTTCTCCTACCGCGAGTACCCCGTCGATCCGACCCAGCCGGTCCCGACGCTCTTCGGCGCCGTGGTCACCGAGGATGCGGCCTCGCGCGGTCCGGGCGACCTGCGTCCGCTTGAGACGCGGGACGATGTCCTGACGTTCACAACGGCCCCGCGGGCAGCGCCGCTCATGATCGAGGGACGGATCAAGGTCACCGTGTGGTTGTCCTGTGAGAGCCCCGCTGCGGTGGACACCGATATCATGGTGCGGCTGGCGGACGTGTACCCCGATGGCCGTTCCATGCTGCTGGTGGATGGAGCCCGGCGCGCGTCGCTGCGGAACGGATTCACGACGCGGCAGTTCCTTTCGCCCGGGGCGATCGTGCCGTTGGAAATCCTGCTGCCGTCCGTGGCGGTCTCGCTTCCCCAGGGCCACGCGCTTCGCGTGCTCCTGGCGCCGTCGAATTACGACCTGTTCGATGTCAACCTTCAGGACGGCTCCGCGCTGTCGGACGAGCCGTCCGCGGCGGCCGTGCCCGCCCTCTGCCGCCTCTGGTGCGACCGTGATCGCGCTTCGATGATCGAGCTTCCGGTCCCGGCGGGCTCGCTTCCGCCCGCGGACCTTGACCTTGACGGCGACGTGGACCTGGAGGACTTCATGCCGTTTTCCACGTGCTACAACGGCCCCAATCGGCCCGCTGCGGCGTTCTGCGCCGCTGACGCGGACTTCGACAACGATTCGGATGTGGACCTCGCCGATTTCGAGGTGTTTCAAACCTGTTTTGGCGGCCCGAACAGTCCGCCGGCCTGCCACGCACAGACGATGTCGGTCGCTCCGGGAGGCGAGGGCCTCTTCACTCGATGAAGGGGACCGACTCGGAACGTCGAACCGCTCGCCGGCGGGCCGTCTTCAAGGCCGCCAGGTTGCGGGGCGGCTCACAGCGGGTCGCCCGGGTGGTCGGTGAGCCGGAAGCGAAACGTCGCGCCCTGCGTGTCGGCAAACGCGATGGACGTGTCGATGTGCCACCGGGCCTGTCGGCTCGCGCCGATCGCGCCGATGCCGATGCGCTCGCCGGCGCGCGGCCGCCGCGCTGACCCGCGCGGACGACGGGATCCCATGCGGCGAGGCCGTCGCCCGCCGGCCGCGCGGGCGGTCTGCTCGAGGAAACGGCGGCGATTCACGCGATTCTTGGACAAACTCCCATGGCCGGCGGCGCGGTATCAGTCCGACGTCACGCCGTGGATCTTGCGGCCGGTCCCGCTGTCGAACGCGCGGGAGGTCTTGTACAGCTCGTGCCGGCCCGTCGACGCGAGCGCCGCCGTCCGCTTGCGGATCGACTCCGTCTCGTCCGGCGTCATGGGTTTGAGCTCGCGGGCCATCCGCAGGTTCCTGCGGAGGAGTTCCAGCGACTCCATTCCGCTGACGACCGTCGCCACCGGCAGCGAGATCGCATAGCGCCACAGCTCCTCGGGCGTGCAGATGCCCGTACGCAGGATCGCCCCACCCCCGCGGGTCTTCATCGCCAGCACCGCGATACCGCGCTTCACGAGCACCGGCAGCACGATCCGCTCGAAGCTCTGGAAGCTCGCGTCGAAGACGTTCAGCGGCATCTGGACGGCGTCCCACGGGTATTCGTACGCGAGCATCTTGAGCAGGATCCACGGGTGCTTGTGGCCGGTGAAGCCGATGTAGCGGGCCTTGCCCTGTCGCTTCGCGAGGTCGGCCGCCGCGATCGCCCCGTCGGGGCCGAAAATCATGTCCGGGTCGTTTTCGTACACCACCTCGTGGAACTGCCACAGGTCGACGTGATCGGTCCGCAGCCGGCGAAGGCTTTCCTCCAGCTCCCTCATCGCCGTCTTCCGGTCGCGGTAGCAGTGCTTGGTCATCAGGAAGGCCCTGTCGCGGCGGGCGCCCTGGAGCGCCTTGCCCATCCGCTCCTCGCTGCCGCCGGCGTGATAACACGCCGAGTTGTCCATGAACGTCGCGCCCTCGTCGACGGCCTCCTGGATGATGCGGATGCCCTCCTCCTCGGCCGGCCGGCCGATGTGGTACCCGCCGACGCACAGCAGGCTCACCTTCTCCCGGGTCCGGCCGAACGGGCGCAGCGGGACCCCGTCGCCCGCCGACGACTCCGCAGCCGACGGCCTCTCTCCGATAGCCAGTGCCGCCGTTCCCGCGGCCGCCGCCAGAAACTCACGTCGCGTCCATCCTGAAGGGTGCATGGCTCAGCCTCCAAATCAGCCCGCGATGTCCGCATCCCGCCTATGGTAGGCGCGGTCCACCGCATGTCCCGAGACCCGCCCATCGGCCCTGCCCGGTCCGAATTGGCCGCGGGGCCGCGCCATCAGAACCCCGCCCCCTCGGTCACGCCCAGCAACTTGCGGAACCGCTGGAGGGCCGCCTCCAGGTCGCGCCCCTCGCTCTGCCGGTTGACGCCGTGCTTCTTCGCCCGTTCGACGAATGTCCGCAGCAGCGGCCGGACCCGCTCAGCCACCGCCGGATCGATCTTGCCGTCCTCCGGTACGTACCAAATCGGCTGAAGCGCCAGGCGGTAGGCGGAGATCGACGCCTTCTCGACGCGGCCGCGGACGGCGTCGCTCTCGGCGACCCGCATGGCCTCGTCGAAGGCCTCCAGCCCCGCCCTGGCGAGGGTCTCGTCCAGGCCGTAGTCTGCCTCCTTGCCGAAGCAGTTCGGGTGTTTGCCGCTGGCCTCCGCGCGGTCGTGCACAAGGTCGATGAACCGACGGATCGGCCCGGCCGCCCGGCCGTAGTGCAGCTCGAGAAACTCGTTCAGGAGCCCCCGCCCGCTGCGGTTGGGGTCCCACAGCAGCCCGGCCATCATGTAGTTCCGCAGGTCGGACAGCTCCGCGCCGATCGCGTCGCCCGCGGCCTGCATGAAGATCCCCTTCGCCTGGTGCTCGACGAAGTACCGGATGTTCGGCTCGATCACCCGCAGGTTCGGGCACGGCAGCAGGTAGTTGCTGAAGTTCGTGTTGTAGTTCCACACCGAAATGTTCGAACAGATCGCGCCCCAGTCGTCCATGTCGCGGCAGAACTCGCGGTTCTTCGGGCAGTTCGGGTCGTTGATCGGGTGGATCACGCAGCATTCGATGCTGCAGAGCTGGATCTGCACGTTCGGCCGGGGCTTGAGCGTCCGGGGGGGCTTGCGCGTGTACCAGTAGCTCAGCGTGCCGACCTTGCAGCCCGGGTAGCTCCGAGCGACCTCGTCGGCGACCGCGTTGACGAACGTCAGCAGCGAGCCCATCGGCGTGCCCTCGCGCTTGTCGAGCTCGGCGCACTTCGGGCATCGGCAGTACTTGTTGTTGTCGTTCTGGCTGACCGAGATGTTCTCGCGGTGCGGGTTGGCCTTGAGATCCGCAAGGACCGACTCAGTCACGATTCGCAGCACGTCGGGGTGGGTGAGGCAGGGCTCGGTCTCCATGTAGTCGTTTGCCACCGGTGCGAGCCGCTTGCCGTCGATCAGGGCGAAGTACTCCGGGTGCTCCTTGCCGTACTTCGACGACGGAATCTGGCTGCCGAACGTGTGGCTGACCAGCGAGATGCCCGTCCTGCCGCCGAGCCTGGCGTCGTCGGTGGTCGTGTTGCACCGCAGTCGGGCGGCGAACGCGGGGTTCTGATTCGTCTCTCCGTAGTAGCTCCACCGGAACGCCAGCGGCGGATGGTAGAAGCGGTCGACCGGCCCGACGACGCGCCAGCCGCCGACCTTCGGGACGTGCGTGTGCTCCGCGGTCAGAAACCGCACGCCGAGGTAATCCTCCAGGAACGTGTAGACGCCGTACAGCGTCCCCCGCGGCCGACCGCCGGCGATGGCGATGAGGTTGTCGCGGATGACGATCCGCAGGTCCTCGGGCCCGAAGCCGTCGGTGGCGAAGCCGATGGGGCTCTCGCGCAGGGCGGGGCCGCCGCCGATGAACACGTGGCGATCGGGGCGATCGGCCTTGCGGACGATCTCCAGCCGGACGCCGGTCGCCTCGGCCGCGAGCCTCTGGAACTCCTCGGCCGCGTAGACCTCGCTCGGCAGCGCGTCCTCCGCGACGACGATGTCCCAACCCGTCAGCGCCGCCAGGTTCACCCCCGGCCCCGCCGGCCCGCCGGCTGCAGCCGGCGCACCACCCGAGAAGATCGATACCGCGACAACCGCCACACGCAAGGGCAGAATATGCATAGACTGCGACATGACATGGCACTCCTCTGGAGGCACGGCGCACCCGCCGGGCGCCCGGACCGCACCGGGCGACATGCATCGCGTCGGACCGCCGAACATGCTACCCCCATGCCGCACACAAGGGAAAGCCCCGCCGGACGGCCGCCCGCCGCCCCAGGGGATCGGCGCGGCGGGGTCAGGTACGCGTGGTGAATGCCGTCGGGCTCGTTGGTTTCGACCCGGGCCTCGGCCGCCTTGATTGCCTTTGGGCCGATCTTGCGTGCCAGGGCCGCCAGGCGACGGTTACCCGGCCATCAGCTTGCGGAGGCCGGCCGAGATCATCTTGGAGCGGCTCAGGCCGTGTTTCTTTGCGAAGCGGTCCGTTTCCTTAAGAAGGTCGGCCTCCAGCGACACCATGACCCGCCGGACCCCTTTGCCGATTCGCGGCCGGCCCATCTTCTTGCGGACCTTCTGCCAGCGTTTCCGTTCAGCCGCGTTCATTCGGCGCCCGGGAAGACCGTCCGGCCCGGCCGGCAACTCCCGGTCGTATTCCCGGGTCGCCTCGCGAAGCTCGCCGGCGCGCATCCGCTCATGTCGGTTCTTTGGCATGTTCATCGCCTCACTCTGCGCAGCCGCTCTTGCCCCCGCTCGCTCAGCGGGCGGGCGTGAATCACGTAGATGACACCCGGCGGGCTGTAGATGAAGATCACCTGCAAGTACGCTCCGTCGGGCGTCTTTCCCCACACCAGGTACTTGCCGCCGCCGACGGCTCGGGGAAACGGCGCCCGAGCATCGCGGATCACGTGCTCCGCCTCTTCGGGGAGCACCCCATGCATGGCGAGGTGCTCGATGTTGTTCGCATTCCACGGGAACGGCGATGCCGCCTACCATTATTGAGTCCTGTATAAGTAATGTTATATGGCGTTTACCGTCTGATCGGCAGT
>CAZTVU010000103.1:9447-15465 GCA_964617025.1 uncultured Planctomycetales bacterium | reverse complement strand
CGGTAGCTCAGTTGGATAGAGCACGGGATTTCTAATCCCGCGGTCGAGGGTTCGAATCCCCCCCGGCGCGATGCCATCGAGGCGGCCGCCAGCCGCAACCGGAACTCTCGCGGTCACACCGCAGAAAGGGCAAGCGAGACTCTGCGCGGGCTCGGCCATGCCGGCGAGCCGCCCCGCGAACGCAACGGGAAGAATCCGCCCCTTGACCTGCCGGCTTTGAACGCATTTGCGCCATCGGCTTCCGGCGGCCGCGCTTGATCGCGCCGAACGAACCGAGCGCCAACAGCGCCAGCGTCACCGGCTCCGGAATGACCTCGACGTTCAGCAACGCCGGCTTGCCGGCCCACTGGATATCGCCCCAGTCGCGTCGATAGTCGGTACCGTCTTCGTCAGCAATCAAAACCAGCGTCAACTTGCCGTCGCCGTTCGCCTCGGCTGAGATTGCCGCGAGGTCGGCCGCCGACGCTGCCATCGTGTCGATGTACACTTCCTGCTGAGAAGGGTCGGCGTTGATCGGCCCGTTCTGGTACTTGCCCAGCGACTCGAGGGCCACCTTGCCGGCGTCCTTTTCGGCCATGTACAGGTTCCACGTCAGGCTTTCGAGCGCCGTGCCCGCCGAGGGCACGACGTACGCCGTCTGCTTGATCGGCATCAGAGCCTGCGACCACCGGTTGAATGAGTACAAGCTGATGTACGCACTTTGCAGCGGCTGGCCCGCCAGACTGCTCACATCGAACTCGATCAGTGCATAGCGCCGAGCCCCGTCGGCCGACGTGCTTGACCACACCGAAATCGTGTCCACCTCGTAATTCGCACCCGGCGCACTCTCGCGGACCCAGATGTCCGCCGTCGCCGGCAATACCGCGGCACCGACCAGCCCCGACGAAACCAGAGTGACCCCCGCCGCAGCCAGGATGACCCACTTCCGACCGTCGATCATATCATCCTCCTCCATAGAACGCCCCGCAAGGCAATGACCAGGATTTCAACGCGCCACGCTTCGGACGCGATGCAATTCCGCTCTCGGGACAGTCGATGCGACTACGCTTTTTCGGACCGGCAACCGCCGATTCACAACCGTCCAAGACAATCCCGATGAATTGTCCGACCATTGCAATCCTACCCGATCGCAGCCCGATTTGCAATACAATTCCGCCGGATTCATCTTCAACGGCGACTGTGGCATAAATATCTTAAATAAATGACCTTATATTCCAAGAGCCAATGCGTTCGCGGGATGAGGCCCCGATTAGAACGCCATTCGCCACCGGTCCGGCAGGGCGTCGAGTTGCATGAGGGCGTGCAGAAGAAGCCCGACGCCGTTGGTGCTCTCATAATACGGCTTCGCCGGGTGACCCCGGAACAGGCCGTTCACATAGAGCTTGCCGATAGCCTCCCTCGCCACGGCCTTCGCCCGCCGCAGGTGCCGCGCATCACCGGTCGCATGGTAGAGATTCACGAAGAACGAGATCGTCCGGCCGTAGTTCTCTGCGTAGGTTCCGCCCGTGTTCGCGGCCTCCGGCAGTGAGGCCTCGAGTTCCGCCTTTCATCGCAGGCCGGTCAGCGGCGGCAGATTACGCTCGATGACTTCCGCCCAGTGCAGCGCGATCGCGAGCAGGTCCGGGTCGCGCGATGCGGGCGAGTCGCCCGAAAGCTCGTAAGCGTACAAGGCGGCCTGAGCCGCCTCGACCGGAAACTCATACGAGAACATGATCGTCCGCCAGACGTCGACGGGGCCGGTGGGCGCCCAGGCGTCGTAGCCGCCGCCCCTGGGCTGCTGCGGAACGGGCGTGCCATCGAGCCAGAGCATGGCATGATACGTGCGTGCGATCGGATCCCATCCGTATTGCTCGTACGCCTTGATGCACGCGATCGCGACATCGCGAAAGTGAACATCGCCCGTGAGCTCGTAGCACCGCAACCACTGCGCAGCGCCTGGGCCGCTCACGCAGGTGAAGCTGTGCGTCCCGTCGTACCGTCCCGTCAGGGACGGCGAGTCCGGGATGAGGCCCGTCACCGGATGCCGGTGGTTCCAATGCCAATCGACAACGAGCTTCGCCTTGTCGAGGTAGTGCTGCTCGCCGGTCACTTGATACATGAACGCAAAGGCCATCGCGAACGAACCGCCGGAGTAGGTGAAGTCGCAACCCGGGTGGCCGTCATCGTGGCGGTTGTGCAAACCCGTGGCCTTGTCGACGACGTGCCACTGCCAGATGCCGTCGATCTCGGTGCGGGTCTTGGCCGGGTCGAGCCGGTACATCGCGTCCCACTCGGGGTGAAGGATCAGGATCTCGTGCGCCGGGTACGAGTCGCCCGCCATCTCATCCGTATACCCGTGGTAATAAATGTGCGAACCCCACACCAGCATCCCGTTCGGCTTCACCGCGCGTTCGAACACGGAGCTGATGTACGCGTCCGCCGCCTGCGCATACCGTGAATCTCCCGTGAGCTGCGATACCCGGTACATCACCCGCAACGTCGGCATGTCGTACCACAGGTTCGAACCTCCCGGGCTTCGACGGCCGTGCGTCGGGCGTCCCTCCGTCCGAACATCCTCCCCGTACAGCAGCGGGTTCTCCGGCGACTCCAGCGTGTTGCCGTCCAGCACCGCCATCAGCATCGGCGTGTGGACCGACCCGTATCGATCCGTCCCGTACGCCACCAACGTGTCCAGGCACGTGGTCACGTACTTCCGCCAGCAGATGTCAACGTCTGCATCCAACGGCCCCGTCCAGTTTGCCTGAAGTCGCGAGAAATCGTCGAGGTCCACATCCCCGTCGCCGTCGAAGTCCGCGGACGGAGCAGCCACCTCGATCGAGAAATCGGCCTCGCGCACCACGTTCTGACCCAAGTCCGTCAAGCGAACGCGAAACGGATACGTTCCGCCGTACCGCGGCGTGCCGGATATCCGCCCCGTGTTGCCGTCCAGCGCCAGCCCATCGGGCAGGCCGCACCGCACAACCTCCCAGTTAAGCGATCCGCTGCACTCCGCCGACGCGGCCAATGAAGCCGAGTACGGCTCCCCTACCCGGCCCGGAGGCAACGGCCCCGATACCGGCCGGCACAGCGAGCCCAGGCGGACCACCAAGCGCGGCGCCAACCCGTGCGCCCGATCCATCCAGTCCTTTCGGTAGTCGGTCCCATCGTCGACCGGCTTCATGACCAGCGTGAGTATCCCGTCGCCGTCGATTACTGCCTGAATCACCGACAAATCGGCGGCAGACGCCGCCGTGCTTGCAACATATGTGCCGTTTCCTTCGCCGGCGGCCAGTTGGTGGCGCAAGCCCTCCAGCAGGACCGCCGACGGATCCTGCGTCGCCATGTAGCTGCTCCACGTCGCATTCTGCGCGCGGCCGGGCACGACGCTGACCGTCTGGCTGATCGGCGTTCCCGCCTGCGACCCGCCGCCCCATACGCCGACCTCGAGCATCACGCCGCCGATCGGCTGACCCGCAAGGCTTGAGACGTCGAAGGTCACAAGCCCATAGCGTTCCGCGCCGTCGGAGGACGCACGCGACCAGACGGAGACGTAATCGTCCTCGTACACGCTGTCCGGATGGCTCTGCCGGATCCACGTGTCCTCGATTGCCTCGATAATCAACGTATCATTGGGCGGTTCCGTGAGATCGCAGGATTCGGCTGCCGGGCGCGGCCCGCTGAACGCCAGTGCAAATGCGTCGAAATCCAGCAGGTCCACATCTCCGTCGAGGTCCATGTCCCCCCTGGCGTCGGCCATCCCGGCAACCGTGATCCAGAGGACCGCTTCGTCCACGACGTTGTTCCGGTCGTCCAGCATCCGCACGGCCAGCGGGTAGTCCCCCCCCACTTGCGGCACACCGCTGATCTGCCCCGTTCCTGCGTCGAGGACCAACCCGGGCGGCAAGTCGCACGCCGGCACCTCCCACGTGTGTGGCTGCACGCACCCCTCAGTGCCCGCGAGGACCGCGGCGTACGGAACGCCCAGCAGGCCGTCGGGCAACTGCGCGGTCGCAACACCGCACGGCGGGGCCGTCGTAACGATGAGCAACGGCGGCGTCCCCGAATGCCCGATGTCGCCCCAGTCCCGCCGATAGCACGTGCCGTCTTCGTCGGCGATCATCAGGATCGTCAGCATGCCGTCGCCGTTCGCCTCGGCCGTAATGAGGGCCAGGTCTGCGGCCGTAGCGAAGCTGGACTGGTATGTGCCGTTGTTGACGGCATCGATGCCGGGCAAGTCGTACCGCCCCAGCCCCGCGAAGGGCTTCTTCCCGACGTCCCGGTCGATCATGTAGATGTTCCACGTGAGAGATCCGATCGGCGTGGGCCCCGATGCGATGTTGAAAGCCGACTGCTTGATGGGCACACCGGCCGCGTCGGGCGGATATTTCTGATACAGGCGAAGCTCCGCCCCCAGCAGCACGCGGCCGGCGAGCGAAGTCACGTCGAACTCGATTACACCGTATCTTCGACCCGGCGTGGTCGGATCGGGCTGCGAGGACCACACGGAGATCAGATCATCTTCGTAGACGGTATTCGGGGCCCGTTGGCGAAGCCACACATCCCCGGTTGCCGGCAGCGTGACTGTATCCGCCCGCCCATGAAACGGCACCGCGAGGCAGCACACTACGACGACGGCCACCACGGTATGCCGCCGCACCGCGGTGGAGTCTACTGATGCGCGCACGAACAACCCTCCGAAGCGTCTTTGACGGTGCGCCTGTCCCAAGCCGCAAGAGAGGAGCGCATAACTCTACCGCGACGGCCCAGCGGCCGCTCTCGCGTTGGTAGGCGGCGCGCCCAATGGAGGCACAACCGTCCGGTACACAGTGTACCATCCAGCCCCCATCCCGGCAAGCGAATTGTATGACAAATAGTCGCGGCGCGACGCCCCTCCGCCAATAGCCTTACCGATGCATGCACCGCCTGTACTCGGCACACCGGGGTTGGCTGTCTGCCCGGCTTGGCTGAGCATAGGATGACCGGATTCCAGCATGGAAACAGTCGTAAGTATCTGTGATATATGACATAAAGTACGATACCACATCGAACGTATGGGCTATCGGTCGAACTCCTCCCACTTGCTTCTATGTCGCCACAGGTTGCGCGGACGAATTGCCAGACAAATCACTTGTAATTCGGCCGTACATTAGGTAGAATGAACTACGCTGGTCGTACTGCACATGCGCTGGCGCAAGTGCCAGGAGTGCGTGGGATTCGCCGGGCGCCCAATCAACTCGGAATCGGCCCCGGCCCGTCGAAAGAAGGAGGCTGAAATGAAAGTTGCAGGGTCGATTGGTTTGATGGTGGCGGCTCTTGCCACCGCCGCTGCGGCGAACGAGGCGCAGTGGACGCTGACGGGCCCGTTGCAGGTCCTTCAGGGTGACCCGGTGACATGGCAGGCATCGGTCGCCGTCACGGGCGCAAACCAGGGGCTTGCCGGGTACGCCTTCAACATCGTCGTCGGTCCGAGTCCCGGCCCCAGCGCGGGCCCCGACGGGCAGTGGGGCACGGCGGATGACGAGAACGTCGCCGACATACAGATCTCAACCGCGTCATGGGTTGCCAGTTTTCATGTTCAGGGCGCCCCCTTGGCAACGCCCGGCTCCGTCAAGGATTTGGGCAACGCAAGCGGCCCGGGCATGAACGTGATGCCGTCGGAGGGCAACAACCTTCTCAAGAAGGGGGAGCTGCTCCAGGTGGGCGCGGGGTACCTGACGTGGACCCCGTTCGTCCCTCCGGGCCAGGACGGTCAGACGGCCGGAGTGGGCCTGGCAGCCCGCAAGAGTGCCCTGCTGGCAGACCCCGCCGGCGAATACATCCTGCACTCGGGGACGATCCCGACCGCTACTCTCGATCCCGGCACTTACACGGTAAAGCTGATCCCGCTGAAGACTCGCGTCCTTCGCGGCGATCTTGACCTGGCCCAGGCACAGTCGGGCTTCCTGATGATGACGGCGAACGGCGTGGGCAGTTCCTTCGAGTTCGTGGTGGGCACGGGCCCGCAGCCCGACTTTGACGGCGACGGCGACGTGGACCTGA
>CAZTVU010000103.1:8712-9437 GCA_964617025.1 uncultured Planctomycetales bacterium | reverse complement strand
CTTCCAGGCGTGTTTCAACGGCCCGAACCGGCCGCCGGCCCAAGCGAACTGCGAGGCCCAGGACATGGACAACGACAACGATGTCGACCTGTCGGACTTCGGCACGTTCCAGGCGTGTTTCAACGGCCCGAACCGGCCGCCAGCCTGCCAGTGAGATTTGACATAACAAGGCCCGGAGCCGTGTCGACGGCAGCCGAGCCTGACAAATGCGCCGGGAATCGCGGGGCAACGCGAATCCGGCGTGACAGAGTGACAGAGACCGACCTGCGAAAGGTTTGCTTAAGGAGGTTCCTGAAATGAAAGACGGCAAGAGAAGCGAGAAGGCCTGGCTGGCGGCCGTAGTTCTCCTGGCCACAGCGTCGGCCGTCTGGGCACAGGCGACCGTGACGATCCCGGCCTCCGCCGACGTTTGGCTGCGGGAATCGCACCCGGACAACACGTACGAGAACGATCTGATCTCGGTCTGGTCGGCAACGACGGGGAATCGGCGATACGGCGTGATCGAGTTCGACGTATCGTCGCTGGCCGGCAAGACGCTCGCCAGCGCCGAATTGCGCCTTTACCAGGCCTACCCGCCCGATGCACCCGGCTACGCGATGAAGCAGTCGTCGTACATCATCACCTCGGACCCGACGAACATCCTCGGGCTTACGTGGAACGTCTACATGGCGGAAAAGGACGTAGGCAAGCAGGCCCTTGAGGGCCTCGGCCGGTTTGACGTCCCG
>CAZTVU010000103.1:0-8671 GCA_964617025.1 uncultured Planctomycetales bacterium | reverse complement strand
GACCTGGCCCTCATTACGGCCGAGGCGAACGGCGACGGCAAGCTGACGATCGTGATGATCGCCGACGAAGACGGGACGGCGTACCGACGCGACTGGGGCGACCTCGGGTACTCTCAGAAGCCCCCCCTGCTCATCGTGGACGACGGGACGAACTGTGCCATCACCACGACCTCACTGCCGATCGCCCACCTGAACAGCCCCTATGCAGCCGCGCTCGAGACCTCCGCCGGCTGCACCGGAGCGCAGTGGGCCGTCATCGCGGGCGCCCTGCCCGACGGGCTCACGCTGGACGCGAACACCGGTGCGATCACCGGCACGCCGGGCGTGATCGGCGTGTTCCCGATCACGGTGCAGATGACCTCGACCGTCGCCACTCGAACCGCGGACCTGTCGATTACAGTGGTGGGGGATCTGATCGAGCTTACGGCCACCAGCGAGGTCTGGCTTCGGGCGACCGTACCGGACCAGCTCGCATATGAAAACGACGGGATCTCCGTGTGGTCCTCGAACGCCTACAATGGCAGTTCCTTCCCTCACGACCTTCGGTACGGGCTCGTCGAGTTCGACGTCAGCGCTCTGGCAGGCCTGACCCTTCAGAGCGCCACGCTGAGCCTGTTTTCGCATGCCACGCACGCGGCGCTGGCGTATCCGATCAAACAGAGCGCGTACGTCATTCCGTCCTCAGGCACAGCCCTGCCCAGCCTGACCTGGAACACGTACATGTCCGAAAAGGACCCGTCCAAGGTCGCCCTGACGCGCCTCGGCCGGTACGACCTTCCCGGCAACAACGACCCGGCGCAGCAGAATGCGTACATGAACAGCCAGGCCTCCGCGGCGGACCTGACGCTCCTGGCTGCCGAGGCGAACGGCGACGGCAAGCTGACGCTCGTCATGATCGCGGCGGAAGACGGCACGGACTATCGCCGCGACTGGAGCGACAACACGACGTACTTCAGCAACATGAGGGCGAAGCTGACCGTGCTGACGGGCTCCGGCTGCGTGATCACGACGGAATCACTGCCGAACGCCGAGCAGGGCGCCTACTATGCGGCGTCGCTCGAAGGCTCGCCGGGATGCGGGTCGGGCACGTGGGCGGTCATCAACTGCTTCCTCCCGCCCGGCCTCGTGCTCAACCCGGCCACCGGCCTGATCTCAGGCTGGCCCAAATTCCGCGGCCAGTTCGACTTCACCGTCAAGCTGACCCCGAGCGGCGGCGGTCAGCCCCTGGAGAAGGACCTGTCCATTCACGTGGCCGCAAGCCCGGCCGACCTCGACGACGACGGCGACGTGGACCTCGTCGACTTCGCCGAATTCGCCGTGGAGTACACAGGCCCCGGCCATGTGCCGGCCTGCGATCTGGCCGGACCGCCGGCCGACGTGATCACCATCGACGCCGCTGAGGACGTTTGGCTCCGGGAATCGCACCCGGACAGCGTCTACGAGAATGACCTGGTCTCGGTGTGGTCGGCGGCGTCCGGAAACCGCCGTTACGGTCTGGTGACGTTCGACCTGTCGGCCGCTGCCGGGCAGACCATCAAGGGCGCCGTGCTTGACCTGTTTGACTTCGTCGGCGGATCGCAGCAGACGCGGCCGATCAGCCAGACGGTCAGCATCGTGCCCGGGACGTCGCTGAACGCCACGTGGAACAGCTACATGGCGAACCAGGATCCGTTTGCGCAGGCACTTGACGGGCTCCAGCACGACGTGCCCGCGCCGAAGACCGGCTCATACAAGACGAGTACGCCGGCCTCCGCCGCCGACGTCGCGAAGATCCAGGCCGTGCTGAACGGCGACGGGGTCCTCACGCTGGTGATGAAGGCCGTCGAAGACGGGACCGACTATCGCGTCGACTGGGGCGACCTCGGCTACAACCAGCGGCCGGCCCGCCTCCGTCTGATTGTGGGTCCGGCGTGCACGATCACGACGCTTTCTCTGCCGGCGGCCGGTGTTGGCGATTCGTACACCGCCACGCTCCAGACGAGCGGCGACTGCACGGGTTCGCTCAGTTGGCAGATCGTAGCCTGCAAGCTGCCCGACGGCCTGACGCTCGATTCGGCCACCGGCGTCATCAGCGGCACGCCGCGGCTGGCCGGAACGTTCCCGTTCCGGGTTCAGCTCACGTCCGCCGAAGGGACGCGCACCCGCGACCTGTCGATCACCGTAGGCGGCAGAGCGGCGGCAGATTTCGACGCCGACGGCGATGTGGACCTTCTCGACTTCGACGTCTTCGCGCTGGGCTTCACCGGTCCGGTCGGTCCGCGCCCGTACTGCGGAACGGTGACCATCTCGTCCACGGATACGCCGAAGGCGATCCCGGATGGCGGCGATGTCGCAAGTGTCATCACCGTTCCGGCGGGCGACCTGATTGTCGGCGACTTGAACGTGTTCGTGGACATCACCCACCCCGGAAAAGAGGCCGTCAAGCTCGTCCTGCGGTCCCCGACCGGGACGACGGTGATGCTCAAGGACTTCGGCGGCGACTTCGGAAACTTCGCGCCGACGACGTATGACGACGAAGGCCTCGTCCTGCCGGCGGAAGCGCTCTCGGCGTTCGACGGGCAGAGTGCGGCAGGCAACTGGACGCTGACCGCGTATGACGTCGATGCGGAGCTCGTCGACGAGGGCGTCCTGAACTCGTGGAAGCTGGTCATCACGGCGCAGTGACGCGGTCGGATACCGCGCCACGCTTCGTTGGTGTGGTGATCAAGAACCGATGCCTCTTCAGCCTGCCCGGGCGCAACCGTCCGGGCAGGCCCGTTTTGCGGGGCGGCATGACGACGGAGAGCGCGAGGCGAACCGGGTGCCCCGGCATGAATCGGGTCCGAAGACCTCGTCCTGCGGCGTGGGCGATCGCGCTCGCACTCGCGGTGCCCGGGGCATGGCCCAACGCCGGCGGCGCACCCCGCAGCACGAGCCAGCAGGAAAAGTCCGGCCGCCTCGGTATAGCACAGTTGAGGGACGTCCGGATTCCCCGGGGCCCAGCCGTCGATGCGTTCCACCGGCAGCGTTTGATCGAGACGCTCTCGCTCGAGATCGAGCCGACGCCGCTGGTCCTCCGCCGGGCGGACGGCCCCGCCCGCCGAATCGACCTGCGGACCGTGGCGGACGGCAAGCCCGAACCCGTCGACGGTGGGCTGGCCGGCACGTTCGGCGCGACGGGCCGCCGCGCATCCGTGAGGCCGTCCGATTTCACCGGCGGCGCGTACACCGTCCTCGTGCCCGAGCCGGCCGAACCCGCCGAGCTCCGCATCACGCTCGACACCGCCCTCGGCAAGCGCCTCGAGGCCGCCTCCACGGTCAAGCCCGCGCGGAAGTGGACCCTCTTCATCACGCCGCACGTCCATTACGACATCGGCTACACCGACCGCCAGCCGATCGTCATCGAGCGCCTCGCCCGCGACATGGATACCGTCGTGAAGTACTGCGAGCAGACGGATGACTGGCCGCCGGAGAGCCGCTTCCGCTGGACGGTCGAGGTCTCCGCGTTGATGAGGAACTACATCGAGCGCCGCACCGAGGCCGAGGTCGCCCGCTTCCTCGACTGGGTCCGCAAGGGCCGCATCGAGGTCTGCGGCTACTACCTCAACATGCCGACCGAGGTCGTCGGCCACGAGGAGCTGATCCGCTGCCTCTATTACGCCCGCGAGCTGCGGCGGAAGTACGGCATCCGCATCGACACGGCCATGATCCACGACGTGCCCGGCTACACGTGGGCCCTGCCGGGGCTCTTCCTCGAGGCCGGCATCCCGCGCGTGTCGCTCTGCGCGAACACGATCCGCGGCAAGTTCACCTGGGACCGGCCCGACGGCGTGCCGCGCCCGTTCTACTGGGAGGGCCCGGACGGCCGCCGCCTCTTCGTCTGGCATACGCCGAACTACGGCGACGCACACTTCTACCGCTCGCCGGGCACACACGAGGACGACATTCTCCGCGTCATCCGGGCGAATGAGGCTCGGGGCTACACCCTGGACGAAATCCAGCTCGGCACGGCCAACGACAACGCCCCGCCGCCGCTGGCTGTCAGCGAAAACACGCGGGCGTGGAACGAGAAGTACCTGTGGCCGCGGATCCGCGTCGCGACGAACCGCGAGTTCCTCGAGCAGGCGGAGAGCGGCGGCGGGGCGCGCTGCCAAACGCTCCGCGGCGACATCCCGAGCTGGTGGGCCGACGGTCCGGCGAGCTCCGCGTTCGAGAACGGAATGGTGCGGCTTCTGCACGACCAGTTGACCGCGACGGAGGCTCTGTGGACGACGGCGTGGCTGGCCGATCCGTCCGTCGGCTACCCGCGCGAGGCGATCAACGCCGCGTACGATCAGATGATCCACTTCGACGAGCACACGTGGGGCGCCCGCGGGGCGGCGTCGCACCCAACCAGCGAGGAGACGCAGGCCCAGTGGAAGTGGAAGGCGGCGTACGCCTACGAGGCGAAGAAGCGTGCCGACGCACTGCATCGCGACGTCCTCGCGCGGCTGTCGGCTGCGGTCCGGGCGCCTGCGCCGCAGTCGGTCGCCGTGTGGAACACGCTCGCCTGGCCGCGGACCGATGTCGTCACGCTGCCGCTGGCCGGCACGCCACTGGAGGGAGCAGCCGCGGTCACCGTCACGGACGCGCGGACGAAGCAGGTCATCCCCGCGCAGGTTTCCGCCGACGGGAAGGACGCCGTCTTCATCGCCCGCGAGGTGCCGGGAATCGGTCATGCGGTCTTCTCCGTCGCGCGTGCCGCCGACGGCACGGCGAACGCGCCGGCCCCAGCGCCGGACGGCGCGATCGAGAACGCCTTCTACCGCGTCGTCGCCGCCGCGGAGTGCGGCGGCCTGTCGAGCTGGTACGACAAGCGGAGACGCCGCGAACTGCTCGACACCAAGGCCGAGTACCGCGGCAACCAGCCGATCTACGAGCGGTCGCTCGACGGCCGCGAGGCCATCACCCGCAAGGCACCGTCCCGCTTTCAGCGGACCGTCCCGCAGGCGGGCAAGCTCGTCCGCCGGACCGCCGGCCCGGTCTTCCAGGAAATGGTCATCGAGACCTCGCTGCCGTCGCTGCCCTCGATCCGGCAGCAGGTGCGGCTCTACGCCCACCTGCCCGTTGTGGACATCACCAACACCGTCACGAAGGAGGAGGTCTTCGAGCCCGAGGGCTTGTATTTCGCGTTCCCGTTCGACGTCCCGTCGCCCGACATACGCGTGCAGATCGCCGACGCCGTCATGCGCCCGGGCAAGGAGCAGCTACCGACCTCGTGCCAGGACTATTACTCGATCCAGCACTGGGCCGACGTCGCCGACCGCGACGGCGGCGTCGTGCTCGTGCCGGTCGAGGCCCCGCTCGTGCTCTTCAGCGGCCTGACCGCCTACCGCTGGGCCGACCGCATCGACTTCAACAACGGCCACGTCTTCTCGTGGGTCATGAACAACTATTGGTACACGAACTTCCGCCCGGGCCAGTCGGGCACGATGCCGCTCCGCTACCGTCTCATGTCCTACGCCGGCGCCCGCGATCCCGACGCCATCACCCGCCTTGCCTGGGAGCCGTTCCACCCGCTTACGCCGGTTTGGCTCACGGAGCGCCCAAACGGCAGGGTTCAGCCACCCGAATCGCTCATTCGCCTGGAGGGCGACCCGATCATCGTAAGCTGCATCAAGACCGCCGAGACCGAGGAGATGATCATCGTCCGGCTGCTGGAGATGCGCGGCCAGGCGGCGAGGTGCACGCTTCGGTTCACGCTCCCCTACGGGCGTCGGGTCGCCAAGGCGTTCCTGTGCAGCGTAATCGAGGAGCGGCTAGAACCGCTCGCTGTCAATAGCAACACGGTAACGTTAACGCTGCAACCGTGGGCCGTGGGCACACTCGGCCTGCTACCTGAGGGGCACTGAATGCAAAGCGTGACGCCCCGAAAACCCAACCATTACATTGTCACTGAACTATCATAGCGCGGGGGG
Organism: uncultured Planctomycetales bacterium; assembly: GCA_964617025.1. GTDB lineage: Bacteria > Planctomycetota > Phycisphaerae > UBA1845 > PWPN01 > CAZMVY01. The sequence goes on along the minus strand of CAZTVU010000103.1, from coordinate 2,735 downwards.
CGGGTTCAGAGCTCGGCTAGAGCCGATGGCCGTTCAGAGGCTCCGGTGCTAGTTTTGTCAGACAAATATCGAAAGGTCCTTGACAGAAACGGATTGCCGATGTATTCTAAGGATTGTCATACAAATGGTGCGCGGCTGTTCGTCGGTACAACCATCGCGGCGGGTCGCTGATGTAAGGATCCGGGCGATGCCCCTCGGTACCGCGAGCCATGCCACATGCACACCGTGTTCGAGGGCCGTACCCATGGCGTGTACACGTGCGAAGGTCGGCGCAAGGGCGAAGGCACACGGCCGGGCAGCGAGACGTGCGCGAGGACACGGAGGTTTTACGCTGATCGAACTGCTCGTGGTGGTGGCGATCGTCGCCTTGCTCGCCGCAATCCTCTTGCCGGCGATGGCGCGGGCGCGGTACTCCGCATACCGGTCCATCTGCCTACACAACCTGAATCAGCTCGGCACCGCGATGGTGATGTACGCGCTCGAGTCCAACGAGTATCTGCCCCTCGTCAGACACGTCCCGGACAAAGGGCTCGTCCCGTTCACTTCGCGATACCGGGACTATTACGGGATCGGCAGCGACGACATGTCCTCGCTCTATCCCAAGTGGGTGAAGGATACCAAGCTGTGGGAGTGTCCCGGCGCCAACAATCGGGTGCGGACACGAGAGGACATCCGGCGAACGTACGATCCGAACGCCGCCTCGCGAATCGGCACCGCCTACGAATACAACCCGTTCATCTTCGATCGGATCCACAACCCCAACAGCAACGGCTGGCCCCGGATCATCCCGAACTACGACAGCCCCAACCCGACATTCGGCCTCCTTCGGTGGTCCAAGCTCAAGCGGATGTCCGAGACCACCATCGCCCATGACAGCGATGACGCATCCGTGAACGTCCTGCCGGACAGAGGCGACCCGCACTGGCAACTCAAAGGGGGACACATGCTGTATGCGGACGGACACGCCCGCTGGGTCATCGCCCGAAACTGGGAGCAGGAGACGGATGCCGGCCGGCCGATCGTGAAGAAGTAGCCGACGCCTCGGGGAGGCCTCAATCCGAAACGGGGCGCAGCGGTCGAGTGCCCAATTCCGCTTCGCACTTGCGGCGTAGAACGTCGTCGGGGGACCGTTCCAGCGCCTCTCGCAACAACGCCGCAGACCGATCGGCGCGACCCGCCTGCTTGAGGATCATGGCCGTGCGGTAGAGGCACTCCGCGCACCGAGCGTCCGCCGGAAAATGAACGGCGACACGTATGTACGCCAGCGCCGCCTCCATGCGGCCCGCGTCGTCGCGGGCCAGCCCTTCCAGGCATCGACCTCGCCAATAGTACCAGGCCCCGAGCGTTTCGAGCGGCTCCGTACTCACCGCCGCCGAAACGTGAGCCAGGGCCTGCTCGTATTCGCCCGCTTCGACCTGACGCGCCACCCGCGCCAGACGCGGATCGGAATCATCGCGACGGGGCGACGCCCTGGCGGCGGCCCTTGGTTTGGGCGGGGCGGCCACAGGACGGCTGGCGGGCCGCGTATCCGGCTCGCCCCTGAGCCTGGCCGCGAACCGGCGGAGCGGCTCGGCCGCCGGCGTCGAGCCGGCCTCCGCGACGGCTGCGGAGAGGCGCATTGTCGCGGTCACGTGGAAGGCGGACTCCTTTGGCGGGATGTTGCGCGGCTCCAGCCCCGCCGCCGACGACCCCCATGCCTGACACAGCAGGATGTAGCACTCGACCGCGCGATCGAATCGCCCCTCGCCGTCGCATGCCGCCAGCAGCCGCGCCAGCACCAGTTCCCGCCGATGCCGCGGGCGTCCGACGTCGGGCCCCGCCTGCTCCACCGTTCGCAGGATCGCCTCGTACTCGCGGGCGGCCAGACGGTGCTGTTTGTCCGCCAGCAGTTTTTCCGCGCGGTTGAAGGCCTCCCACCCGGTGATCTCGAGAGCACCGACATCGGCGACCGAACGATTCAGGACCCGCCCCTGCACGTCGCGAAAGTGAAGTCTGCCCTCCTGAACATCCTCAATCCGCACGGCCGCGTATCGAGCGCCCGTGGCGGTTCGGATCTCGTCAGCGGCGGCGCGTCCGAGGAACATCACGATCGGGAACCAGCAAATCAACAGAAGAGAGCGATGGCCGGAACCAACGTCCACACGGTGTGCCATAGGCGACTTGTCCGCCCGTGCGCGGGCGAACAGGCTGCCCGTGGCACCCGGCGCCTCGCGTGCGATGGCAGGCCGGCGACTCACTTCTTCTCCTCCGCCTCGTCCGGCGAGACCCAGCGGAAGTTGCCCCCGTGCTCCTGGGCGATCTGCCGCAGCAACGGCTCGCCGACCGGCTGCCCGGCCACCTGCGAATCCCGCAGCTTCACGCCGAACCCGATCGTCGTGATGTGTACGCGTTTGTCCGCGTTCCATTGCCGGAGCCGGGCCAGCAGCTCCGCGCCCGCCGGGCCGAAGTCGCCGTCGGTGAGGAAGTAGATCAGTTCGGGGCCGACGGCAAAGGCCCGCTCCATTGCCGCCACCGGATCGCACTGAAGCTCGGGCACCCGCTCCCGGATGAACTTCTTGGCAGGCTCCTTGTAGGCGCTGATCGCGGGCACCAGCCGCCCGGCGGGCAGTTCGACGGGCCTCCGCCCGGCGAAGATGACGTGAAAGCTCTGCGTCGGCCGCAACTGGTCGAGGGACTCGATCAACGCCTTCTGGACGGGCTCGAACATCCACGCCAGCGAGCCGGATGTGTCGATG
>CAZTVU010000102.1:6584-15795 GCA_964617025.1 uncultured Planctomycetales bacterium | reverse complement strand
GTACGTCCTTTCGGACAGGGGATTTTAAGTCCCCAGCGTCTGCCGTTTCGCCACTCGCCCAGCTCGCGCAGGCTCCCGGTCGCCGATCGTTCGCACGTTGCGGCCGGCGGACTCGCACACGAATAGGCACGCGAACGCCGCTCGTCGCACGTCGCGCCTGCGCCGTCTCGATCGCCCGGACGGAGCGCTCGGCCGTCTCGAGCACGTTGCCCGTGCGGCAGTCCGACGGAGCATGCATTCTACTGCGGCCGCTCGAATCGTTCACAACGGTATCGCACGTACCTCTTCGACCGCCGCCGGCGGGAGTCGAACGCCTGCCGCGCCGACGGGCACGTCGAGAAGATCCTGCTGCGGACGGCCTACCTCGACAATCGTCTGTGGAACGGCCGGGGCGCGGAGGATCCGGCGAAGGATCCGCACGTCGATTACCGATCCAAGGAGGGCACAACCCCGCGCTTCCGGTATGATCTGGGGCATGTGGACGGACAGCCGGCACGACCGGCCTCGAAAACCACGTCGCGTGATCGAGGCGGGCGCAGGTGGGTTGCTGGCGGCCGCGCATGCCGGCGCGGTGATGGTGTCCCTGGCCGGCCCCTGCCCGATCCTCGCCGGCACCGTCGGGCAGGACGGCGCGTTCACGCTGGCCCGGTGGCGATCGGTGGCGGGCGACCTCGATCGTTGGGCTGCGCTGCTGGGCAACAGCGCAGGCGTCGCCGAATGGGGCCTGGCGTCCTGTCTGCCGATCGCATTCCTGACGGCACTTGCGGTGTTCGAGCTGGGTTTGCGGGGCCGCACCGCCCGACTTCAGGTCCGCCGCCGGATTCGGAACGCTACAGGTGTCACCCGCACCCGGCTTACCGCTCCACCGCGAACGCGGGCTGCGCCGGCTGCCGCAGGTTGAGCACGCTGATCCGGCCGGCGAGGTTCTCAATCACGCGCGACACGGCGGCATCAAGGCCCTGGCTGCCGCCGGCAAAGACGTCGGCGGGGGTGCCGCGATCGCCGGCGATGCGGACGGCCACGTTGATCGGGATCGAACCGAGGAACGGCACCCCCAGCGCCTTCGCCGCCGCCTCCGCCCCGCCCTTGCCGAAGAGGTCGTATTCCCGCCCCGTGTCGGGGGCGATGAAGTAGCTCATGTTCTCGATGAGGCCGATCACTTCGACCCGGAGCGTCTGGTACATCTTCGCGGCACGCACGCAGTCGAGCAGCGCGACCGCCTGCGGAGTGCACACGACGACCGCGCCGGTCATCGGGATGGACTGGGACAGCGTCAGCGGCACGTCTCCGGTCCCCGGCGGCAAATCGACAATCAGGTAGTCGAGTTCTCCCCACTCCACCTGCTCCAGGAGCTGCTTCACCGTGCCGTGAATCATCGGCCCCCGCCAGATCACCGGCCGATCGCGCGGGATGATGTAGCCGACGCTCATCGTCTTCACCCCGTACGACTCAACGGGGATGATGCGATTGCCGGCGCCGACGACCTGCGGCTGCGCATCCTCCACGCCCATCATCTTGGGGATCGACGGGCCGTACACGTCGGCATCGAGCAGCCCCACATTCGCCCCCGCCCGGCTGAGCCCGACGGCCGCCAGCACCGCAAACGTGCTCTTGCCGACGCCGCCCTTGCCCGCTCCGACCGCAATGACGTTCTTCACGCCCGGAAGCGGCGTCTGTCGCATCGGATGCGAGCGGACCTGGGCCGAGAACTCGACCTCGACCCGATTCGCCCCGAGCGGCCTGACGGCCGACTCGACGTCGCGGCGGATGGTGTCCTTGAGCGGGCATGCCGGCGTCGTCAGCTCGATCAGGACCTTCACGTGGCCGTCACAGACGGCGACGTTCTTGACCATGTTCAGCGAAACGATGTCGCGCCGGATCTCCGGGTCAAGTACCGTCCGCAACGCCTCCAATACCCGGTCCTTGTTCACCGATGCCATCTATGACTACTCCCGGCCTCGAAGGACCGCCCATAGCGACCCTCGTCGGAATATAGCACTTGTGGGGTGCGATTTCCACGAAGGAGCACCGCCCAAGCCGATCCGGCAATGGCCGCGAACCCGCGCCCGAGGATTCCTCTGCTCAAGCCTCCGCCGTCGGCCATCACCCCGCTTGCGTCACGGGCCGTCATCGGGCAACCTGTACTCCGACAAACGGACGCACGAACAAAACAGAATCGGAGGCACGGTCATGGCGTTTCGAGTGCAACGGGCAGACGGAGCGTGCCACCTGGCGGTAATCTCTCTCGGACTAATCAGTGCGGTCACGGCCTCGCGGCCCTGCGTGGCGACCGCCGCAGAGCGAAAGCCGAACATCGTGCTCATCGTCGCGGACGACATGGGCTACGCCGAGGCCGGGGTCTACGGATGCAAGGACATCCCGACACCGCACATCGATTCGCTGGCGCGAAACGGCGTTCGGTTCACGCAGGGGTACGTTTCGTGCCCGGTGTGCAGCCCCACCCGCGCAGGCCTGATGACCGGCCGCTATCAGCAGCGGTTCGGGCACGAGTTCAACCCCGGCCCCGACCAGACTTCCTCGGACTTTCGCCTTCCGGCGACCGAAACGACGCTCCCCGAGCGGCTCAAGGCGCTTGGATACACCACCGGCATGATTGGCAAGTGGCACCTCGGCAGCGTGCCGGAATCCACGCCGCTGCGGCGGGGCTTTGACACGTTCTTCGGTTTCCTCGGCGGCGCGCATTCCTATCTGCGCAACGAACGGCCCGGGACGATCCTCCGCGGGAACGAGCCGGTCGGCGAGAAGGAATACCTCACCGACGCCTTCGGCCGCGAAGCGGCAACCTTCATCGAGAAGAACAAGGGCCGGCCCTTTTTCCTGTATCTGCCGTTCAATGCGGTCCACTCGCCGCTTCAGGCGACCGAGAAATACAGCGATCGCTTCGCATCGATTGCCGACGAAAAACGCCGGACGTTCGCCGCGATGCTCGCCGCGATGGACGACAACATCGGACGCGTGCTCGGCAAGCTGCGCGAAGCGGGCATTGAGGATAACACGCTGATTGTCTTTCACAGCGACAACGGCGGCCCGACCGCGCAGACGACGTCGCGCAACGATCCCCTGCGGGGCGTCAAGGGCCAGGTGTGGGAGGGCGGCATCCGCGTGCCGTTCATCATCCAGTGGAAGGGCCGTATACCGGGCGGAAAAACATTCGACGATCCCGTGATCGCCCTGGATACGCTGCCGACGGCCGTCGCGGCGGCCGGCGGGCGGATCCTGCCGGAATGGAAGCTGGACGGCGTCAACCTGCTCCCCTACCTGACCGGCGAGGACAAGGGCAAGCCGCACCCGACGCTGTACTGGCGATTCGGCGAGAGATACGCCGTGCGCCACGGCGACTGGAAGCTCGTGCGGGAAACCGACACCCCCAGGCCCGCGCTGTTCAACCTGGCCCGCGACGTCGGAGAGAAGAACGACCTCGCCGCCATGATGCCGGAGAAGGTCCAGGAGCTGTCCGAGCTCTATGCGAAGTGGGACGCGGAGCTGGCGAAACCGCGATGGGCCCGGCGGGGCGCCCGACCCGATCGCGGCCGGAGCGGCCAGGGCAATCCGTCCACCGCGCCGGCGGGCAGGCGCGGAAGTCTCCTCGATCGCTTCGACAAACTCGACAGGAACGCGGACGGCAAGTTGACGCCGAACGAAGTCCCTCGCGCCGCCGTCTTTCGCCGGGCCGACGGCGACGGGGACCACGTCGTGACGCGGGAGGAGGCAAAGACCCTGATGCGAGCCCCGCAACGAGCAAGACAGGTCGGCGACTGACGGACGGCATCAGCGGCCCCCGGCCCGCTGCGGACGCTCTTTCGCCGCGATCTCCTTCAGCTCGGCGTAGATCTTCCTCGCGGCCTCGACGCGTTTGAGAAGCTCGTCCCCCTGGGCAACCAGCTGCTTGCGGTATCGATCCGTGCCGAGTTTGCCCTCCGCATCCAGCCGGCGGGCGTCCGCCACGATCTGCTCGACCTGATCGAGGCTCTTGAGTCGCATGCCGATCAACCGATCGATGTCGTTGAACTTCCAGAAGCGAAAGCCCTCGCGGATGACGTAGACGGCCGTCGTATGGGCCTTCGTGCCGTCGCTGGCCATGACGCGGGCCGCTAGCCAGCCCCCGTACCCGGCATCGACCTCCATCTCGAGCGACAGCTCCTTCCTCTGCGGGTCGGAGGACTCGACGCTCTTGATCACGTCGCCGTTGCGAACGATCTCGACCTTCGTCGGGACCATCCATTCCGGATCGCCCCAGGCCTTCGCCTTCACGCGAAGCTTGCGGTCCTCCTTCACGCGGATCTCGTCGCCGGGGAACGCCTCGTCCACGCGGAAATCGACCATCGGCCCGCTCGTCACGAACGTCCGGCCCCGACGAAAGGCCTCGAACCACGCATCGGCCGAGAACGGCGTCTCGCCCAGGTAGGCATAGGCGCGGACCTCGCCGATCGTGCCGCCCCACGGCACGTCCGACCCCGACGACGCCGTGAGCTTGCAGCCGATGTTGAGGAAGTCATAGAAGAGAGCGGGATCCATGTGGTTGAACTGCAGGAGCTCGGCGAAATCCACCTTCCCTTTCGGAATGTTGATGCTCATGTCCCGATGGACGTTGAACATCCCGCTGTTGACATGCGCATAGCCCGTAAGCCCGCCCATCGCGTGGACGGTGTCGAAGACCTTGTCGTAGAGGAAGTACTGCTCCGTGTCGCGGACCATGGCCGTGATGTTCATGGCGAGCGTGTGGCCGATCTGCTCGTGCGTCCGCGGGCATTCCTGGCCCGGCGACAGGATGTAGTCGCCGTCGATGACGCGGTACTCCTTGCCGAAGCCGCGCTGCTCGAAATAGGTGCGGTACACGTCGCCCATCTTGACCACGTTCGCCAGGTGGATGTCCTCCGCCTGCACCCACGCCATCAGGCGGGCCGCATCGTCATCGCTGAGGATCTGGCAGTGCACGTGATCGTCGCCGGACCACCAGCCGAGCTTGCGCATGTCCACCCAGCGGCGGGGCTTGAATGTCTTCTCCACGGTCTCGCCCGGCTTCACCACCACGTCCTCGAAGACGGCGATATGCTCGACCCCGCGCCGCACGCCGATCTGCCAGACGCCCGGCGGCAGGGCCATGTCGAACGGCCCCGGGCTGCACCAGAAATGCACGCCGAGCTTGCCCGGCAGGTTCGCCGCGCGGCAGCCCGACGCCGTACCCTGGTTATCGAACTGGGGCGCGAACTCGATCCCGTTGCTCGGACGGTAATTGATGCCGTCGGTCCGCCACATCAGACGCACCATCGCGGGCACCGGCCTGCCCGTGTCGGCCGAGAGGACGGCCATCTTGAGCCGACCGTACTGCGGCGTGACCGCACCCACCGGAAGATGCACCGACGGGGCGTTGGCCCGCCGGATCTCGATCATCAGATTGGTGCGGCCGACGGGCACGCGCTCGAGACCGGCGACGGCCCAGGCGGTACCGGCGTCGCCGATGTCGATCAGAACGTTGCTCGACTCCCCCGGCGGGGATGAGAGGTTCGCCTTCGCCGTGACGCACCGCCCCGGCCCCCGCGGCGATGCGCAGCAGCAGCGCGCCGGAGTCGCCCGGCAGCTCCACCGGGCCCGACGGCACCATCGCCGGCCGGGCCACCGTCAGATCCACACGGATGAGCCGCGGGCATTCCTCGATGAGCTTAAGCAGTTTGCCCGCGGCGATGTCGAGGCGCTCGGCCGCGTCGCGCTTGGCCTTCTGAGGTTTGTCGCGCCTGTCGAGCGTCTGCTGGGCCTCTCGGATCTGACGGTTTAGATCGTCGAGCAGTCCCTGCTTCTCCTCATCGAACAGATACCGGTGATTGTGGGCAAGCCGGCCCGCCAGTTCCGCAAGACCGGGCGGCGCCGCAGCAGCCGCGCGCCCAACCGCGAAGGCCAGTACCACCGCACTCCACGCAACGCATCCAGGTCTCACCGCCGCCCGTAGCAGCTTTACATGCATGGTCATTGCCTCCGACGTGTCCACGGGGATCACGCCGGCAGCATTCTAGCACCCGGCCGGGGCACGGCAACGTCACTCGCATCCAGGCTGAATCCGCGGGGGGCGTTCACCGACGACGGCATCTCGACCCCCGCATTGCGTACCGCAACGCTGAAAAGAGGAAAAACGAGAATGCCGGGCGCAGCTTCCGGCCGCAGCCAGGAGATGCGCATCTTCCTCGCCGGTTGCGCTGGAAGACCCGGCCCCGACCTCCACTCGGGCAGCGGTCGCTCCGCCCGTCTTGTACGGTGCGGCCGGCGCGTTTTGGACTGCGGCGGCCGTGCCGCCGCTTTCCCTGGAGCGTGCAGTGACGCGCCGGTGTGCGGCACGCCGCCCGATCCAAAGCGGTGGCGTTGCCACCGCAGTCCACAGGCGCCGGCGAATGATGGTTGGCGCGAAGGGGATATCCGCAAGCGCCCGAGCGCGGCTGGATCCTTTACGGAAAAGCTTGCCGGGAGGACCAGAAATCGGGGATATCGTCGACAAGCGCCTGATGATGCGGCGGACTCACTACCGCACCACGGCCGGTCTCCCGATATGCGCCTTCCGGATTTTTTTGCTCTTGCAGTTTGCCGCTTTCTCGCTTTCCCGTCGCTGCGGCATGCAACGACGGAGTCGATACCGCTTCCGGGGTCTGCCGTCTTGCCGTATGATGCGCCCTCGAAATGACGCAGCATGAACCCATGCCCGCCAACAGTGTCCGGTTGTGCGTATCCGGCCTGGAGGTGGTTGTGGCGCCGACCGACGAGGAACTCCGCGGTCCCATCGCCGACCTGTTCACCGTCTTTCGTGAGGCGCTCGACAACCGGCCCGTGTCGGAGCGTGTGATCGTGGGGCTGGCGGGTCTGCCCGGCAGCGGCAAATCCACGGTTGCGGCCCTGCTCGCGTACCTCGGCTCGCGACGGCCGGACCCGCTGCCCGTGGCCGCCGTATCGATCGACGGATGGCATTGGCCCAACGCCGTTCTCGACACGATGCCCGCTTCGGACCCGGCCGGCCGCCCCGTCACGATGCGCAACCGAAAGGGATCGCCCGCGTCGTTTGACGTCGCGGGTATCGTTCGGGCGATCGCCATGCTTCGCGATGCCTACGTACCGACGCGACTGCCCGTATACGATCGGCGTGTGCACGAACCGGTGGCCGGGGCCCTGGTGGTGGCGCCCGGCGTGAGGCTGATCCTGCTCGAAGGCAACTACGTCCTCTGCCGAGAGCCGCCCTGGAACCAGGTGTACGAGCAGCTCGACCTGGCGCTGTTCCTGGACGCCGACCCCGCAACATGCCGCGACGCCGTCATTCATCGACACGTTCTCGGCGGGGCGTCGCGCGAGGAAGCGATACGAAAGTACGAGGACAACGATCGGGCGAACGCGGACGTCGTGGCGGCCTCACGCCGTCTTGCCGACGTCGTCGTCCGCGTGGACGCCGACCACCGCCTGACCGGCGTCGAGATCCTGCGCCGGCGGGCCCGCGGCGGCGCCCGCTCGTGCCGGTTCCCAGCCGTCGGCCATGGCGATCCGCCTGGATAGCGCCGGGTGGTCGTGAAAAAGGATCTCGATCCACCGGGCGGGATCGGGGTTGGCGAGGTTCATCTCCCCCAGTTTCCGAAATGCCGCCCGGTAGGCCGCCGGATCCCGCGTGCGGGCCAAGGCCTCCGCATCGCATTGCCGCTCAAATCGGCGCATGATCGCGTTGCCCAGCGGCATCATGGCGTACGAGAATGCCGACACCGCCAGCACGACCGCGGGCAGACGGCTGACGGCCTCCGGCCATAGCGACGCCTCCCCACCGGCAAACGGCGAGAGGATCATTGCTATCAAAGCCACGACAAGCGTGCTGATGGCTGCCGACAGGGCTATGCCCTTGGTAATGTGCCCGTGGATGTGATGGCCCAGCTCGTGGGCAAAGACCACGCCGATCTCGTCCTCCGTAAAGGCGTCCATCAGCGTATCGGACAGATAGACCCGCCGCGTCGATCCGAGACCGACAAGCATGGCATTGGCCTTCTTGGTCTCCTCGGACAGCGAGAATCGCAGGATGCCGCGAATCGTCAGGGCCGTGCCGGCGGCCAGCCGCGTGAACCGCTCATGCAGCGCCGCGTTGTCCACCGGCTGCGACTTGTAAAACAGCGGCAGGATCAGCACGGGAAAGAGCTTCACCAGTCCGACCGACAGCCCCAGCCACCCCATCCAGACCCAGAGCCACCACAGCCGCCCGCCGTACCAGAGCGAGGCATACAGCCCCGCGACCATCAGGCCCCCGAAGACCACGCCGACGAGCCATTCCTTCACCGTGCGCGCGAGCCACGCCTTCGGCGTCTGGTTGCTCAGGTTGAAAGCGTGCTCAATGCCGAACTCGGCGTAGGCGTCGAGCGGCAGCGAGACCAGCTCCAGCCCCAGGACGAAGGCCGCCCCGACGGCCAGCAGCCCGAGCCATCGCCACGCGGTAAGCTCCCCCGCCGCCTCGGCAACATGCGGGGCGGCGAGTGTCCACAGGGCCGCGTAGATCACGAGGATCACCATGCCCGCGATGCGGACGATGGTCTTCCGGCGTTCGTAGCGCCTGGCGGCGGCGAGATCCGTCATACGGCGTATGGTAGTGGAAAGACCCTGGGCACAAAAGCGGTGCCGGGCCCAAGCCGCAGCGCCCGGCACTCCCCGCGCGACGCCGGCCCGGCACGCCGGTGCGGACGCGTCGACTTGACGCCCGCGGCCCCGACACCGAGACTCATGCGCCGACGTGCTTCCGAAATCCAGGCGTTACGAGGGATGAATCGATGGCGGACCCCATCCGAGTACTGGCGTTCATGGCCCATCCGGACGATGTTGAGATGACGTGCGCGGGCACGCTGGTCCGCCTCAAACGCGAGGCAGGCTGTGAAATCGCGATCGCCACGGCCACCAGCGGCGACTGCGGCTCGATGGACCACCGCCCCGATGAGATCGCGCGGATTCGCCACCGGGAGGCGTGATCGGCGCCGAGTACCACTGCGCGGGCTGCGTCGACCTCCTCATTACGTACGATCCCCCCACGATCCGGGCCTTCACCGAGATCGTCCGCAAGACCCGCCCCACCCTCGTGATCGCGCCGCCGCCGATGGACTACATGCTCGATCACGAGATGACCAGCCACCTTGTGCGGACGGCCTGCTTCGCGGCCTCCGCCCCGAACCTGCTCACGGGCGACATCGACCCC
>CAZTVU010000102.1:0-6566 GCA_964617025.1 uncultured Planctomycetales bacterium | reverse complement strand
GCCGTGCCGCACCTGTACTACGCGGACGCCGTCGAGGGCAAGGACCTGCTGGGCAACCCGATCGAACCGCAGTTCGTCGTCGACATCAGCTCGACGATCGACGTGAAGGAGAAGATGCTCGCCTGCCACGCGTCCCAGCGCGAGTGGCTGCGCGCCCAACACAAGATGGACCACTACATCGAAGTCATGAAGCGCGCCGGGGCCGCGCGAGGCCGCTCGATCGGCACCGCGTACGGCGAGGGCTTCCGCCAGCACCTGGGCCACGGCTATCCGCAGGATAACCTGCTGGCCCGGCTCCTGAAGCTCTGACCGGCCGGCTACTCGCCGATGATCTTCACCAGCACCCGCTTGCGGCGGCGACCGTCGAACTCGGCGTAGTAGATCTGCTCCCACGGGCCGAAGTCCAGCGCACCGTCGGTGACGGCGACGACCACTTCGCGGCCCATGATCTGCCGCTTCAGGTGCGCGTCGCCGTTGTCCTCGCCCGTCCGGTTATGCCGGTATTGCGAAATCGGCTCGTGCGGGGCGAGCTTCTCCAGCCAGTCGTCGTAGTCCTGGATCAGCCCGCTCTCGGCGTCATTGATGTAGACGCTCGCGGTGATGTGCATCGCGTTGACGAGGCAGAGCCCCTCGCGAATCCCGCTCTCGCGCAGGCACGCCTCCACCTCGCCCGTGATGTTCACGTAGTCGCGCCGGTGCTTGGTACTGAACCACAGCTCTTTGCGGTAGGATTTCATTCGATGTCTCCCGTTCACGCCCGCCTCGGGAGCCGAGAGGATCGCCGCAGGGCCGCGCCGACGCAAGGCCCTTCTCCCACGCGTTCCGAAAGCACCGCGGGGCGAGGCGGGCACCCAGGTCCGCCTCACCCCGCCCTGTTCGCCGATGTGCTAAGACCGACAGCCCGTCACCTCGGGCAACCGGCGCTGCGGTTTTCTACTCCGACCACCACCATCGCATCGCGCCGGTCACACCGGTGACCGTCACGATGCCCGACTCGTTCACGCGTTTGAGCGGCACGTTCACCTCGGCGCGCCGCATGCGCTGGACCCACACAACGGTGTACTGCGAACCGGAGGGCAGCCGCGACAGCAGTTCCGTGGACACTACGCCGGATCCCGTGTCGGGGAACTCGCAGATGATGATCGTATAGGTCGACGAGTACGTCGTCGTGCCGTCGTCGTGTTGCGTCGACTCCGATCGACTCCCCATAATCATTACCTGCACCTTGTCCGTGGCGTTGCCGGCAGTCCATGCAAAGTTCAGCGGCGCCGACGCATGGATCACGAGGTTCGGATCGCCGAGGTCCGGCGACGTGAGGTTCAGGTCGGCTGGCACCCCGATGGACGCGGTGAACGCGCCGATGTCCGTGCCGCCTGGGAACGAGAACGTGATCGTCTGACCGGCGTCGAAGCCCATGCCGAGCAGATCGTACTCCTTCGGCGAGAAATAGCCGTACATCCAGCTCGCGTCGTCGGCATACTGCGACTCGAAGCGGTACATCCCCACGCTCGCCGTGCCGTTGCTTGCGGTGCCCGGGTTGCCCGGATCGAGCGCGCCGATCCGCGTGTCCTGTCCTTCCTGCTGCTGCGGCTCGCCGTCCAGCTTGGTCGTGTACGTGTGGGTCGCGCTGATCACGACGCATGTGCCGAAGTCCTCCACCTGCGTGGTCAGACCCGGCAGGGACCAGTCCTTGATCTTCTTGATCTCCTCGATGCTCGACACCCCATACCCGGTGTCCGCGACGAAGAAGTAACCGGCGAGATTGAACGAGCTGTAGGACTGCACGGTACCCGTGCCGTCCTTGTGGTAGTCGGCGTTCTTGGACGCCTGCAACCGGCCGACCACATCGCCGGCCTTTGGAAGCGTGATCGACAGGTTGGCCTCGACGCAGTTCCCGGTGTCGCAGGAGCCTGCGGCGGGCGTCTTCACGGTCACCGCCGGCCGGCCGGGCACGAACACGGAAACCTCCGTGTTGGCCATCGCCGCCGCGCAGTAGTACCCGCTGCTGTCCGTCGTCACCGTCTCGCCCGGCACGACGTACACCGTCGCCCCCGCCGCCGGCGTGCCGTCCGTATCCTTCACATAGCCCTTGACGCACGCGTCGAAGGTGACGGGCAGATCTCCGATGTCCTTGCACCCGCCGGTCGCGCAGCTCGCCGGCGTATCCGGCACGCTGACCTCCTGCTGCACCACGGGCGTAGCCCCGCCGTTGATCCGCACCTCGATCCGCACGGTCGAGTTTCGCTTGACGTCCACGCAGAAGTAGCCGCTCGCGTCGGATCGCGCCGCGCTCGTCCCGTTGTAATCCACGCCGACGGCGGTCACCTCGGCCCCTGCCACCGGGTTGCCCCGGTATACGATCCGCCCCTTGATGCACTGTTTCTGGTCGAGCGGCTTGTCGCAGTTCCACCAGCTGAAGTGCGTCACATCGGCAAACCACGCCAGCCTGCCGGACCCGTCGGTGGCCATGCCGATCTCGCCTTCGCCCCGCTCCTTCCAGGTCGCCGTATCCTCGTCAAACTCCCACAGGCCGATCTTGTCGCCCACCTGGTACTTCCCCTGGGCGTTGTCCGGCAGCACGTATTCGATCCTTGCCGTGCTGCCCGGCTTCAGGTTGACCGGCTTGCCGTCCTTCGTGAGCTCGTAGGTTGCGAAGCCGAAGGACTCCAGAGCCACCTGTGAGCCGTCCGACGCCTGGGCGGTCTCGAAGGAACCCGGAAACGCCAGCACCGAGGGCGTGCTCGGGTCCATGTAGTTGACTCTCAGGGTGACATTTCCGTTGACCGGATTCCCCTGTTCATCCTGCAGGGCGCCGCCGGGGATCGTCACCTTCGAGTCGCCCGTCTGGTGCGTGTTCGCCTGGTCCGAGTTGATCGTGACCGTCTGACCGGCCGGCGCCATGATCACACACGTCGGCGTTGCCGACGCAGCAAGCTGCGCAGGCAGGGACTTGCTGGTCGCCGCATATCCGTCCTTGCGGAACCGGGCGATGACACTCGCGTCGCTGGTCGTCGGCACCGAGAACGAGAAAAAGCCATGGTCATCGGTCGAACTCGACAGGCCGTTGTCCAGCGTCACCGCCACCCCGGCAAGGGGCTTGTTGTCGACGGACGAGACCTGCCCTATGATCCGGCGCTCGTTTGAGTTCGTACCGTTGTTGCTCGGGCTGTCGCACGCGTCGCCGATGCCGTCGCGATCCGCATCCGACTGATCGGGGTTTGCGGTGTTGACACAGTTATCCACGGAATCGGGGATAGCGTCGCCGTCCGAGTCCGCCTCCCCACCGCAGGTGCCGCCGATCATCGCCCACGAAAAACCAACGATTGTCATCGCCAGAAACAAACGTTTGGACAGTCCCATCGCGATCTCCTTCTTGCCTGGGGAAGCGGCGCACCGCAGCTCGATGAAACGACACTCAACCACTGGACATGCGATCGAGAGGACGACAAGCATCGCCCGCCCCGACAAAGGCCCATGGCGAGCCCTCCGATGCCCCCGCGGATCTATCGGGATCCCGCAATTCGGGCGCGCATATCAGGAATTCTATCGGCACGGGAACCGTTGACATTCCAGTAATTCGGCATCCGAGATGATCCCAAATATGGGCCACGTCATCGCGTCTGCCGGCGTAGATTGGGCTCCCACTCCCAAGCCGATCAAAGGCAAGTGCAATCTTAACGTACTATGAAAAAAGCACTTACAATGTGACGCGAGCCGTGGCCACAAGGCCGATCGTCTCGCCGTTTCCGGTCAAAGATAGCGGGGGCTGAAGCCGTAGTCAGGTGGGCGTCAGAGAGGCCGCCAAGCCCTGCTCAGTGAGAACCTCGCGAAGGCGTTGGATGGCCTTGCGCTCAATCTGGCGGATGCGTTCCTTGGTCAGGCCGTAACACTTGCCGATCTGGTCGAGCGTCTCGCTCTGGCCTTCGGCGTTGAGGCCGAAGTGGCGGCGGACGATCTCACGCTCCCGCTCGGTCAACTCCGCCAGGCCTCGATCGAGGCTGCTGCGGAGGCCCTCCGCCTCGACGGGATCGCGCGGGGGCTCGCTCGTATCGGCGATCGCCTCGAGGTGTTCCTCGCTGCCGGTGGCAAAGCGGGCGGCCTGGTATTGCGACTCAGGAATCGTCCGCGCGTAATTGCGCATGATGGCCCACGTCGCGTACGTGCTGAACTTGTACCCGCGCGTGTAGTCGAACTTCTCCACCGCACGCATCAGCGACATGTTCCCGTCGCTGACGATCTCGAGGAAGTCGGCCGACCGGCCCACGTGCCGACGGGCGATGCTGACGACCAGACGCAGGTTGGCCCGCGTGATCCGGTTCTTGACATCTTCCATCGCCTCGACCAGCTCCTCCGCCGCGCGAAGCTGCTTCTCCGTCACGCGCAACGGATCGATCCGTTGACGGATCGCCGACAGCTTGAACTTGAGGTAGTTGTATCGCCGGAAGAGGTTCCGCTCCTGGCGCGGGGTCAGCAACGGGACGCGATACAGATCCTGGAGGTAGGGCGGCAGGTCCCGCGGAATCGCCGCCGGCCGGGCGAGATCGGCCGGATCCTCGCCGCCGGCCGTCGAATCCAGGTCGCCGTTGACCGGCTCGTCCCGAAGGATGATCCGGTCGGCGTTCGGCGCGTCAAACTCGTGGCTGTACACGTACGTGAGCGGCCGAGCAAGCAACCGCCTCGCGCGGATCTCACGGAGGATCTGCTCCGCTCCGGCCGGCGACATGCCGAACTTCGCCGCGACCCGCGACGGCGGCTCGCCCGCCCGCCACGCATCGTACAACGCCTGGTGCTCCGGGCGGACAATCGGCTGCTCGCTCTTGCCGAACATCGCCTGCCCGGGGTTCTCGCGGTCGTGGCGTCGAAGCGTATAGCGAACGGTCTCAACCGCGCGGCCCACCTCCGCGGCGATCAACTGGGAAAGCTCGTGCAGGCGCACGCGGCGCTCGCCGAGAATCTGCCGCGCCCGACGAACGATGGCCTCCTTTTCGGCCGGGGACAACTGTCGGAACGCCGCCCCGCGCTGAACCAGCGCGAGATTTCGATGGACGAATCGCCGGACACACGTCTCGGAGAACGCCACGCGAATGGCACCGTCCTCGCCGCGAATCCTGCGGCCCGGCAGCCCGCGCCGCCGCCACCGGCAGATCGTCTTGGTGGAAACGCGCAGCCGCCCAGCCAACTGCTCCGTCGACCAGTAGCGCTCGGGCAGGGCCGTCACATCCATGACCGGCAGGCCGCTGAGTTCCTCGACCAACTGGACAAGGTCGCCGATCAGGTGCCGGCCGCTGAGCATACCGGTCGAGGGCGCCCGCTTGGAACGATAGCCGGTGATGTGATAGCAGACGAAGTCGTAGGGGTAACTCTTGTCCGCGTCGATCAAGTCGAGCAGGCGTTCGGCGCCGGCAAGCTGCTGAAGACGCAGACGAACCGGCGACAGCTTGAGCTGGTGGGCCAACTGCGCGATAGCCGTAAGGCGATACTTGGCCACGGTCCGCTCTCCGAGAGCTCTGGCGAGCCCGGCCCTGCCGCGCCCGGTCGGCCCGGAATCCACCGGAGGCCTGGGCGCGAACAATCGAACACAAACCTTCCAGCGGAGCGACGGCGATTGGGGGAGGGCACCGTCGCCCGGTGAACCCGAACTGCCGCACGACAAGGCCCCCAGCGGCAACCCGCGGTCCACCAGCACCCGCTTCTACTAGATTATCGTAGCGTCACTCGCAGACGTCAACCCGACAACGCAGATTCTATAGGGCGTGGCGCTTCCGAAAGAGGGCGGGACAGATATCAGGCACCCGCCGTCGGATTTCTCGACTCCGCTATAAGCCCGGCATTGCCAACCGCCGGCATCACAGCCATAAGCCTCTATCCGAGGCAGCTTTACAGACAGGAATGTCGCCCGTGTCAATCCATCGTACGCAAGCCGAAGACCGGCCAGAACGACGTCCCCACCCCCGTGCCGGCTCAAACGCCGGGCATCAGGGCGGTGAGGAACTCATACAGCGAGACGGCGCAGTTCTCCGACGGGTTGGACTCGGCGTAGAGCAGCGTGATGTTCTCCCGTACGGCTTGCTCGCTCAGACTGCGGAGCAGGGGGATCGACCCGCTCTTCACAAGGGCTTCGTGGTGCTTTCCGCGAAAGAACTCCCAGCCGTCCGGATGTTCTTCAAACCACTCCGTAAGCTCGAGGTGCGGCGAACCCTCCTTGAGCCAGCGGTCCACCTTACACCAGGCGGCCAGATCACGCGTCAAGCCCACCGGGCCTACCCAGAGACGCAAGCCGTCTGAGGCCGCCGGTGTTTCAAACAGGTTCTTAATCTGAATCATGGCCGCCACCTCCCCATGCCTGGGTCGCTATCTAATAATAGCATCGACTCGCCCGTTTTCTTCGACCGCTCGGGCAAAAACCTCACTTCGATGACATCCCGCGATTGCTCGTTCTCCCGACCAGCTTTTCCAAAGACGATCCGGCCGCGTTTTCTGCGTTTCCAGCCAGCCGGTTCGCGCGATTCACCGTCCGTCGGCGCCTGTGGACTGCGGTGGCAACGCCACCGCTTTGGCTCGGACGG
>CAZTVU010000101.1:14129-15835 GCA_964617025.1 uncultured Planctomycetales bacterium | reverse complement strand
AAACGGGCGGGCCGCGCCGTGCAAGACGGGTGAGCTGACCGCCGTCCGAGCCGAGGTCGGGACAGACGCTATCCGCGGCAACCGGCGAGAAAGACGCACCGAACGTCAGCGCTTTTGGACTGCGGTGGCAACGCCACCGCTTTGGCTCGGGCGGTCTGCTGCGCGCCGGTGCATCGCCACGCGTTCCAGGGAAAGCGGCGGCAAGGCCGCCGCAGTCCAAAACGCGCGGGCCGCGCCGTACGAAACGGGCGGGCCGCGCCGTGCAAGACGGGCGGGCTGACCGCCGTCCGAGTCATGGTCACGGCAGGGTCTTCCGACGCGACCGGCGAGAAAAACGCACATCCTTCGGTTTCGCCCAGAGGCTGCGCAGGGTGTCCTCGCTCTGAGGCTGCGCAGGGTATTCTCGCTCTCTCGTTTTCCGCTTTCCGGCGTTTCGGAATGCAACGTCGGGATTCGCGTTTGGCCTTCGGCTCCGCAACGCCCCCGCCTGCACTCCGCTTCCCCATAGTCTTGAAGGGGTCTGGCGGGGGGCCTTGCTCAGCCGATGATCTGTTCGACCGTGACGTCCAGGTGGCGCTGCCGGTGGCCCCGTTTGACGTTGACGCGCTTGCGGCGGCGGAAGACCACGCCGACGACCTTCTTGTCCTTGACCTCGCCGTTGACCCGGGCCACGACCTTCGCGCCCTCGATGTAGGGCTGCCCGACCCGGGCGTCCGCGCCCTGGCCCAGCATCAACACCTGGGTGAACTCCACCTGTTGCTGACCCTCGGCGAGGTCCTTGAGGTCCACGCGGATGGTGTCGCCTTCCTGCACCCGATACTGCCGACCGCCGTCTTCGAAGATTGCGTACACGTCTCTGGCTCCAGTTCTATACCGACTCGCAGACCCATCAGTATGACGCCGACCGCCAGCCGAGTCAACCCCCGGCCGGGGGGCGGCGTCGGTCGGCGTCGGCCTGCCGCGGTCCGGCGTACGGCGGCCTGCGGGCGGAGGGTCTTCGGCGGTCCGCCGAGCGGCTCTCGGGCTGGCAATCCGGCGTGTCGTCGGTAAGATACGGCCCCGTGGAAGCGATGCGCGGGCGGCCCGGACGAGACGCGGCTCGGCCGGGCCGGGTCGGCCCCCCTTGCGGTCGCGGGGTCGGCCGGTCGCACGGCATCGTTTCATGGCTTCATGTGAGGACCGCTCCAATCAGAAGAGGAGACTGCGATGGCCAACGAAGCGCTGCCCGCCTACCTGGCATCGGCCCAGCCGAACCCGACGACGAACCGGGTGCCGTGGTACAAGACCACCGCCCAGACCTATGCGGGCATCTTTCCCTGGATCGCGTTCTATGATCAGTTGGCGGGCACATCGGCCGGGCCCGGGGCCCTGGGCATGGCGGGCCTGTCGAAGTGCCTGCTGGCCCTGGTGGCGGCGGGATTGCTCAGCCACGCCCTCTTCTACGTCGTGCCCGGCATGCTCGGCATGAAGACGGGTCTGCCGCTGTACATCGTCGGCACGAGCACGTTCGGCACGAAGGGCGGCTACTTCCTGCCGGGCATTTTCATGGGGCTTCTCCAGATCGGCTGGTACAGCGTCGCGACGTTCTACGCGACCAAGCTGGTCCTCGGCGGGCTGGGCCTGGGTCACCTCGACAACACGCTGTTCGGCCCGCCGCCGGCGACCGGTGAGAACGCCTTCAGCGTCGGCTTTGTCGTCATGGCGGT
>CAZTVU010000101.1:0-14112 GCA_964617025.1 uncultured Planctomycetales bacterium | reverse complement strand
GATCTGGGGCTACCTCTTTGCGTTCTTCGGGGGGCTGGGCATCGGGATGGTGGCCAAGCTGTCCACGTACTTCCCGATCGTGCCGATCGTGCTGCTGCTGGTGTCCGGCATTGCCGGGGCGAAGCACGCGGGCAACTATCAGCCCGCGGCGGACCAGGGGTTGCCGGGCATGCTGCTGATCATCCAGATGGTGATCGGGTTCTTCGCGACGGCGGGGGCGTGCGGCGCCGACTTCTGCAGCTCCAACCGCGACGCGCGGGACGTCCGGATGGGCGGCCTGGTGGGCATCGCCCTGGCCATCCTCTTCGCGGGGGGTCTGGGCATCCTGGCGGTGGCCGGGGCGCACGGAAAGTCGCCGGACTTCAAGTCGTTCCAGTATCAGGATTCGCTGAACGTCCTGTTCGGCCAGTACGGGCGGCTGTGGATGATCCTGTTCGCGATCGGGTCGATGGCGCCGGCGAGCTTCTGCTCGTTCATCATCGGCAACAGCCTGTCGACGATGCTCGCCAAGCCGCAGGCGCGGGTGAAGATCACGATGGCCGGGGCGACGATCGGCATCGTCCTGGCGGCGCTCGGGTTTGCGGGCAACCTCGGGGCGTTCTTCGGTCTGATCGGCGCGTCGTTCGGGCCGGTGGTCGGCGCGATGATCGCGGACTACCTGCTCTCCGGGAAGAAGTGGGTCGGCCCGCGCGAGGGCATCAGCGTCCCGGGCTACGCGGCATGGCTCATCGGCTTCGTGGTCGGCGTGCTGAATCACCCCTGGATCGCCGTACTGCCCGGCTGGCACCCGACCAGCATCTACTCGTTGATCGTCGGCTTTGTCGTGTATGCCGTGCTGGCCAAGGCCGGCATGGAGCCCAAGACGGTCCCGTACCCGGCGGCGAACAAGGCGTAACGACCGCCTGCTCGAAATCGGCTGGATGGAATCACGGCACGCGGTCGCGCGGTGGACCCCATCGCGCGGCCGTGTGCGCTTGCGACAGGGGGCCTCACTGTCGTTCGTGGATGCCGTCGCTCTGCACGCCCGCCGGGCCGGCTCGCCGCGACGTATGCGCGGGGGGCGCTTCTACACGTCGGCGGCGATCGCGGCTAAGATCGCCGCCGGTGCGCGATGAGTGACGGTCACGGCGGGTCGGGGCGATCGGACGACATGCAGGCGCGGGCGCTTTCGATCGCGGCTGCGGCGCTGGCCGTCGTCGCCGTCGGTTTCGTCCTCTGGCGGGCGTGGGTGTGCGATGACGCGTTCATCACGTTCCGCCATGTCGTCCATTGCCTGTCGGGCCACGGGCCGGTGTTCAACGTCGGCGAGCGGGTGCAGGGCTTCACGCACCCGTTGTGGTTCCTCCTGTTGCTGGCGGGGGCCGCGCTGTTCGACGTGTACGCCGTCGCCGTCACACTGGGGCTGGTCCTGACGGCGGCGCTCGTGGCCCTGCTGGTGCGGCTGTATCGCGGACGGCGGCAGGCCTTGCTCGCCTTGGCGGCCGCCGTGATCATCCTGCTGGGCTCGCGGGCGTTTGTGGAGTATCAGACGTCGGGACTGGAGACGTCTCTGACGAATGCCCTGGTCGTCGCACTGCTCGGCGCAGCGCTGCGCCACGCGGCAAGCCCGAGCGATCCGCCGCCGGTCGGCATGCTTACGCTTCTCGGCTCGCTGCTCCTGATGACGCGGCCGGACCACCTGATGATCAGCGGCCCCGTGCTCGCGTGGGCGCTGGTGCAGGCCGTTCGCCGTCGGGGACGCCGGCCGCTGATGCGGGTGGGGGCGGCGCTGCTGCCGATGTTGCTGTGGTACGCCTTCGCGACGATCTACTACGGCTCGCCGCTGCCGAACACCGCCTACGCCAAGGTGGCCCTGCCGCTGCCGGTGGCGGCGGCGAAGGGCCGGCATTACGTGCGGGACTACGCCGCACACGAGCCGATCCATGCCGGGCTGACCGCGTGCGTGCTGGTCGTCGGGGCGGCGGCGGCGCTGCCAGGGCTTGTCCGCCGACGGCCGGGGGCCGCGCTCCAGGCCTGCGTGATGCTGGGGCTGTGGCTGCAGTTCGCGTACGTCATCGGCGTCGGCGGCGACTTCATGCGAGGGCGGTTCCTCGTGTCGACGGTGGTCGGGGCGACGGCCGCGGGCATCTTCCTGCTGCAGGCGCGGCTGCCGGTCCGCGAGCCCGGCCGCCCGCTGTGCGCCGCTCTCGCCGCGGTCGGCATCGTGCTGGCGGGCGTCTCGTCGTTGTATGATGCGCGGCCCCGGGTCGGTTCGCAGGAGGCGATCGACGCCGCCGGCGGCATCGCGGACGAATGGGCGTGGTACGCCGGCCCGTGGAACGGCCCCCGCTTCCGCCCGCCGGAGACCTATCGCGGGAACCCCTTCACGCCGCTGTGGGTCCGGGTCGGCGGGCTGGCGGCGCGCTACAGCGAGCAGATCGGACCGATCACGATCACGTGGCAGGCGATGGGCGTATTGCCCTACCACGCGGGGCCGAAGGTGCATGTGATCGACGTCTATGGCCTCACGGACGCCTTCATCGCCCGCTGCCCGGCGGAGCGGGACTCGCGGATCGGCCACATCGAGCACGATGTCCCCGCGGCATACCTGGAGTCGCGGGGCGTGCTCAACATGTTGCCTGACTGGGGTCGGCGGATGGAGGCGATGGACCCGCACCTGGCCGCCGAGGCACGCGAGATGATGCGGAGGGCCGTCTGGGCCGATCCAAACGCGCAGCAGCGCTGGATGCGGATCCGCCGTATGATCTCGGGCGACCTGTTCTCGCGGGAACGGCTGGCCGACATCCCGGCGTATGCCCTCGGGCGACTGTGAATCGGACGACCCATGCCACAGACCAAACGAGAGATCGAGGCGATGCTCGCCGGGCTCGACCGGCGGCCGAACCGCCGCCTGGGCCAGAACTTCCTCATCGACGGCAACCTGATGCGCAAGCTGGTGGCGGCGGCGGAGGTCGGGCCGGACGATGTCGTGCTCGAGGTCGGTTCGGGCACCGGTTCGCTGACGGAGATGCTGCTCGATCAGGCGCGGCACGTCGTCGCCGTCGAGGTTGACGCGGACCTGTACGGGCTGCTGCGCACGCGGCTGTCGCGGCGGACGAACCTGACGGCCCTGTGCGTCGATGCCCTGGCGAACAAGAGCCGGCTGGCCCCACCGATGGTCGAGGCGGTGCGGGCCGCGTGCGTGCGGGCCGGCGGAGGGGTGCCACGGCGATTCCTGCTCGTGGCCAACCTGCCGTATCAGATCGCCTCGCCGCTGATCGTCGACCTCCTGCTGTCGGACCTCGGCATCGCGCGCCTCTGCTTCACGGTCCAGAAGGAGGTGGCCGAGCGGATCACGTCGCCGCCGGGGCGCAAGACGTATTCACCGCTGAGCATCGTCGTGCAGGCCCTGTGCGATGTGCAGCACATCACGGACCTGGGGGCGTCGGTCTTCTGGCCGCAGCCAAAGGTGGATTCGTCGATGCTCCGCCTCGACGTCTGCGGTGCGAAGACCGCCCGGATCGCGGACCTCTCGCACTTCGTGAAGGTCGTGCGGACGTGCTTCCTGCATCGGCGCAAGAAGCTCTCGCACGGGCTGGCGTACCTGCTCGGCCGCAAGCGGCTCGACCCGGCGGGGCCCGCGACGACGGTTGAACAGGAAACCGTCGGGGCGAACCTGGCCGCGTTCGATCTCTCGCGCCGTCCCGAGCAACTCGACATCGAGGAGTGGATCGCCCTGGCCGACACCGTCAAAGGGCTTCGGGTGGCTGACGGCCCGGGTGCGTAGACCCGGCCGAGCGCGGAGCAGCGCCGCAGGAGCGTCCAGCGCTGGAAAGCGAAAAAACGAGAAAGCGAAAGAATATGACGATGTGATGAGCTTGCTGCCGCACCGCGCGAGTATTCCGAATACAAGCCTCCGATATCGCTTTTTCGCTTTTCCGGTTTCTCGCTTTCCCGTGGTCGCGTCAGCCGCGCGGCGCGGGCGCCTGGAGCTCATGCGCGGCGTCGGCCGCAAGGAGGCCGTTGGCGGGTCTGCCCCGGTCGGCCACCATCAGGCCCATCAGCAGCGGCAGGTACACGATCGTCGCAAGGAACAGCCGCCGCGCGCTTGTTGCCGTGCGGTCTCGGTGCAGCCGGGCCCCGCAGGCCAGCAGGCCCGCCCCGAGCACCAGTGACCCGACGGCACAGACGGGACCGACCAGCCCTGTGGCCGCGGCCGCCATGCCCAGCGGAAGCAGGGCGAGGCTGTAGAGGAGGATGAGCTGGCACGTGGATCGGCCCGAGGGATCGATCACCGGCAGAATGCGAAACCCGCCGGCGGCGTACTCGTCGCGGTACATCCACCCCATCGAGAGGAAATGCGGGATCTGCCAGATGAAGAGGATCGCGCCCAGCAGCCAGGCGCCATAGTCGAGGCGACCGGTCGCCGCCGTCCACCCCATCATCGGCGGGATCGCCCCGCAAACCGCCCCCACCAGCGTGCAGAGCGAGCTGCGCGGCTTCAGCGGCGTGTAGAGCAACACATAAACCAACGCGGCCGCCAGCCCCAGCGCCGCCGTCAGCAGGTTCACGCGCGACGCCAGCACCGCAGTCCCCGCCGTGATGACACCCATCGCCCAGCCGAACGCGTGACCGGGGGCGATCCGTCGCGTCGGCAGCGGGCGGCGGCAGGTCCGCCCCATCCGCGCATCACGATGGACCTCGATCCACTGGTTGAACGCATTGGCCCCGCCGGCGGTGAGCGCCGTGCCGAGCAGCGCCCAGAGCAGGCGGGCGATGTCGGGTCCGCGCTCGGCGGCCAGCGCGTAACCCACGCCGGTCGTCACAAGGACGAGCGCAACCAGCCGGGCCTTGGCAAGCTCAAGGTAAATGCTCAGCACGGCTGCCTATGGTAGGTCGGGCGAATCGCGATGGCCAGCGCGGGCGGAAGCGGCGTCTTGCGCGCGGGGCGGACCCCGTCGTTGCATGAGGCAACGACGGGAAAGCGACAAACCGGAAGAGCGGAAAGGGGGAGCGACGAAGCGACGGAGCGACAAAGCGACGAGGGGAGAGGACGAAAGTGAGAAAGCGGAAAACCGCCGAAAAGAGAGACTGTAGCATCATTACAGAGCGATCCCGTGGTATTCCGGTCGGCTTTCGCGTATTCCGCGTGTTTCGCGGTTCGATTCTGTTTGGGGACCGCGAAATACGCGAACCACGCGAAAAGCCGCTCGATATCCGCCGATCGGGACGGCGAGATCTGTAATGTTGCCACACTCTCCGAAAAGAAACGTTTTCAAAGCGTCGTACCCGGAGTACGCCCGTGGTGCGGCAGTGAGTTCACGATGGGATCACGCGTTTCTCGCTTTGTCGTTTTTTCGCTTTTCAGCCGTGCCGTATGCAACGCCGGGGTAGACTCTCCATGGGTGGCTGCATATCCTTGCTTCCGACGCGGAAAGCGGGCGACGCGTTTCACAGAGAGGGATCGCATGGCAGGGACGTCTCGATCACCGGCACGGGGCAGCGACCTCCTCGCGATCGGCTTCGGCATGACCGTGGCGATGTGGGCCACGGGCTACGTGTGTCGTCTGCCGTCGATGGACGTGCCGAACTGGCTCTTGCTGGTGCTGCTTCTGGCGTGCGTCGTCGGCGGGGGGGTCGTCGCCGGTCGGTATGCCGGCGGGGCCCGACGGGCGGCCCAGGCGGGCGTGCTGACGGCCGCCCTGAATATGCTCGTGCTCGGCAGCCTCCTGGGCGGACGGAATCCCAATCAGATCGTCCCCTCGGCGCTCTGGTGGGTGCCGGGGTCGATCCTGGTCACCGGAATCCTTGCGGCGGCGGGCGGGGCCCTGGGTGCCGCGCTGCCCGCTCGCGGGGCATGCGATCGAAACTGGACCGGGGCCTTCGTCGTCGTGGCCGCCGCCGCGACCGGACTGTTGGTGATCATCGGGGGGGTCGTCACGAGCCAGGGGGCCGGCCTGGCCGTCGTCGACTGGCCGAACTCCTTCGGCTGGAACATGTTCCTCTACCCGCTGTCGCGGATGACCGGCGGCGTCTACTACGAGCACACGCACCGGCTGCTCGGCTCGCTCGTCGGGCTGACGACGGTCACGATGGCGGTGCAACTGCTGCGGACCGAGGATCGCCGCTGGGTAAAGCGCTTTGCCTTCGCGCTGGTCGCCGCCGTCATCGTGCAGGGGATCCTGGGCGGCCTCCGCGTGACGGGCCGGTTCACGTTGAGCACCCGGCCGGAAGACACGGCCCCGAGCCTCGTCCTGGCGATCGTGCACGGCGTCGTGGGGCAGGCGTTCTTCGGCTGCGTGGTGGCGATGGCGGTGTTTGTCTCGCGTGCGTGGCGTGCAGGAGCGAAGGGCGGCATTCGTCCGTCGGTTGCCACGGATCGCGGCCTGAATGCGGCGCTGGTCGTTCTGCTGGTCGTGCAACTGGTCCTCGGCGCGATCCAGCGGCACCTCGTGCAGGGCCTGCTGATCCACATCTCGCTGGCGGTGGTCGTGACGGTCGTGGCGGTGGCGTGCGGGGCGCGGGCCTGGGGGCTGTACCCGGACCGGCCGGCGCTGCACCGGCTCGGTCGGCTGCTGATCGCGCTGATCCTCCTCCAGGTCGTGCTGGGGGTCGGCGCGCTGGTGGTCACGGGCGTGTGGCCGCGGTCGGCGACGCCGACGCCGCTGCACGTGATCGTCACCACCGCACACCAGGCCGTCGGCGCATCACTGCTGGCCTCATCGGTCATGCTCATGCTGTGGTATTGGGCACCGGAAACAGGCAAAACGGAGAACGCCGGAGATTAGGCCCCGGTGTCGCATGCGGCAAGGCGGGAAGGCGGAAAAACGAGAAATCGAGAGGTGCCTGATCCTCCGGTAAACTCACGATCGCACCACGGGTGTACTCCGGTTACGACCCTTCGAAAACGTTTCTTTTCGGCGATGTCTCGCGATTTTTCGCTCTCGCGGCACAGTTTTCCGAGGACGACCCGGTGGCGTTCGGGAGTTTTCGGCTATCTGCTTGGCGTCATCCCTCGTCCGTCGGCATTTGTGGACTGCGGTGGCAACGCCACCGCTTTGGCTCGGACGGTCTGCGGCATGCCGGAGGCGTCACCGCTTGCCGCAGGAAAAGCGGCGTCATGGCCGCCGCACTCCAAGACGCGCAAATCGCGCCTTGCCGGACGACCGTAGCGACCGTCGCCCGCGTCGAGCTCAGGACACAATCTCCCCCTGAGATGAAGCATGCGCGCAAGACGCGCGGCCCGTTGGGGGTTGTCGGCGGCGGCCGGGACCGCTACCGGGTCACACCCGTAGGGGACGATTCGCTCGCGGCCGAGCCGGGCAGCTCCAGTGATCCCGACAGGGCGGCCGGGTCGCTGATCGGCGCGGCCCGAACGACAGAGTCGGTAACCGCGTACACGTCGTCGCCGATGAAGACGCCGCGGGTGTACGATGGCCACGCGTAGCCGCAGTAGTCGCAATCGCCGCCCTCCAGGCGCGTGCTGATGCGGCCCAGGAGGGTAAAGCCGCCCTCGGCCGTCACGCGATAGACCAGCAGGCCGTTGAAGTACGAGCCGTAGTCGGACTCGCGGCCCCAGGGTGAGCCTTCATAGATCGTGGCCGGAAACGCCAGGGCGGCCTTCGCGGCGAAGTAGTTGAACGCCTTGGGGTTCCAGGTCGCCTCGGAACTCGTCCCGCGCGAGCCGATGATCCGCTCGTGGGCCTCGACGGGTTTGGCCGGATCGGTCACGTCGAAGATGCTCAGCTTCAGGCCGCCGATCATCCCCGTGTCTTCGTCGGCGTCGTGGCCGATCGTCAGCAGATGGTTCTCATCCATGAGGTGAATGTACTCGGAGTAGCCCGGCACCTTGAGCTCGCCGACGAGGACGGGCTTCGTCGGGTCGCTGAGGTCGAGGGTAAAGAGCGGATCGACCCGACGGAACGTGACCAGGAATCCGCGGTCACCCACAAAACGGGCGGAATAAAGACGTTCATCCGGTTTGATCCCCTCGATGCGGCCGACGATCTCGAGCTTGTCGGTGTCGGTGTTCTCGCGGAGGACATAGACGGCCGTTCCGGGAACCGACGGCTCGGCGGCCGGGGCGTCCGTGACGGCCGCAGCGTCTCCGTTGGTCGTCTCGGACATCAGGATCACGTCGTCGAACCATCGCGACCAGTCCTCCACGGATACGGCGGTACGGAGGTAGCCGTCCTTCTCGCCGAGCGAATACTGATTTAGCAGTCGCCCGGGAATCAGGCCGCTGGCCCGGTACACGGCCCCCTCCTCCGTCAGGGCGAATTTGTGTACGGCGGTATCCTCGCGCCCGTTCCCGTCGACGTCGTACTGGGTGTCGGTGACGTACAGGGCGCTGGTTGAGGCGTAGATCGTGCCGGCATCGGCGGCGACGGCCTCCGACTGGATCAGCGTGCCGGGGTTGTCGACGTCGAGCGTCGCGACGATGGTAAGGCCGTAGCCGTCCGGGTTCACGGGGTAGTAGGAGGTCTGCCACCCGACGATGTCGCCGGCGGCGGACGCGCCGTCGGCCGTTACGATCTGATAGTCCGGCAGCCACTGCTCCAGCGGCTGGGCCTTGATGGCCTCCGGCGTGGGGTTGTCGGGCAGCGGCGGCATGGACGTCAAGACGACGTAGAGCCTGTTCTCGATCATCCGCGTCGAGGCGAGCGAGCCTTCCAGCTTGATCGTGGCCGCCGTCACGGGTGCCGCGCGGTCGGTGACGTCAAGCACGGTCACGGTGACGCGATTCACGCCGTAGCCGCAGTCGGAGCCCGCCGCACACGCGGGCGCGCCGCCCCCTTGCGCGACATCCATGAGCCGGACGTCGCCCTCCCATCCGCCCCATCCGCCCCACCATCCCCAGGATCGGGACACGGCGATGAGCTTGTCGCCCCGCAGGTAAAGCGAGTCGGGGTTGTCGGGGAGCTCAACGCTGGCGACTTGTTCGAGGGCATTGGGAGGCCGGGCCTTGACGATCCGGAGGGTGTTGCCCTTTATCAGGTAGATGAATCGGCCGTCGTTCTTGACCAGGTCGCTTTCATCGACGCCGGCCTCCTGAGTGTTGGTTGTGCTGAAGGGGTCCATGGTCCCTCCCCCCGCCGCCTGCGGCGCACCGGCGGTCGAGTCGGTATCCCGGACGGGGGAACCGGCCGATTCGGCGAGGAAGAAGACCGGCCAGCCGCCGTTGGGGGCCCGGCCGCTCAGGCGAGCAATGGCCTGCGAGGCGAGGTACTGCTGCATCTCGTCGGCGGACTGGAAAGCCCGCAGGGCGGCCTCGCGTTTTTCGGGGCTCGTACTCGGCGGCGAAGGGATCTGACAAGTGGCGCCCGTCAGGGCGAACAACCCCAGAAAACAAACCAGTCGTCGCATGGGTAGCCTCCTTCAGGCACGAGCGAACTCGGATGGCCGCGTCCCATCCCCGCGCCTGTTATCGTAGCACGCGTAAGGTGTCGCGGGAACCGGAAAGATGACGAGGATTCGCCCGCGGTTGAACCGATCTGTATAATACGGTGTCCGCTTGGTCACGGACGGCCAAACGTAAGGGACGTGGTACCGCAACCTCCGGCCGGTGAACGGGTGAAAGGACATAGGACGGGGCACTCGGGTATCAGATTGATCGACATGGCCTGCGTTGAGGGCTCGGCGCTGCCCACCGCAACCCGCCTGCCCGGGTGTCCTCAGAACCGTTTGATCCAAGGGGATCCCGTCGGAATGCGGAGGCTCGATAGATTCTGGATTCAAGGAGTCGCTATGGCACGTCGTGCCTGGATTGCCCTATTCTCGACAGTATTTGTCTTTATTCTTGCGGGCTTCGTGCCTGCGCTTGCAGAGCCATCGACTCCGGATGTGAGCCGTTTGTGGGCCGAGGGGCTGGCGATGGCCGGGCGCGGCCAGTTCGGCAAGGCCTACGACGCGATTGACCGTCTGATCCAGAGCGGCTCGCATGACGAGCAGGTCACCCAGGTGCATGAATGGCTGGCGTCGTATGAGAAGCTCAGCCGGCAGCGGCAGGAGATGACCAAGGCGGACTACGAAAAGTACGTCGGCTGGGTCCGCAAGCGTCTGGAACGGAAGGAATGGGGCAAGGCGGCGGACGACCTGTTCCGGGCGTTTCTGAGCTGCGAGGATCCGGAGGCCTTCCGCGCAGAGCCCTGGGTGATCGAGGCGGTCCGGCGAGCGGAGGAGCACGCGGCGGCCTCACGGGAGAAGGGCGAATGGATCGAAGCGATCCGCGTGTACGGGGCGCTGGTCGAGATCTTTGAGCCGAACGGGAGCGAATACCGGCGACTGCGGCAGCAGTGCCGCACGCATATCCTGCTGGAGGAGACGTACAAGCCGAGCGGGGAGTGGAAGGAGACCGTTCGCGATATCGACCCCGAGATGGTGCGCAGCGCCCTGAAGATGATCGCCGACCGGTATGTGACGGAGCCGGACTTCCGCCAGGTGGCGCTGGGCGGGCTGGAGCGGATCGCGTGGTTCGCGGGCACGAAGAAGCTGGCCGAGACGTTCCCGTCGATGAAGGACGCGGACCTGCTGGACACGTTCACGCGGCGGATCAACGCCCGCATCCGGCTGGCGCGCGAGCATTCCCGGGTGACGGTGAACGAAGTGCTCGAGCATTTCGGCCGCGTGCTGACGATCAACAACGAGACGCTGCGGATCCCGCAGGAGGTGATCGTTGCCGAGTTCACGGAGGGCGCGCTGGAGCCGCTGGACGAGTTCACCTCGATGATCTGGCCGGCGGAGGTGGACCAGTTCAAAAAGGACACGATGGGCGAGTTCAGCGGCGTAGGCATCCAGATCAGCCTCGAGGGCGGTCTGCTCAAGGTGATCTCGCCCCTGGAGGACACGCCGGCCTACGCCGCGGGGATCCAGCCGGGCGACATCATCACGAAGGTCAACGGGGAGTCGACCAAGGGCATCACGATCGATCAGGCGGTCCGCCGCATTACGGGCCCCGCCGGCACGGAGGTGACGCTGACCATTCGCCGGATCGACCGGGAGCAGGAATTCGACGTCCGCGTTGCCCGCGAGCGGATCGTGATCCACACGGTCAAGGGTCTGTCTCGCGGGGCCGACGGGCAGTGGAGGTTCTGGGCCGATCCGGAGCGGAAGATCGCCTACATCCGCACGATCGGCTTCATGGAGAACACGAAGGACGAGCTGGAGGCGGTGCTGAGCAGGCTGCGCGACGAATCGATGCGCGGCCTGATCCTGGATCTGCGGTTCAACCCGGGCGGGCTGCTGAAGTCGGCGGTGGATCTGTGCGACCTGTTCCTGCCCGCGCCGCCGCCGCCGCGCCGCATCGTCTCGACGATGGGCCGTGACTCGAAGGAGTGGGCGATGTCCACGTCGCCGGGGCAGCGCTTTGCCGACGTGCCGATGATCGTCCTGGTGAACGACTACAGCGCGAGCGCCTCCGAGATCGTGTCGGGCGCGATGCAGGACCACCGCCGGGCGCTGATCCTGGGAGAGCGGACGTTCGGCAAGGGGCTTGTGCAGAACCTGGAGGCGCTCGGCCCGACCGGCAACTCGTACATCAAGCTGACGACGGCGAAGTATTACCTGCCGAACGGGCGGTGCATCCAGAAGGAGCCGGGGGCGAAGGCCTGGGGCGTCGATCCGAACGTCCGCGTGAAGCTCACGCCGAAGGAGATCCGCAAGGTGATCGACATCCGGCGGAAGCAGGACGTCCTGAAGGGCAAGGACCAGAAGGAAGTGCCGACGATGCCGGAGAGCGAGGTCGATGCGGAGGAGGAAGACGGCGAGAAGAAGCCGACGACCACCCGCGCCGCCGACGAGGACGAGTTCAAGGACGACAACACCCGCCCGGAAATCGACCCGCAGTTCGAAGCGGCGCTGCTGCTGATGCGAATCCGGCTGCTGAGCAACCAGCCGTGGCCGTTTGAAAGGGAATCGGTGACGGCCAAGGCGGCGAGGTAGGCGCCGTTGCCCGTGCAGCGATCGATGGGTTGCCGCCCGTCCCGGCGCGCGGCCCGATCGCTGACTCCGCAACCGACGGCGATCGACGAAGCAGGCCCGCACCTTTGGACGTGAACCCGCCGCGTCCCGCGTGGCATACGCGTCGTCGCGAACCCGGAACTTCGAGAACAAAGCGATATCGGACATTCGGACGCTCCATCTGCTTTTCGGCTGTGTGCTGGTGCGGGGGGTCCATTGGCGGTATAATGAAGGGGTTGGAAACGGGACGCGGGGTTCGGGCGGCGGTGGGGGGGAAGCCGGATGCGGCGCCGTCCGATGAAAAACGCAAAAAGGTGCGACCTTGAGCAAGACCGAGACGAATCCCGTCCTTCGCAGGGTTTCCGGCGTGGCCACGGACGCGGACGCAGAGGCGGAGGCGGAGGCCGCTGCGGTCGAGACGCTCGTGCGGCCCCCGCGGCCGGTCCCGTCAAAAGCAGCCCCCGTACCGACTCCCCGGGCGCCGGCCCGGGCGCAAGCGGCCCATCGTCGTCGCAGCCTGCTGATCACGCTGGCCGTCGCCGCGGTCGTCGGGGCGGTGTATGTCGGCACGAGAGGTATCGGCCGCGGCACGCCGTCCGCCGGCATCGAGCTGTACAAGGTGACGCACCGCAGCTTCCCCGTGCTGCTCCGGGAGAAGGGCGAGTTGAGGGCCGCCCGTTCCATCGACATCCGGTCGGAGGTCGAGGGTCGGGCGACGATCATCTCGCTGGTCCCCGAGGGCACGCACGTCAAGAAGGGCGACGTGCTCGTCGAGCTGGCGACCGATGAGACCGACGAAAAGATCCGCGACGCGGAGATCAAGGTCGCCCTGGCCCGCGCCGCCGCCGAGGCCTCCGAGAAGGAGCTCCAGATTCTGCGGGACAAGAACGCCAGCGAGAAGGCGAAGGCCGATCTGACGCTCTCGCTCGCCGAGGACGCCTTGCGGAAGTATCAGGAGGGCGATGCGGTCCAGCTTCGTCAGGCGGACGAGCTCGCGCTCGAGAAGGCCAAGTACGTGCTCCAGCGGGCCGTGGACCGCCTGAAGGACTCCGAGGAGCTCTACAAGCAGGGCTATATCACCCGCCTCGACCTGGAGAACGACCGCTTCGAGAAGTACCAGGCGGAGATCGAGCTGAAGAAGGCCGAGCTGGCCCTTGCGGTGACGAACAAGTACACGCTGCCGATGAAGCTGCAGGAGCTGCAGGCGGCCGTCGACGAGGCGCGGCGCGAGCAGGCGCGCCAGATCGCCGCCGCCGCCGCCTCCGAATCCAAGGCGGTGGCCGACGTGGAGGCGAAGAAGAGCGAGCTCAAGCTCAGCGAGGACAAACTCGCCAAGCTTCGCGACCAGAAGGCCAAGTCCCGCATCGTGGCGCCGGAGGACGGTCTCGTCACGTACGCGCGCGAGAGCGACTGGCACGGCCGTGACAACAAGATCATCGAGACCGGCGCCACCGTGTACGAACGGCAGCAGCTCATCGAACTGCCCGACACGTCAAAGATGAAGGTCGTCATTCGCGTCCACGAGGCCAAGACCGAGCGGCTGAAGGTCGGGCTGCCGGCATCGGTCGAGGTGGAGGGGTTCTCCGGGCGCCGTTTCACCGGGCGCGTCTCGAAGATCGCCGTCCTCGCGGACTCGCGGAACCGGTGGATGAATCCAAACCTCAAGGAATACGAGACCGAGATCCTGCTGGACGGTACGTTCAAGGACCTCAAGCCCGGCGTCACCGCCCAGGCCGAGATCCTGATCACGGAGCTGAAGGACGTGCTGGCCGTGCCCGTCCAGGCAGTCTTCGGCAAGGGCGGCAAGTATTATGTCTTTGTGACGCAGGGCCGCGAGGTGGTGCCGGTCGAGGTCAAGGTCGGCCTGGCCAGCAATGAGTACGCCGAGATCACCGCCGGTCTGACCGAGGGGCAGATGGTCCACCTCGCCGTCACCGACGAGATGAAGCTCAAGCTCCCGGAGGGCGGCGAGACGGCGGATCGCGACGCCCCGCGGGCCGGGGATGCACCGCTTGCACCGCCAAAGGAAGCCTCATCGCCGACGACCCGCCCCGGGCGGTCGCGGGGCGACCGGCCCGCATCCCAGCCCGCCCGGCCGCGCCCACGATGAACCCGACCGCGACGACATCGCCGTTGCCGTCCTCCGCACGTCCGGTCGCGCCGGCCCGGCCCGGG
>CAZTVU010000100.1:10272-15847 GCA_964617025.1 uncultured Planctomycetales bacterium | reverse complement strand
TCTCGGCGTTGAGGATCGCCTCAATGCCGGCCGCCTCCGTGCCGTCGACCACCAGGCGTACGCCGTTCGCGAGGAACTTGTTTTTCATCGTCTTGACATGCGCTCCGAGGGCGAGCACCCCGTCCCGGCGATCAAGCTCACGAAGGGCGACGATCTGCGCGATCAGCCTGGCCGGCGTTGTGTTCTTGTCGCGGGACGTGTTGTTCATCACGCCGAAAGACGCGAGAAACTGCCGGGGCATGACGCTTGAGAGCGCGACAAAGATGGCACCACCCACCACAGGAATGGCGGAGGGCTGGGATCAGCAGACGCGCAAGTCGCCGCCGGCGCTAAGCCAGAGCGCCCAGACGAGCGTGCCGATGGCGGCGAGTTGTCCGATGGGCGTGGCGGCGTGCAGGTCGTTTTCGCCCCTGCCCGGGTTGATCGGCGCGCACTGGGGCTGCCGCGCCCCGGCGTCCGGGTGTCCGCAGCCGGCACGGCAGGGCTACCCCGGCGGCCCTGCCGATGCCGTAGGGCGCACGGCCCCCGTCCAGTATCGTCCCGAGGCGAAGGCCTCTTCAGAAACGCCGGAGCCGCGCGGGTTATCGGAAGACGCGGCACAGAGCAAGTGTCACGCCGGCACAGGAGTGCCGACGGGCTGCGCGTGAATATCGGGCTCTCTACGCCGCGCGGCAGGACCGCGACCCGTAACAGGCGTGGATTGCAGGTGCTCCCCGAACCGGACGAGGCGCGCGGAGTTGAAGATCACCATCGCGCTGGCCACCGTGTGGAGGAACGCCGCCAGCATGGCGCCGAAGATGCCCAGGGCGGCAAGGACTTCGAGCACGACGATGTAAAAGACGCCGAACAAAAGGTTTTCCCAGATCACCCGCGTCGTGGCTCGGGACAGGCGGATCAGGAACGGCAGGCGGCGCAGGTCGTTGTTCATCAGCGCGATGCTCGCCGAGTTGATCGCGACGTCGCTGCCGGCGGCCCCCATGGCGATGCCCAGGTGGCCCGCGGCCAGGGCGGGTGCATCGTTGACTCCGTCGCCGACGACGGCGACGCGATGGCCGGCGGCCTTGAGCTGGTCGACGAGCTCGAGCTTGCGGTCCGGGAGGACCTCCGCGTGAACGTCGGTGCATCCCATCTCGCGACCGACTCGCCTGGCCACGGACCATCGGTCGCCGGTGACCATGGTAAGCGCGCGGACGCCCACTTCGCGAAGCTCGTCAATGGCGGCCCGCGCCTCGGGCCGCGTCCGATCCTCCAGGCCTACCCAGCCGATGCATCGCCCGTTGCGCACGACATATAGCGTGCTGATGCCCTCGGGCTCCTGAAACTCGGGTTGGTCCAAGAGGCTCATGTCCGCGCCCCGCTCGCGGAGCCAGGAGGCTCGCCCGACCATGACGGAGTCTCCGTTGACGTGCGCGGCGACGCCCAGACCGGCGACCTCCTCGAAGCCGGTGGGGCGGGGCAACGGCAGGCGCGCCTGCTGAGCAACCTCGACGATGGCCCTGGCAACGGGGTGCTTGCTCAGTTGCTCCGCCGAGGCCGCGGTTTCCAGCAGCGTGCGGCCCTCGACGCCGGGTGCGGGCATGAGCCGCGTCACCGAGAGCTGGCCGGTCGTGAGCGTGCCGGTCTTGTCGAAAACGACGGCCGTGATGTTGCGGGCGAACTCCAGGTTGACCACGTTCTTGACGAGGATGCCGAGTCGGGCCGCGCAGGAGAGCGAGGCGACCATGGCCGTCGGCGTCGCAAGGACGAGGGCGCACGGGCACGCGACCACGAGCATGGTGATGGCCCGGTTCATGTCCTTGGTGAAGAAGAGGACGATGCAGGCGAGCATGAGGATCGTCGGCGTGTACCAGCCGGCATACCGGTCGATCAGACGCATCAGGGGGATGCGTGTCGCCTCGGCCTGGACGATGAGTTTCTGCACGCGACCGAGCGTGGTGTCGGCCCCGGCCTTGGTCACGCGAACGTCAATGGCGCCGGTGAGGTTGCTGGTGCCGCTGTAGACCTCCTCGCCCGCCCGCTTCTCCACGGGCATGGATTCGCCGGTGATGTTTGCCTGATTGACGATGGTGTCGCCGGCGACGATCACGCCGTCCGCCGGGATGTTGTCGCCCGGACGGATCCGGATGAGGTCGCCGGGGCGAAGGTCCTTGGCCTCGACTTCCTGCTCGCGACCTTCAGCGTCGAGACGATGGGCTCGCGTCGGCGTCAGACGGATCAGCGACTCGATCGATGCGCGAGCGCCGAGGGCGGTGCGGGTCTCGATGAGGTTGGACAGGATCATGAAGAAGGCGATGACGCCCGCTTCCTGGTATTTCCCGATGGCGATCGCGGCGGCGATGCCCATGGCGACGAGCTCGTCCATGTGCATGTGCCCCTGGAGCAGGTGCTTGAGGGCGTGCCAGACCAGCGGCGCGCCCAACAGCAGGGCCCCGGCCAGTGCGAAGATCGCCGCGTAGGGGTTCAGCCGATCCGGGGGGTCCCCCGGCTGCGCGAACAGCCACTGGGCCAGGAACGAGTTCAGCACCAGGATGCCGCCCATCAGGGTCGCGATGAGCAGGATGCCGGCGCGTCCGGTCTGTTTTTCGATTTCGCCTTTGATATGGTCGTGAGCCATGTGGGTATTCTACGCCGAATTCCGTCGGATGTTCACCCCGGCCCGCCCGCAGCGGTCCGGGCCTGTGGATTCGCCGCCATCGGCCCGGCTGGGCGTTGCAGCGTCCTGGCCTGGCCGGTATCATGAGGACCGTCGCGGGTGTAGCTCAATGGCAGAGCTCCAGCCTTCCAAGCTGGCCATGTGGGTTCGATTCCCATCACCCGCTGTTTCGAAGCCGTTTCGGCCCATGCCCGCCGATGAGTGCCTTTTGCCGCCTATCTCCATCACCGGCAAACGTTTGCGGATATTCGCGGATCCCCCGGCGATTGTCAACGGCTGCCGGTGAATGCCGGTGTGCCGCCCGTAACGGTTGTACATGTTCTCGACCGTATACGCCGCATTGACCACGTCCGCATCGGCAACAGTGGTCGGTCAACGTCGCCTTCGACCCGGCAACAATCCACACCCCAGACCAGTTGTCGGCCACCCCATCAAAGATGCCCGCGCCTTGCACACGTCGCGGCGGAAGACTCTAC
Source organism: uncultured Planctomycetales bacterium (assembly GCA_964617025.1). GTDB lineage: Bacteria > Planctomycetota > Phycisphaerae > UBA1845 > PWPN01 > CAZMVY01. The sequence continues at coordinate 12,718 of CAZTVU010000100.1, read as the reverse complement.
GCCGATCTGCCGAGTAGCTCACGGTCACGGCAAAGAGGATATCGATCGAAACGATCTCACCCCCACACAGCTCCGATGCACAGGCTGATGAGCCATGCGAAGAGGGCAGCGCCCAAGACGATCCCAGCGAACCATAAGGTGATCAGCAGGATTGTCTGGATCGCGTTCAGGATTGCGGGCAATTCGCGTTCTTCACGCCAGCGGCTGCCTGCGGTTTCCATGTCGGGAACCAGGGCGGTTTCGCAGACTCGGCAGGTCGCCGCCTCCGGTTCGTTCTCGCGAGCGCACCGGGGGCATATGGCGGGCCCGAGAAGCGGGCCGCCGAGCGTGAGCTCCGCCGCCGTCATCCGGACCTCGCGGAGCGTAAACGGCCGGCCGCACTCGGGGTAGCGCAACCGGTTCAGGCCCTTGAGGCAGTAGCCGCATCCGGGGCAATGCCCGGCCGTGCGCAGACGCGTCTCATGCCAGAACAGAAGCGCGATGCCCGGGCCGAACACCCAAATGAGCACGAACAGCCCGGCGGAAAGGCCCGCCCGGGTCCACGCCCCCACCATGCACCCGGGGCGGCGGGTCACGAGCAGGTGGGAGGGAATCGTCGCCAGGAGCTGAAGCAGGCTGCCGGTCAGGATCCAGGCCACCATCCGCGCGTCGGCCGAGTAGCGGTCGCGTCCCCGGCAGTACAGGTAAAGGATCGTCGTCCACCCGATCCAGGAGGCCGCGATCACGACCAGCAACAGGGTGGGGGTTGGGAAGCTATGCAGTACCTGCAGGAGCTCGCTGAGCGAGACGAAGAGGCCTGCCAGCAGGATCGCGCCCATCAGGCCGGCGATCAGGGCCGGCACGAAGAGTCGGCGCGGACGCACGGGCCGAAGCTCGGCCTCCTTACCGGGCACGAGCACGAAGACGATCTGAGAGACGATATGGAACGCGGCCAGCCCGAGCCACGCAAGCGAGTCCTCCGCATTCCTCCGCCCCGAGACGATCGGGAAGAGGACGAGGAGGAGTATCAGCAATATGTAAGCCGCCAGAAGCAGCGAACAGACGGTACGCATCGATGGTCGTCCTCGGCTCACGACCCGATCGTGTGGCCGCGTCAAAGCGGTCGTCGACAGCGTATCGCCCAGATCGCTGCATCGCGACGGCGGAGAACCCGATTTCACGGGGCAGGACCGGGGTCCGCCGGGCCGCTCTCATCCCTTAGGGCCTCGTCCGGCAGGAGGTACCAGTAGCTCGCGTCATCCGCCGTCGTCTCCGTTACCTGCGTCTCGTGCGCCGCCAGCAGGCCGCCAACGCCCGCGGCGCCGTGGACCTCCCTGAATCCCCCTCAAGCGGGGGGAGGTTGGAGGACGAATCGCCGGCAAGCCCGTTCATGTCCGGGCCCCACGTGTACCTCGGCAGCGTCATGTTGTCCGGCTCCGTGCCCGGGTCCTCGGTGTCGCGGGCATGGCGTCCGGCGAGCTACTTCCGTGCGCCGGGGTTCAGGAAGCCCTCGAGCTTGCGGGACCGCACGGGGTGCTGGAGCTTCCGAATCGCCTTCGCCTCGACCTGACGCACGCGTTCCCGGGTGACCTTGAAAATACGGCCGACCTCTTCGAGGGTGTACGTGTAGCCGTCGCCGATACCGTAGCGTAGCTTGATGATCTCTCGCTCGCGGTACGTCAAGGTCTTCAGGACTTCTTCGATGCGGTCTCGCAGCGCCTCGTTTCCGGCGGAGACAATGGGGGATTCGGCGCGGTCGTCCTCGATGAAGTCGCCGAAGTAGGAATCCTCGCTCTCGCCGACCGGGCGGTCGAGCGAGATGGGATGCCGGCTGATCTTCATCACGCGCCGCGCTTCGGAGATGGGCATCTTGGCGCGCTTGGCAATTTCCTCGATCGTCGGCTCGCGGCCGAGCTCCTGGAGCATGATCTTCGCGATGTTCCGCAGGCGGCTCATGGTTTCGATCATGTGGACCGGAATGCGGATGGTCCGGGCATGGTCGGCGATGGCACGCGTGATCGCCTGGCGGATCCACCAGGTCGCGTAGGTGCTGAACTTGTAGCCGCGGCGATACTCGTACTTGTCGACGGCCCGCATCAGGCCGGTGTTGCCCTCCTGAATGATGTCGAGGAAGCTGAGGCCGCGATTTCGATACTTCTTGGCGATGGAGACCACGAGGCGCAGGTTTCCGCCGGAGAGCTTGCGCTTGGCGTCCTCGTACTCGGCGAAGACGCGGCGGATGGACGTCAGTCGCTGGGCCAGCTCCTCGGGCGTTTCAAGGACGAGCGACTCCATGCCGGCGAGCTCCTCCTTCATCGCCTCGAGATCCTCGGGCGGCATTGTGGGGTTGGCCTTCTCCGCCGCAATCCGCCGCTGGAGGTCTCGCATCTTGGCGAGGAGGGCTTCGAGCTTGCGCATCAGCGGCTGGATTCGGCTGGTGCGCAGGGACAGCTCCTCGAGGAGCTTG
>CAZTVU010000100.1:0-10216 GCA_964617025.1 uncultured Planctomycetales bacterium | reverse complement strand
GCGACCCGCCCTTGGCTCAGCCTGGTCCAGTCCTCGGCGTTGAGCGCCATCAGCTTCTCGACCGTGGCGAGGTTTTCGGGGAGGCGCTTAGTGATGGTCTTCTTGACCATGTGCTCGGCCGTGGAGATCTTCATGGTCCGATCGAACGGCAAAGCCCCGGACGCCACCTGGCGAAGGGTCTCCACCGCCTGCGCGGCGCAGTAGTCGCTCTCCAGCACGCGCTTGCGGAAGTACATGCGGGTGAGCTCGATCTTCTTGGCGAGCGCGATCTCCTGCGCCCGGGTGAGCAGCGGGATCTCGCCCATCTGGGTGAGGTACATGCGGACGGGATCGTCAATGCGGCGCGAGCCGGCCTCTTCAATGGCCTTTTCGAGATCGATCTGCTCCTCTTCCTCCTCGGCCTGCTTGCGTCGCGCGTCCTTGGCGTCCTCGCGCATGCCGGCACGGTCGGCCTCGGCCTCATCGAACATCTCGATACCGGCCTGCTCAAGCCGCATCATTACGATTTCGAGCTTGTCGGGCGAGATGGCCTCGTCCGGGAGGATGTCGTTCATCTCTTCCCAGGTCAGGTAACCGCGACCCTTGGCCAGCTCCAGCAGCGTCTGGATCGAAGCCTCGATCGGATCGGCACCGAGCTCCGGCACGTCCACCGAATTGTCCACAGCGTCCGCCATGCGTCTCCTCCAGCTCGTCCGGCTGGTTCCGAAAGACCCTGCCGGGGCGTTTTTCGCCCGACCCGGCGCTTCCTTCCTCCGTTACCGTTCCCGTAGCCTGCTCGCTCCTTACGCCGGCCGCGGCATTCGCGACATCGGGCTGAAGTGCCGGTGCCTTCGCGCCCCTTCCGTCAGAGCCGCCAGTGCACGGTTCTCCGCCTCACGGTCCGCTTGTCGCCGGGCTTCCGGAGCGGCCTGCGCCGCTCGCGCCGCCTTTTCCACTCGGTCGGCCCTACGTATGCACTCCAACGCCCCCTCGATCGTGAGCCGGTAATTCCCCCGTTTCAAGCCTGCGGAGCGAAGGTCCGTAACCCACTGCCCGAACCGGACATCCTCGAAGCGACTCAGAAGCACGTCCAGTCGCCACTGGCCGTCCTCCGGCTCCTGGCGACACCAGGCGAGCACCTCCCGAGCGATTCGCGACAGCACCGGATCCTCGATCGACTCGCGCTCGAACACGTCGCCGACCTGCCCCACATACCGGGGCTCGTTAATCAGGACCTCGACGATGTGCCTCAGCGCCGTCTGACGCGCCTCCGTCCTCCGAAGCGCTGCCGCTTCTGGCGTCTCCGCGAGGGCCGGCGCGACGCGCAGGCGACTCAGCCGCTTCTGGATCGCCCCGAGCCGCCCGTACACCTCAGCCGACGGAAGCGACAAGAGCTTGGCGATCTGATTCAGGATCAGACCCCGCTGGATCACGTCCACGGCTCCGGCGTTCACCCAGACGGCGATTTGCTCCAGGTATTCCTCGATGACCCTTCGGCGGGCCGGGGCCGAGGACACCTCGCGATAACGGCTTACCACCTGTTGCCATTTGAATTGTAGCGCCGGCGTCGCACCATTCAACAGCGACGCGAACGCATCCGCTCCGTCCGACAAAAGAAAATCGCATGGGTCCTTCCCCGTGGGAACGCGCGCCAGACGGACGTCGAGATTCTGAAGCAGGGTTACCGATAACGCGCGGTCGGCCGCCTTCTGGCCCGCTTCGTCCGAATCAAAAACGAGGATGACGCAATCGGTGAAGCGCCGCAGGAGCTGGGCTTGATCATCGGTGAAAGCGGTGCCCAGGGCGGCGACGGTCTCCTCGAAGCCGAACTGGTGCGCCATCACGCAGTCCATGTAGCCCTCGACCACGATGGCGCGATTCATCCGGGTTATGGCCTCACGGGCCCGGTTCAATCCGAAGAGGCTGCGGCCCTTGTCGAAGAGTCGCGTCTCCGGGGTATTGAGATACTTGGCGGGGTCGTCGCCCAGGGCTCGTCCACCGAAACCGATCAGGCGATCGGTGGTGTCGATAATCGGAAACATGAGGCGATTGCGGAAGGTGTCGTAGTAGCCGCCGCGCTGACTCGGTCGGATAAGTCCCGCGGCGGCGAGGAGGGCTTCCGAGTGGCCCGCCTGCTTGCCGGCGCGGAGGAGACCCTCGTAGTTGTCCAGAGCAAAACCGAGCGCAAAGGCTTCGGAGATCCGGGCGGTAATCCCCCGGCGCTCCTGATAGGCGCGAGCCGCAGCGCCGTTCATCCCGAGAAGTTGGCGCCGAAACACGGAGAGCGCCCACCGATTCACACGGGCGATATCGCCTTTGCCGGGGCCTCCGTCGCTGCCGCCGTGTTCGACCTCCAACGGGATGCCGGCCCGCTCGGCGAGCAACGCTCGGGCCTGGTTGAAGTCGACGTTTTCACGCAGTTGGATGAACTTGAAGACATCGCCACCGGCACCGCAGCCAAAGCACTTGAAGATCTGCTTGGCCGGGTGGACGAGAAAGGAGGGCGTCTTGTCCTGATGAAACGGGCACAAACCCTTGAGGTTGGCCCCCGCCGGGCGAAGATTCACATAGCGGCTGACGACGTCAACGATGTTGACGGCGTCCCGTATGCGCTGTGTAACCGCCTCGCGGCTCGTGAAAGTCAACCGTTCAGCCTCTATAGACCCAAGGAGTGCTACAACCAATCGCCCTGGCGCAACATCCTATAAAAACGTAGGTTGCGGCAAAAGCAACACCTCGCTTGGACCCCGAATTACACCCGATAAGACACGCAAATATATCACAACGTTCGCGGCTAGTCAAATAGCGGCGAAATAATATTCAGTTAAGCGTTAAATCGATGGTCGTCGCGCGTCGTTTATTCCGGGCCGACAGGGACGACGTGCGAGGATGGAAAAGCAGAGGCATCTGAAGCATAATGCGCATCCGGAATGGCTGCGCTCGGTGTAGTAGCGGACTGCTTGGGTCAGCCGGCGAAAGAGGCGTTCCTGCTCGCGTCGGAACTGGGATTCTGCGCTGTGCAGATTGGCGCCGTGAGTGGGGATCTCGCACCCAGGAACCTGGCGCGCTCGGGACGCCGACATGTCGTGCGTTACCTTGTGGGACTGGGATTGAGATTGGAAGCCCTCGGTGGCCCCCGCGAGGGGCTGGGTGACGAGCGAGGGCTGGATCAACGGGTGACGGTGGTGAGCGAGCTACTGATCCTGGCTCGGGATCTCGGCGCAAGGGCGGTAACGGTACGGGTAGGTTCGCTGGATGGAGCCGGCGAGCGAGGCAGGGCGGAGGCAAAGACACCGGTAGGGGGGTTTTTCGGAGGGGCGTTCGGGGAACCCGATGTGGGGGTTGTCAGATCCGAACGGCCGGGTAGGGGGAGGGGCTACCATGTGACGGTCGGGGCGCTGCGGCATCTGGCGGAGCGAGCGGATGGGCTGGGCATCACCCTGGCGGTGGAGACGAGCGGCGTGCGGCCGGCGACCTTGGCGACGATGCTCGCGGAAGTGGGATGTCCCCGCGTAGCCGCGGGCTATGACCCTGCGGAGGTTGTGATTGGCGGGGGAGACGCGGTCGGCGAAATCGCAGCGCTGGCCGGACGAATTGCAGTTGCCTATGTGCGGGACGCGGTCGCGGGTGATGGGGAACGGCCCGGGTATGAAGTCGAGATAGGGCGCGGGATTGTGGACTGGCGTCACTACCTGGCGATGCTGGATCAGAGCGGCTTCGTCGGTGTGCCGTTGCTCAAACGCATGCACGCGACGCGCCCCCTTACAGAGCTGGCGGCGCGCAAGAAGTATATCGAGTCGCTCATGCGATAGGCCGGCCGGGCGATGTGATGGAGCGTATCGGTCCACACGGCTCTGTGGGCCCGCGGGAGCGGTTCTCATGGTCATCAAGGCGTTCGGGGCGTTGCTCGCCGTCGGCACACTTGGCGTCGCGTCGGGTGGATCGGACCCAGGGGCGTTAAACGGGCTGATGTGGTGCGCGGATGGGATTGCCGCGCCGGACACATATCTGGCGTTTCGCGGGCGCTTCGATCTAGCGACCGACTGTGAGGTGGAGGTCAGGTCGCTGGGTTCGAGCTGGTACGTGGTCTGGCTCGACGGCGAATACGCGGACGAGGGGCCGGTACGGTTTGAGGCGAGGCATCCGCAGTACCAGGCGCATCGGTGCCGCCTGTCAGCCGGGGGCCACGTGATCGCGATCCAAGCGCATCACATCGGCGCGGAAACGCGGCTTCTGCTGGACATGCCCCCGTTCATATGGTGCGAGGTCATTGGTCCGGGGCGGGCGGTTCCCGTACGGTGGAAATGCCACCGCTTGCTCGGCTATCGACCACAAGTGCGGCGAATCAATCCGCAACTGGGCTGGATCGAGTGGTGCGACACGCGACGGGATCCGGTCGGCTGGCGCGAGGTGGATTTTGATGACGGGGCATGGGAGGAGCCGGGGCCCGCCCGGGCGCGGCTTGGGGCGTTCACGCCCGCGGCCATCGGCCCCGTGCGGCACGTTGTACAGCCGCTCGAACGAATTGGCGAGGGTCGGGTTGCCGAGTGCTTCGGCTATGAGCTGGACGACGTGCCGGCGCGGTTCTTTCTGCGCGACCTGGCGTGCGAGAGGCTGCCGCGGCAGGGGGCCTGGCGGCGTTACGATCTGGGCCGCGTGCGTCTTGGGCGCCCGCGGCTGGTTATGGACTTGCCGTCGGGGGCGGTCGTTGAGATGGCCTATGGCGAAGCCCTGGTCGGCGGCCGGGTGTCGCCGTACATCACGCTCTCCGCCGGGCCGTCGTGCAATCTGGATCACTATGTCGCCCGCGGGGGCGTGCAGGAGTTCTTCCCGTTGACGCCGAAGGGGGGCCGCTTCATTGAGGTGCACGTACTGGCCGACCCGGGCGCGGTTCGGTTCGTTCGAGAGGAGTACGTGGAACGAACGTACCACGATCAACCGGAAGGTGCGTTCACCTGCGGCGACGCCCTGCTGGATCGGATCTGGCTGACGGGTGTGGAAACGTACCGGGCATGCACGGAGGATGCGCTCGTGGACAATCCCACGCGGGAGCGAGGCCAATGGACCGGCGACGTCGTATCGGCAGGCCTGGGTATTGCGTCGGTAGCCTACGCGGACCTGCGGCTGTGTCGGCGCGGGTTGGTCCAGAGCGCCTGGTGTGCGCGGGGCGACGGCATGGTGGCGGGTCTTTGCCCGGGTGGGGCGGCCTATCTCTCGACGTACGCCGCGCAGTGGGTCAGCGCGTGCGTGAACTACTACGAACTGACGGGCGATCGGGACCTGCTGGAGGAGATGTATCCATACGTCGTACGCAACCTTGCTGCGTTCGAGGCGCATCTCACAAAGGACGGTCTCGGCGACGGAGCGGGCTGGGTGTTCGTCGACTGGGGGTATGTGCGAAATCCGGGGCCGTCCGACATGGCGTTCAATATGCACTTCCTGGACGCCGTGCGGGCGTATCTGCGCTGGTGCGATTTCCTGGAACGACGGGGCGACCGGACGAAATACGAGGCGATCGAGAAGCAGGTGGCGGCGTTGGTGCGCGCGTGGCTGCGGACGAATCGGGCGAAGGGCGAGGCCGGCTGGGCGGCGATCGGCTATCACCGGGCGGTGCTGGCCCTTCGGCTCGGGCTGATCGACGCGGAGGACGAAGCCGCCTGCGTTCGTAGCATCAAGTCGCACATCCTCGGCTGCTTTCCGAACAACGAGAACGCCCCGCGACTCTCGGCGCCGGACGCCGCAAACCCGCGTTTGATCACGCCGTACTTCGCCCACTATGCGTTCCCGCCGCTCATCGAACGGGGCGAGATGGACTTTGTGCTCGATCAGTACCGCACCTGTTGGGGCTGGGCCCTCGGCGAGGGGCGGACGACGTGGGTGGAGGTGTTCGACACGCGATGGACGCATTGCCATCAGTGGGCCGGTTGTCCGACGTGGCAGCTTTCGCGCTATGTGCTGGGTCTGCATCCGCGGTTCGATCTGGGGCGAAACCACTTCGTGCTCAACGTGAAGGCAGGATCGCTGCGGTCGGCCCGGGGAGCTATGCCGCTGCCGGACGGTTCGGGACTGGTGCGAGTCGAGTGGACACGCGAGGGTGGCGAACTCCATTACCGGCTTGTGAGCGACCGGCCGATCTGGCTGCATCGGATGGGGGCCGATCGGGAGGCGGAGGCGGTTGGCGACCGTCGCGAAATGGTCCTGCGCGAATAGCTCAGGACGTGGTGAGAAGCGCCTGAGCGGCCGCGCGAAGAATGGCGTCAACGGCCGTGTTGGTCGCGCCGAGGAGACTGCCCTGGACGATCCCGCGGAGTTGGTCGCCCGAGGGCAGGCACTGAACGGTGCCGAAAAGACACGCGCCGAGAATCAGCAGCAGACTCCGTCCCTGGTTGGCCAACCGCATCGCGAGTCCTCCGTGAGCGGCGGCATCCGGGATAGGGAAAGTCGCGCCGCCGTTGTTGCCTGTGCATGATATCGGCCATGGTGGGATCGAACAAGAATGCCTTCCTTGGCGTGCGTTATGGCCGTTCAGAACGTACGGTAGCCTCGCCCGTTTAAAGCGGAGCCTTTTTCGGTCGAGCTCCCTTGTGCTGTCGCCCGTACGCTCCAGGAGCCTTCTTCCGGGCCCTGAGCTCGAACGACAATTCGTGCCGAACGTGAAGAAGGTCGCCGTCCATGTCCACCCCTCGCCCCCGTCGCGTTCACGAAGCGAAAGGGGGCCGCCCCCCAAAAAGACGGAGATCCCAACCAGAGCCCACGCGAAGAACGATGCTGCCTCAGGTCCCCGGTTTGCGTATCTGGCGAGATAGACGACACTTGCGGCACCTGCGGTCGGGCCGACCCCCTAAATCGATCCTCTAGCAGTGGCGAGGAACGGCCGATATCATGTGGTCATCGGGTGCGAGGCGGCCCGGCGATGTAACTGTTGATCTTAAAAGGACTTTCGTCGCTGGTGTTGGGATGCCCACGGGGACGGAGTATGCGCAGAGGCCGCGCAGGGCAGCCACAGGCACTGACGGCAGCAGCCCCATGAGGCAACGACGGACGACTTATGGCGAGTTTGGCCGAAGATATCTCGGTCGTCATGCCGGCGCACAACGCCCGGCCGTTCGTTGAGCGGGCGATTCATAGCGTTCTGGCGCAGACGGTGCCGTTTCGCGAAATCCTGGTGGTAGACGACGGCTCATCGGACGGGACGGCGGACGTGGTTGGTTCGTTCGGCGACCGGGTCCGCTGCATCCGGCAGGCGAACGCCGGCGCGGCGGCCGCGCGGAACAGGGGGGTGCGGGAGGCGACGGGGGCGTGGGTTGCCTTTCTGGACGCGGACGACTGGTGGCTGCCGAGACGGCTGGAGTGCGGGCTTGAGATCATTCGGGGGCATCCCGATCTGATGTGGGCCGCAGGGGCTTATGAACTGCTGTTGGCCGATGGGCGAACCATTTCCTATCCCCAGATCGACGACCCGACTGCGTGCCCGTGCTACCGATCGGGCGTGCTCGCGGATTACTTTGCGGCGGGTTGCGCGGGGTTCATGTTCAGCACGTGCGCGATGCTGATTCGCCGGGACGTGCTCCTCGACGCGGGGCTGTTCGACGTCACGTTGCCTCGGGGCGAGGATATGGACCTTTGGTGTCGGATTGCGGGTAGTCACCCGAGGATCGGCTACTCGACCGAACCCGGGTTCGTATACAATTGGACGAACGCCGGCTCGCTCACGCACAACGAGCGCGGAGGGGTGGAGCACTTCGTCCGCCTGCTCGAAAAGCACATCGGGAAGGAGCCATCCTCGCGGCCGGAAAGATGGACGTCAAAGGAGCGATACTTTCAAATGCTGATTCATGAGCGTTTGCGAATGTACGTGGCGTCGGGATATCGGGAAGGAACGGCGCGGTTGCTGCGAGAGTACGGCGGGTGGATGTCCACCGGCCGGCGGGCGGTCGGCCGGGTGTCGCTGGTGGTTCCGGCGCGGGTCCACGGCGTTCTGATGGCGGCGTACAGGCGTGTGAGCCGATGAACAGGACAAGCGCTCTTCACGAGAGGGATATCGCATGTCATCTCAACTGACGGCCGGCATGCCTGCGACCGTTTGGCCTGGCTACACATATGCCGATTACGCACAGGCGGCCCCAAGCCCGAGCGCAGGCGTCCGGGGCCCGTTGCTGCTCCTGGTCATTCTGTGCATCGCGTTGCTGAGCTACTGGGGCGACCTGGAACTGGCGAAGCAGGTCTCCGCCGTCTCATATGCGGCGGTGGCCTTGCTGGGGGCCTTCGCCTTGGGCCACATGGTGGCAACCGGCGCGCCGTTTCTGTTTCCGCGGGAGTTTGTGCTGTGGACGATGTTCGGCGTCTGGTGTGCGATACTGATTCCGCTGTCGCTGGTGGCGGAGCTGGCGCGGCGGGATGCGATCACGCTGGCGCTGATGCTGGGCATGGCGGTCATCATCATGAACACGGTGAACGGCCGGCGGGCGTACGTGTGGTTTCTGGCGGCCATGCTTGTGGCGTTCATCCTGGCATCTTTCGGGGCGATCACGGGCCTCGTTCGCGGGGCGGAGGTGGTCGAAGTCCGCGGTGGCACGGCCCGACAGTACCTAGGCGTCTTCGGCAACGCGAACACGATGGGACGGCTCGCGTGCCTGGGGGCGTGGGCGGCCGTGTCGATGTACTTCGTTACCCGTCGGGCGACCGTCAAGGCCGTTCTGGTCGTGGCGATGGTTTGCAGTGTGATCGTCGTCGGGTTCTCAGGCTCGAAGCAGTCCATCCTGGGGCTGGTTCTTGTCGGGGCCTGCGCATACTGGTTCGTCGTGCGAAAGACGGCGATCACTTTTGCCCAAAAGCTCGCGGCGGCGGTCGTCATCGTGCTGAGCCTCGCGGCCATGCTGGCGTATCTGAGCACGACCGTCCACTGGAAGCGGATGCAGAACCTGTTCGTGACGATCGGGTTGGAGTCGCCTGAAGGCCGGGCGAGCAAGTCGGACACGCTTCGAATGCAGTTCTTCCAGGACAGCCTCCGAACGCTGGCGGAGAAGCCGTTCACCGGCGTGGGCCTGCGGGGGATGATCCTCAAGACGACCAAGGTGGGCAGGTACATGAGTCCGCACAACACGATCGCGCAGATGGCGGCGGAGACGGGCGTGCCGGGCTGGCTGCTGTTCTTTACGCCGTGGCTCCTGCTGGTGCTGCGGCTGCGCCGGGCGGGCCGGCTGCCGCTGCCCCGGGTTGATCTTTACCTGGTGCATTCCATCTGGATGCTTCACGCGGCAATGTTTCTGTGGGCGTTCACGACGACACTGCTGGAATATAAGCCGTTCTGGGCGTGCATGGCGGCCAGCCTGGGATACCTCCTGTGGATCGAGAGGACGTACGGCACACAGGGTTATCGGTCGGCCTGAGGCGTGGGAAAGCCGCAGAAGCCTTGGCACGACCGACGATTAGAGAACCGATGCGCCCGAACATGGAAACCGGGCACGGCGACCTGCCGTGCTATAATCAGCTCGTCGCGAGACCTCGTTGATCTCAGCCGGCGGGATGCGTGGAAAGATGCGAACGATTGTGCCGTGGGCGGTTTGGCTCTTACTCGCGCCCGCGTTCACGCGGGCCGACGGCGGCCCGCTGACGCTGCACGTGATTCATGCCGGTTCGTCGCCGCTGTTTCAGGCGACCGTGCGGGTAACGGTGACGGCGGTGCAACTGGCGGCCATTGGCCCATGCGGCAGCTTCGACGCGGTCCGTTTCTTCCACGGGGCCGGGCCGCTGGCCTCCTGGAAGTACACGGAAGAGGCGGGTGTCAGGGCGAGCTTCTGGGTACGCGTGCCGTACCTGGCGCCCGGCGTGAATGTCATCACGTGTTCGGTTGATTCCGCCTGCGCGCCGGTTGGTGGGGAGACATTGACGGCGCGGCTGCGGGCGATCGACGGACAGCGGCTGGCGCTCCGGACGGATCCGCCCGGAAAGGAGACCGTGCATCCTTCCGTCGTCATCGCCGAGGGCTGGCTGAGGCATCGATCGTCCGGCGACGCGGGCCCCGTGAACCGCGTCCTGGTGGACACGCTGTGGCCGGCGAATCCGAGCCCGTATTCTTATCCGAACGAGCTCGAAAACCCCGCGGTCTGGCTGAGCCCCGACGGTGGCGTGACGTGGGAGTGGCCGCCGGGCGTCGACACGAACCCGGCCTGGCCGATGCACAACAACTGGCTTGTCGGCCCGCCGCCCGGCGGGAACAACTCGGACCCGGATGCGA
>CAZTVU010000099.1:0-16087 GCA_964617025.1 uncultured Planctomycetales bacterium | reverse complement strand
GGGCGGGGGGGTCGGGGTTTGGGGTTTCAGGGGCCGGGGGTACTGTCGGGTGCGTATCCGCCCCGAAACCGTGAACCCTGGACCCTCTTGTGCTACTCCTGCGTTGCGACACGCTCCACCTCCTCGATGGTCGTCACGCCCTCGACGACCTTGGCGTAGCCGCTGTCGAGCAGCGTCTGGAAGGTCCACTGGTCGGCGGCCCGACGGATCTGCTGGATCGTCGGGGTCGCCATGATGGCGTCGCGGATGTCCGGCTTGAACTCGAGCATCTCGAAGATCGCGGTCCGGCCGAGGAACCCGACGCCCATGCAGCGGCCGCACCCCACGTGCGTGAAGAGCCTCTCGATCCGCCGATTCTCCATGGCCATCTTGACGAGCTGGCTGGGGCTCGGGCGGTAGGACCTCTTGCACTCCTCGCAGAGCACCCGGACGAGCCGCTGGGCGAGGCAGAGCGTCACGGCGTTGGCGATCATGAAGGGTTCGACGCCGAGGTCCATCAGGCGGAAGATCGACCCGATCGTGTCGCGGGCGTGGAGCGTGGTGAACACCAGGTGGCCGGTCATGGCGGCCCGCATGGCCGTCTGGGCGGTCTCCGCGTCGCGGATCTCGCCGACGAGAATGACGTCGGGATCCTGGCGGAGCATCGACACGAGGAGGCTTGCGAAGGTCATGCCCGCCCGGGCGTCGACGGGGGTCTGCGTGATGCCGTCGAGCTGGTATTCGACCGGGTCCTCAATGGTGATGATGTTCCGGGCGCCGGCGTCGATGGCGCGGAGGCAACTGTAGAGCGTCGTCGTCTTGCCGCTGCCGGTCGGGCCGCTGACGATCACCATGCCGGAATCGAGCTGGCAGACGGACCGCAGCGTGCGGAGCATGACCGGCGGCATGCCGATGTCGTTGAGCATGGCCGGCACGATGGCGCGGTCGAGGATCCGGATGACGAGCTTCTGGCCGTAGTTCGTCGGGCTGAACGACACGCGGAAGTCGACGAAGCGGCCGGGAACCCTGACCGCGAAACTGCCTTCCTGGACGACGTTGCGGCGCGAGATGTCCATCTCGCAGAGGACCTTGACGATGCCGAGGACGGCCTGGCCGAGGGCCTGCGGCAGCATGCAGATGGGGAGCATGGTACCGTCGACGCGGAAGCGGACCTGATAGTCGGTTCGTCGCGGCTCGAAGTGCATGTCGGTCGCACGGGTACGAAAGGCGACGAGGAGGATCTCCCGAAACTGGCGTACGGCGTCGCGGTCCTCCTGCGCCCGGCCGGCGGCGTGAATCACCTGGCCCTGGCGATCCACCATGGCGATGTCCTTCTCGACGAATCCCACGTCGCGGCCGACGGCTCGGAGGCCCTGGAGGCCGACCGGTGCGGCGTCGGCGCGGGCGGGCTCGACGGCGATGACATCGCCGGGTTCGTCGAGAATGGCCATCGGGATCGGTTCCGCCCGGGTCGCCAGCTCCGACTCGGCCAGTTCCTCCAGGACGGCGAGGCCCTCCTCCTCGGCGGGCTGCTCCTCGGCGACCCGCAGGACGGTGGTGCCGATGCGGATCTCGTCGTCGGGCGTGACGATTCTGCTGGTGACGCGGACGCCGTTGACGAACGTGCCGTTGTGCGCTCCGAGGTCGGTGATCAGCCAGCCGCCCTCAACCGGCTCGAGCGTGCAGTGATAGCGGCTGGCGCTGTGATCCTTGAGGACGACGTCATTGTCGGGCTTTCGCCCGATTGAGACCTTGCGTCGTGGAAGCGGGAAGGCCCGGATTCCTCGTTCCTCGTGAATCTGGAGGTCGGCCATCGGCGTTGTCCTGCGTCCGCCCGCGCCCGCGTATTGCAATGGCGCCGCGTTCCCTGCGGAGTATACGGGCTTCCGACGCCAAGACAACGGGGACGGCAATCTTCGCGCGGACGCCGCCGGCGAGTCGCGTCACAAGCTCTTCCATCAGCGGGTAGAAGGTGCCGTCGGAATTGCCGCCCGCAGCCGTTTCGCCTCCTCCGGGTCGGGCACGCGGTCGCTGTGGCAGGCGGGCTTTCCGCGGCGGCGGGCCAGGATCGCGGCCTGCTCCGGCGTAAGGCCGGGCGACTTCGCCGCCGGCCGGCCCGGCTGGTAGTTCGGGTCCTTGCCGCTGGCGAATGCCTGGATCTCCTTGCTGATCCGCATGCTGCACCAGTCATGGCCGCACATGGCGCAGAAGTCCGTGTCGACCTCAAGGTCCTCGTCATGCAGGGCGCGGGCCGTGTCGCCGTCAAACGCCAGCTCGAACATCCGCGGCCAGTTCAGCGCGGCCCGGGCGCGGCTCATGTCGTCGTCCCACTGTTGCGCCCCCTGGATGCCGCGGGCGATGTCGCCGGCGTGCGCCGCGATCCTGTACGCGACGCATCCCGCGATCACGTCCTGCGCCCGGGGCAGGCCGACGTGCTCCTTCGGCGTCACATAGCAGAGCATCGCCGCCCCGGCCCGCGCGGCCTCCGCCGCACCGATGCAGCTCGTGATGTGGTCGTAACCGGGGAAGACGTCCGTCACGAGCGGCCCGAGGACGTAGAACGGGGCGTCGTCGCAGATCCGCTGCTGCACCTGCATGTTCCACGCCACCTCGTTGAGCGGCACGTGGCCGGGGCCCTCGACCATCGCCTGCACGCCCGCCTCCCGCGCCCGCTGCACCAGCTCGCCGAGGACGTGCAGCTCGGCGATCTGCGCCGGGTCGCCCGCGTCGGCGAGGCAGCCGGGCCGGACGCCGTCGCCCAGCGAATAGGCCACGTCGTACTCCCGCATGATCGCCGAGATCTCGTCGAACAGTTCGTACATCGGGTTCTGCCGGTTGTGGTACATCATCCATTTGGCCAAAAGCGACCCGCCCCGCGACACCAGGCCGGTGATGCGGTTGCGGATCAGCGGCAGGTGCTCCTTCAGAATGCCGGCGTGGATGGTGAAGTAGTCGACGCCCTGCCGCGCCTGGCGTTCGATCTCCCGGAGGATCATGTCGCAGGTCAGCTCCTCGATCGACCGCCCGAGGATCATCGAATAGATCGGCACGGTGCCGATGGGGATGGTGCTGTGGTCGATGATGGCCTGGCGGCACGCGACGAGATCGCCGCCGGTGGAAAGGTCCATCAGCGTGTCGGCGCCGTAGCGTTGCGAGAGGCGGAGCTTTTCGACCTCGGCCTCGAGCGTGCTGGCCACCGGCGAGGCGCCGATGTTGGCGTTCACCTTCGTGGTGATCATGCGGCCGATGCCGATCGGGTCGAGCCGCTTGGCCGCCCGCTGGCCCCGCAGCACGTCGGGGTCGTCCACGAAGCGGCGGCGTTGCGCAACGGTCTGGTTCACCCAGAAGGCCGCCGTGTCGCGGTGTCCGGGGTGCCCGGCCGGTTCGTCCGGGTAGGCGACATCAACGGCTTCGAACGACTCGCCGTTGTGGCCGAGCGTCCGCATCCGCGGCGCCTCGCCCCCGCTGCCGGCGAGGTGCCGTACGTTGGCCGGGATGATGAGCCGGCCGCGAGCGACTTCGTCACGAATGAACGCGGGCGTGACGTTCTCCCGCTGCGCCACCCGAACCATTTCGGGGGGGGCGATGCCCTTGCGGGCCGCCTGGTACTGCGTCATGGGCGATCTCCAACGGGCGACGGCGGTCCGGAGACGAACGTGAAGACGGCGTGGAGATGGACTTCGTCGCTTCCCTACGCAGCCGTAGTCCGCCTCGCGGACCCGATGTCGCTGATCAGGTTCCGAGGGTCGGCCGGCCGATCGTGCCGGTCGTCTCAGGCCGCCCGCGCGGCGACCACCCCTAGCGATTCACCGGGCGATTGTAGTGTCTCGTCCGCCGGCGGGTCAAAGGGAACCCCATCGTTTCGGGGCGCGGCTGCGGAAAGGCCCAAGAGGCGGCTCTCGCCGCCGGCGTCCGGACCGCAGGGCCGAGGGATCGGCCTCCGGGGTTGCGACGGCCTCTCGTTCGGCCCTCTGCGCTTCTTCATTCTCCGCCCGGTGCAGCGCGGGTTGCCGCTGGGACGAAGGGGAAGCACCGAGATGCCAACGGCGTTCGCCAATCTCGTCGGCTCGACGCCTTCTTGCCGGTGGGGTAAAGTCTTTCGCTGAAGGGAGTAACTCGCTTTCCGCGGCAGACGGCGCGGGTAATCCCATGAACGGCCGTCTCCCTTGCCGGATAGAGGGTGGGTCGTTGCGGAGCCGAAGGCGAAGCGTTGGCCCGCCCTCAGCGTGCTGCCCGGGGATGGCACAATCCGATGCGAGGCGATGCTCACCGGCCATCACCAAGACAGAGGTTTAGAGGTTCATTCGAGGGCATGACCATGATCGGACGTTCGACGGCGACGGGGCTGACGCGAAGAGAAGCGTTGGGAGTGATCGGGGGCGGCGCGGCGGCGATGCTTGCCGGCGGCACTTTGGCGGCCGCCGAGAAGGACGAGGCCGGACCTCGCCGCAAGGCCGAACGGAACCTCAAGCTCGGCATCTTCACAAGCGTGTACGGCGAACTACCCGTCGACGAAGCGGCCCGTCGAATCCGGGACGACGGTTTCACCGGCGTGGTCTGCGACTACGCGTTCAAGGATGTGCGATTCGATCCCGGCAATCCCGACTGGGACGTCGTCAAGAAGGTGCGGACGGCCCTGGAGCGAAATGGCATCGAGGTCTGCGGGCTGCACGGTTACTACAACGTGGTCGATCCCGTTGAGGACCGCCGCAAGGCCGGCGAGGCGCGCATCGACCTGCTCATTCGAAACTGGAAGCGATTCGGCAGCCCGATCATCTCGACGGAGACCGGCACGTACAACAAGGACTCCGAGTGGGTCGAGTCGCCGGACAACTACACGGAAAAGGGATACGCCGGCTGCCGGGCGGCGTTCGAGCGGCTCGCCCGGGCGGCGGAGAAGACCGGCGCGATCATTGCCATCGAGACGTACTGGCGAAACATCATCGACTCGCCCGCGCGGACCGAGCGGCTGTTCAAGGACATCCCGTCGCCGTCGCTCAAGCTGACGATGGATCCGTGCAACTACTTCCGCAACGAAGACCTCAAGCGGATGAAGCCGATGCTCGAGGAGATCTTTCGCCGCGTCGGCAGGGAGACGGTCCTCGCGCACGCGAAGGACGTGAAGAACGCTCCGAACGGCCCGGATCTGCCGGCGGCCGGCCTCGGCGAACTCGACTACCCGCTGTACCTGCGACTGCTGGCGGGGCTCGATCGGGAGCTGTTCCTCGTTCTCGAGCACCTGTCGATCAAGGACGTGGCCCGCGCCCGCGACTTCGTGAAGGCCCGGATGGCGAAGATCTGACCCCGCGGCGCGCCGGGCGACGCACCGCTGCGCTCTTCGGCCGAGGCCGGGCCGTTCGATCGTGCCGTCACAGGGCGGTCCGGGGAGCGCACCGTCCGCGAGGCGCGGCGCCGCGTTCGATGCGCCGGCCGACTGAATTCGGCGTCAGGTCGCGCGAAAGAACCGCGCATCGGTGCCGCCGGGGCCGATGCGAATCGAGATCCGGCGAAGGCAGCGAGGGCAACGGCCCTCGTAGGCCGTGCCGTCCGGGTTGCGGTAGATGCGCGCGTAAGCGCTGCAGCAATCGAAGCGGATTCCGATCCAGCGACGCGGGGTATCCGGCGCTCCGGCGCCGGCCTCGGCGTCCCTCAGGCCGCTGATATCCAGACGATAGGCGGGGTCGTCGTTCATTCCCCCCTTATATCGGTCAATCGGCGTCAGCCGCCGCAGGTCTCCACCGACTCGCGGCCCCGGCGGACATGCTCCACCATTTTGCGAAGGTCGGCCGCCAGCCGGTCGGCCTCGGCCCGGTCCTCGAACCGCGCGAGATTGACGCGGACGTTCGCGGCGGCTGCCGACGCCGCCGCCTCGCACAGAATCGCTCCGACAACCAGGTCGGAGAGCAGGAACCGGTTGCAGCGATCTTTCATCTCGTCCATGCGGGCGGCAACGGCCGCCGCGACGGCGACGATCTCCATCGGTACGGCCGTCGCCGTCGCCAGGGCGCGGGACTTCTCGCGGGCGGCGTCCGCGCCGGCGCCCTTCGCGGCCGCCGCGTATCGTTCGTACGCCGCCATGTCTTCGGCGATCAGCGCGCAAAAGGCGTCTCGTGCCCGGCCCAGTTCGTCCAGCCAGGCGCGCATGGCCGGTTCGTGTTCCGCATAGTTCGGATTCCCGAGGGTATAGCGGGCGACCATCCGCCCCAGGGCGGCCGCCAGCGCCCCCACGAGCGCGGCGACGCTGCCGCCGCCGGGGGTCGGGGTACGGGCGTCGACGCGATCGAGGAACTCGGCGAGCGGCCGAGACAAGAGCGACTGAGCGTCGGGGTCCATGTTGCTCCTCCCGTCAGGGCGGCGGCGCGGTGGCGACGGGCCAGGCCGGTGCGTCGATCGCGGCCGGGGCGATCCCGATGCGGACCGCATCGGGATCGGGCGTCACGACAGTCACGATCGCCTTCGTGAGGTACTGCCTTGCCACCCGCTGAACATCTTCGAGGGTCACCGACTCGATGAGGCTCGCGTAGCGTTCCCGGTGATCGAAGCCGAGGCCGTACAACTCATCCGTCGCGCTCTGGGTCGCGCGTTCGGCGTTCGTGCGCGACTGGAGGAGGTTCGTGGCGAGGATGACGGCCTTGGCCTGTTTGAGTTCCGCGTCGTCGAAGCGGCCGGCACGGGCCCGCTCGATCTTCTCGACCATGATCCGGTAGACCTCGTTGACGCGTTCCGGCTGGCAGGCGGCGTACATGCCGAAGTAGCCGGGTTCGACGCCGACCATGTTCAGCGCGTGGACCTCGTAGACGAGATCGCGATCGCCGCCGCGAAGGGCGGCGAACAGCCAGCCGCCGGGGTACATGTAGCCGCTCATGATCGTGTCGAGCACGGCCATCGGGTAGCGGTCGCGGGTGTTGGCGACATCCATCCCGCGAAAACCGACATACAGGCCGGCGGCCCGGCGATCCGGCGGGGCCTTCTTGATGTAGAGTGTATCGGCTTCGATCGCAGGTTCCGGGGGAATCGTGGGGCGCGGGGCGGACATTTTCGAAGGCAGGCCGGCGAACAGGTTTCGGACGGCCTGTTCCGCCCGGGCCTCGTCGATGTCGCCGAAGACGGCCACCACGACGTTCGGCCCGACCATGTATCGCTGAAAGAACGCGGCAAGGTCGGCCGGCGAGAGCCGCCGCACGGGCTCGGCGCTGCCGATCGAGAGCATGCGGTAGGGGCTGTGCGTGAAGAACCGCCCGCGGAAGTAGGCGTCGAGTTCGGTCCGCCACGATTCGTCGATGCGTGAGATGGCGTCGAGGATCCGCGGGCGAATCCGCTCCAGCTCGTCGGGGGCGAATGCGGGGTTCTGCACGACATCGGCGAAGACCTCAATCGCCTCGTCGAAGTCCTCGCGGAGGATCTCGCACCGCACGAAGAAGGTGTTGATGCCGCTGCCGCCCTCGACGACGGCCCCCCGCGAATCGAAGAAGCGGGCGATCTGCTCGGCCGATCGGGTCTTCGTGCCGCGCAGAAGGAGCTCGCCCACCAGGTTGCTGATGCCGTTGCGGGCGGGGTCTTCGCAGATGAGGCCGCCAAGGCAGTACATCTGCATGGACACCAGCGCGGCGGAGGGGTCTCGCCGAAGGACGACGCGAAGCCCGTTGTCGAGCGTGATCTTTCGCGGGGGCTGCGTCCGCTCGGCGAGAGGCTGGGTCTCCGGCGCGGCCTCGCCGCGCGGCAGGACGGCGATGGTGCCGGTGCGCTCGGGGCGCAGGTATCGGCGCGCCGCCTCGCGGACCTGCTCCGGCGAGACCTCCTGGATCCGCGCCACGTAGTTGTCGCTGAAGTGGACGTCGCCCGTTGCAATGAAGTCTTCGGCCATTGCTCCGGCGATCTGCTCGGCGGTCTGCCGGGCGAAGACGTGCTCGGCGACCTTCTGCCGCTTGGCCTGGGACAGCTCCTCGTCGGACACGAGTTCGGCCTGCAGCCGGCGGATCTCCGTCCAGACGGCCGCCGTCACCGGCTCGACGTTCTTCGGGTCCAGCCGGGCCGACAGCACGAACAGGCCGCGTGCGTAGTCGGGCGTCCAACTGTAGCTGTCGATCGAGTACGCCAGTTGCTGCTCTCGGACCAGCGTACGCGAAAGTCGTGCGCTCTCGCCCTGCGTCAGGACGAAGCTCAGGAGGTCGAGGGCGTACAGGTCGGGGTCCGTCAGGCGGATCGTCGGCCACGCCAGCCGCAACATCGCGGCCTGAGTGTTCATTCGGCGGACGGCGCTGCGCGGCGTGGTCATCTCGGGTTCTTCGGGCAGCGTGATCGTGCGGACGGGGCGGCGCTCAAACGAGGCGAACTCCTTTGCGACGATGCCGGTGGCGACGTTGAGATCGAGGTCGCCGGCGATCGACACGATCACGTTGTCCGGCACGTACATGCGGTGGTAGTAGGCGACGATGTCGCTCTTGGTAAGGCTCTGGACGGCCTGCTTGTGGCCGATGACCGGAAAGCGCAGTGGATGGCGGAGATACATCGTCTCCATCATCGTGTAGTGCAACTGGCGGTCGGGATCATCGACGTCGCGCTCCAGCTCGCGCTGCACCACGCCCCATTCCCGCTTGAAGGCCTCCTCCGGGAAGGCGGGCCGCGTGATCCAGTCGCCGAGGAGGTTCACGGCGGCCTGAAGGTTCTCGCGGCTCGTGTTGATGAAATAGCACGTCGTGGCGTAGCTGGTGAAGGCGTTCGTGTTCTGGCCGATCTGAGCCAGAATCCGCTCGGACTCGGCCTCGGACCGGGTGGTCGTCGCGCCGCCGTGGAGAAGGTGTTCGAACAGGTGGCTGATTCCCGCCCCGGCGTATTCCTGTTCGTAGATGCTGCCGGTCTTGCAGTACATGCGCACGGCCACGACCGGCGCGGTCCGATGCGCCTTCAGGATGAGCGTGAGCCCGTTGGACAGAACGGCCACCCGTTCGTCGGGCCGGTCTACGATCAACTGAAGGGCGCTCAGGGGCCGGTCGGCCGGCTGCGTCGCCGGGGCCGCGGCCGACAATGCGACGGGCGACGCGATTGCCAGAACGGCCGCCGCAAGAGCCGGCAGCGGTCGGCACGTCCGCCGGGGACGGCTGGTACGCCGGGAGGAATTCGGTCGGGATACGCGCTGCATCAGGCCTGCTCCTTGCCGGGTCTGGGGGGCTTCCTGTCCGACGAGCCGGGGCCCGACGGACGGTCGGTCGTGAACTGCCGCCGCGTCAACAGAGCGCGAACACGGGCGGCGAGCTCTGTGCGGTTGACCGGCTTGGTGATGAACCCGTCCGCCCCGCACTCGCGGGCGCGCTCCTCGTCGCCCAGTTCATCCAGAGCGGTGACCATCAGGATGGGAATGTCCCGCGTGTGCGGATCTCCCTTCACGTGCTTGCACACCTCAAAGCCGGACATTCGCGGCATCATCACATCGAGCAGGATCAGGTCCGGCTGCTCGATCGGTATCGCCTCCAGGGCCTCGATGCCGTTGGTCGCCGTCACCGGCCGGACCTCGGGCATCTCATCCATGTATGCCTCGAGCAACTCAAGGTTCTGCGGATTGTCGTCCACGATCAGAACGGTGTGTCGGGCGGCCCGTCGGGCCGCTTCGGCGTCTGAGCCTGTCATGCCGTGTTCTCCGCGTCGGCGTTGGCACGACGGACGCCGCGGTGTCGCGTGACCGTCGCCTCGGTTGCCGCCTTGGGCAAAACGCCGGGATTATAGGCCCAGCGAGTCCGATTCGCTATTGCGGGTCGGAAGTCCCGCGTGCCGGAGGCGGTCGATGCCCGTCGCGTGGATGACATGGCCGCCGCCTTTGGTCGGCGGGCGCATCGCGTTGACCGGGCCGGGGGACGGGCCAATAATGCAATCGCTTCGACGGTTTCGCATCGTGCAGTCGCGATCCCCGCGCGGCGGCGGGGTGTTCCTTACCGGGAGGAATGCATGTTCTCACGCGGGATCCTGGCGGTCCTTGTGCTGGCTACGCCGGCGGCGGTTGCAGGTCCGGTGATCATCACCGTTCGCAACCCGACGGCGGACTCGTGGGTGGATGCACCCGTCGTCCTGGCCTGGACGCCGTTGATGGAGCACCTGGGCCCCGGGGACCTCGCGCTGGTTGGGAATGACACGCTCGCCGTTCAGCGCGACGATCTGAACGGCAACGGTACAACCGACGAGCTGGCCTTCGTGGTCAGTCTCCGGCCGGGCGAGTCGCGGCGGTATGCGCTGGCGTCGGCGCCGGCCGGGTTCAAGCCGGCGCGGCGCGCGTATGCCCGCATGTCGCTGAAGGGCTATGACGGCGTGGGGTGGGAATCGGACGTCATGGCCTACCGCATCTACTGGAATGCGGACAACGCGATGGACATATTCGGCAAGACGCGGCCGATCCTGTCGCTGGATGCCTGGGCGACGCCGGGCGTGTCGCACCAGATCGAGAACGAGTATGGGGTGGATGTGCTCAAGGTCGGCCGGGCGCTGGGAATCGGCGGATTTGGGGCGTGGATCAACGGCCGGATCGAAAAGGTCACCAACGTGATGAAGGACTATCGCATCCGCGCGGCCGGTCCCGTGCGGGCGGTGGTCGATCTCGAATACGTCTATTGGCAGCCGGGGCCCCTGCCGGATCTGTCGCGGCAGGCGATCACGTCGAACAGGGCCCCGCATTACGACCTGAACGTCCGCATGAGCATCTTCGCCGGCCAGCGGTGGGGCGAGGCGGACATCCTCGTTCGGCCCTATCCCGGCTCGCCGATGCCGGAGATCGTCACGGGCCTCCCGAGACAGGATGACACGACGTTGATCGAGGATCGGGCGGCGGGCATCCTCGCGCGGTGGGGCCGTCAGGCCCTCGGCGATCGCGAGGTGCCGCGTCAGGGAAACCTGGGCCTGGGCGTGTTGGCCGACCCTGACCGCATCGTGGCATTCGGCGAAGACACGTTCAACACGTACATGCGTTTGAAGCCGGAGCGGGGCCGCGTGCGATACCGGTATCACGGAAGTTGGTGGAAGGAACCCGGGGCCGCCGGCTCGGCGCGGGAATACGAGGAGATGCTCCGCGCCGTGCTGCGCCAGCGGCCGGAGGTGACCATCGAGGGTTCGATGACGACATCCGCTCCCGATCGCTGAAAGAACCGCCTCACGTGTCCGTGCGGGCCCCGGATCGCGAGGCCGGCGACATCGCCGCTTCTTTGCCTCGTCGCTCGTTCACAAGGGACAAGAGGGCCATTCCCGCCACGAAGAAGGCCCCGATGGCAAGGATTGCGGGCCGTTGGCTGCCGGTCGCGCGGGAGAGTGTGCCGAACACGAGCGGGCCGAGGAACGCCATCGCTTTGCCGGCGACGCCGAGGAATCCGTAGAACTCGGACGCCTTCTCCTTTGGGGTGAACAGGGCCACGAGGCTGCGCGTGACCGACTGGCAGGAGCCCATGCCGATGCCGGCGAGCGCGGCGGCTATGTAGAAGGTCTCCTTCGAGTACGCCAGGTAGGAGATGACCGTGGAGGCGGTCCAGAGGACGAGCGAGATCAGGATGGCACGCTTCTGGCCGATGCGGTCCGCCAGCCATCCGAAGGCCAGCGCGCCCAGGAGGGCGATCACATTGAGGCCGATGAAGAGGACGGTGACGTCGGCGGTGGAAAACCCGATCGTCTCGGTGGCGTACACCGCGGAGAAGGCGATCACGGTGACGATGCCGTCGTTGTAGACCAGGAAGGCGACGAGGAGCTTGACCAGCTCCTTGTAGCGGCGGACGTTTCGGAACGTCTCCGCGAGTTGGCGAAAGCCGACGGTGAGGTAGCTTTCACCCGGAGGCAGCGGACGTTTGACGCTTCGCTCACGGAGGAAGAGGAATGTCGGGACGACGGCGACGGCGTAGTATGCGGCGATGACGACCGGGATGAGCCTCGCGCGGGCGACCTGTTCGTTCGTCGGGTTGTCCACCACGCTCGTCGCCAGCGGGTAGCACAGGGCCAGCGCGACCAGGCCGCTGGCGTAGCCCATCGCCCACTTGAGTCCGGAGATGCGGCCGGCGTTCGATTCGTTGGAGATGCCGGGCAGGAAGCTGTCGATGAAGACGCCGCCGCCGCTGAAGCCGACGTTGGCCATGATGTAGAGTATCAGGCCGACGGCGGCCATCCCCGGGCCGACGAACCAGAGCGACGCCGTAAAGAGGATCATCATCAGGGCGCAGGCGGCGAGGAACTTCTTGCGGCTGCCGGAGTAGTCTGCGATGGCGCCGAGAACGGGGGCGACGAGGGCGACGACCACTTCGGAGATGGAGGCCCCGAGGCCCCAGAGGAAATCACCCCGGCCGGGATCGACAACGACCACCTTCTTGAAGTAGTTCGCGAAGACCACGGTGACGATAACGGTGGTGAACGCCGAATCGGCAACGTCGTAGAAGCACCACCCCAGGATCTCCCGTCGGGTGACCGGCGGGGAGGCTGTCGCATCGGGACGGCTCGGCATGGCGACGGATTGTGAC
Organism: uncultured Planctomycetales bacterium; assembly: GCA_964617025.1. Taxonomy (GTDB): domain Bacteria; phylum Planctomycetota; class Phycisphaerae; order UBA1845; family PWPN01; genus CAZMVY01. The sequence goes on along the minus strand of CAZTVU010000099.1, from coordinate 3,632 downwards.
GCAGGCCCGGCGGCGACACAAACCCGGCGGGCCGGCAGGGGGCTTGGATTCACCCGTCGCAGCCGCGCGGCGGCGGCCGCAGAAGCTCCGGTGGCGGCGAAAGATTTCGGGGAGCTATCGTTACCTCAAGACCATATCGTTTGCCGGCCGCATCGGCGGACGCCCGACAATCCGCCGCTTGACACCCCATGACGAACCGCATGTAATTGCCTCCGACGGCAAACAAGGGAAGTCGACGGGCGGTCGTCGCCGACGAGAGACCGTGTGACCGGGGCGTAGCTCAGCCTGGCCCAGAGCGCTTGACTGGGGGTCAAGAGGTCGCTGGTTCAAATCCAGTCGCCCCGATTCATTAAACCCAACTAGATAAGGGACTTACGTCAGACCATGGCGTGAGTCCTGTTTCGCTTATCATGCTTCGCGCCAACGGTTTGACAACGGTTAGCCAACGGAACGCCGACGTGCTCCCTGGCGGTTGGGCTGCGAAGGATCAAGGTCATGGCGTCCTGACGAGTACGAAACGGCGTTTACTCCCTCATCTTCTGGTGGAAAGGCAAGCAACACGTCAAATCCCTCGGGACGGACAACGAGGCCGAAGCCAAGCAGATCAAACAGGATAGCGGAGGATCAACTCGCCCGAATCCGCAAGGGCAAGAGCGCCCTCGCCTCCAAACTGCCCGCCAATGGTCAACCCATCCTGGATGTCCTGTTCGGCTCCCCCGAGATTGGACACCTGCTGGCGAAGCCCGCCGACGATAACCCGCTGATCCTCTCGGAACTCCGTGACGCCTTTATCGACCACCTTCGATGCACGGATCGGACACCCGGCCATCTCGAAGGCACCCGCATCCACCTGGACCACTTCATCAGAGTTTTGGGCAACGACCGGGTGATGAGCCTGACCGACAACGACATGGCCAAGTTCAAACAAAAGCGGGAACAGGAAAGCACCGCCAGGCAGCGGAAGGTCAATCGTGGTGGCCCCGAGGCTGACGCGAAACCAGCGAAGCGGGAGAAGAAGAAAGCCGCCGTCGCCAAGCGGCATGTCAGCCACGGAACCATCCGCGCTGACTTCAAGTCGCTCAAATCTGCCATCAAACTGGGCCATGACACGAAAGTCGTCCTTGCCGACATCACATCCCTTCACGATCCCGTCGCGGGGTAGCGCGACCGTCAAGCCGTTTTTGCCCTCGGAAGAGATCAACCGCCTGTTGGCCCGCACGCCGAAGGCGGAACAGGGCGACCTGATGACGCGGTGGGTTCTCGATCTCGACGAGATCAACAAGCTCGTGAAGAAGACGGGGGAGAAGATGCCCGAGAGGCTTCTGCCGATCCAACTCGTCTACTCCACCGGGATGCGGCGCATACAGCTTGTGCGGCTCAAGCCGACGGATTACGTGAAGGGCACGCTGACCATCACGAGCAAGAAAGGCGCGCGGGAGCGCGGACTGACGGAGGCACAACTGACCGTCGAGTTGAAGGACTCGGTAGCGAAGGCGTTGGAGGCGCACGTCAAGAAGCTGCCGAAGGGCTGCAAGATCCTGTTTCCCATCTTCGACGACATGAACTAAACGGGGGTCAATGCGCGGTGGAAAGGCAACGGCAAGCGGACGCTGGAGCAGCGGCGATGCAACAAGGCGGACAGGTTGTTCGAGAAGCTGGTGGAGGGGACGGACTTCGAACGGTTGGACGGCTATCACGCCTTGAGGCACTCGTTCATCTCGATCCTGGTCGCGCAGGGCAAGACATGGGATCAGATCGCGGCGTTCGTCGGGCATCTGGACCCGAAGACGACCCGGCGGTACATCCACTTCATGCCGAAGGAGAAACGGACGACTGTGAACTCGACGCCGTTCGAGTTTTGAGCGGGTACAGGTCGCCTCGTCGGCGCGTTGGCAAGGTCTTGCCTCTTGTATAAGGGCCGAGGATGATGTACCAGGCTTGCGAGGGGAATCGCGTATCTGCGCCGAACGTGACGAGTGCGATTGACACCTCGACTCCCAGATGCGTTGTAGGTAACAGTCTTGCGAGAACTACGACGATGCCGATTCTTCCATGTGGTCCCGACCCGAGCACCCCGTTCCCCATGCCAGAGCAGCCGCGCCTCGCGTACCTGAAGAACCATATCACGCGTCCCAACATCGTAGTTGGCGACTACACCTACTATGACGACCCTGGGGGCGTGGAGAACTTCGAGGCGAACGTGCTTTACCACTTCGATTTCATCGGTGACAAGCTCATCATCGGAAAGTTCTGCGCAATCGCCGCTGGTGTGAAGTTCATCATGAACGGGGGCAACCACAACCTCCGGGCGTTTTCGAGCTATCCGTTCCCGGTCTTCGGAAACGGCTGGGAACAGGGTGTGCCTGCCGACTACTCATTTCCCAACCACGGCGACACCGTGATCGGCAACGATGTCTGGCTCGGTTACGACAGCCTTATCATGCCGGGCCTTCGGATCGGCGACGGCGCCGTCGTCGGGACACGCTCTGTGGTGACGAAGGACGTACCACCCTACCACATCGTCGGAGGTAATCCAGCCCGGATCATCCGCGCTCGCTTCGATGATAAAACGATCCAAGCGCTGTTGGAGATCCGCTGGTGGGACTGGGACGCTGCGAAGATCACGCGGAACCTGGTCGCCATTGGCGGCCATGACATCAATCGGCTTCGGGACTGTGTGTGACTCCTACCAAAGGCGCTCCCGCGAATCAATCGTAGTTCTTACTGGACTTTTGCAAATTGCGTTTTCGGGCCGATACTATGTGTGACGGTCGAGTGAAGGCCGCAGTCGCCGGCACGCCCAGTGCGTGGGCTATGCCGAGTTTTCCCGGGCAGATGACCGTCCGCGTGAACCGGACCCACTCGCGGATAGCATCGCACAACAGGCCGTATTTGAGCGTCTTGGAGCCGTCTGGCATTGACCGATGCCGTTGTGACTCGACCGTCGGTCCTTTGCGCCGAAGGATCCTCGCCGGCGCCACCGATGCCGCCGATCTGGCGGCTACGTGTAGCGTTTGCGCCCGTCCCAGCACCTTTGCAAAACTCCAGGTGTATCTCAGGAAGGCTGGTTCTCCATTTCAGGCTGAACCAGGACAGCTCCACCTTGTTGCGGGGCGAGCCAATCGGTACAATCCACTGCAGGCGCCCAACATGTGTTGCCCGCAATCGATCATCACCTCAGCCTTTGGCTACGCCGAAGTCCGGCGGGCGGCTGGGGCTTTGGGTTTTCGGTGGTGTTCAACAGAAGGGAGATGCGAATGGTACCTCCATTTGACCCTTGGGCCGAAGCAGGGGCCGCCCCGCGCGGCGAGGAAGCAGCCCGAACCGCTCGATTGGTCGGTACAGAGCCAGGTAAGGTGAAGTGCCTTGTCAAACTCCACGACTATAGGGGCCGCGCGATTTACGTATACAACTTGACCACGGGCGAAATGCGTCACATCGCGCGACCCACCGATGATGTGTGGGCCAACTACTCTCAGGCGGGCACGCCCTGCAAACATCTCCCCGGAGTTCAGGCGAAGGACGTGGCTACGTGGATCAAGCACGGCAAGAGCGAAGCCCGACGGCTTGGTCTTTCGATTGAAGAATAGCGGCCTGCGCGAGGGCTTGCGGGACGGTGTTGGACTGACGGA
>CAZTVU010000098.1:251-16271 GCA_964617025.1 uncultured Planctomycetales bacterium | reverse complement strand
TGCGGCAGACCGTCCGAGCCAAAGCGGTGGCGTTGCCACCGCAGTCCACAGGCGCTGACGGTCGATGGATGGCGCGAAGCGGATATCCAGAAACGCCCAAACGCGGCCGGATCGTTCTCGGAAAAGCGTGCCTGGAGAATCAGAAATCCGGGAATATCATCGTGCGGGCATCGACGGGAGTCTGGACATGAATCGAGCCATGTGGATCGGCGCCGCGGCGATCGGGCTGATGCTCGCCGCCTGCCGTGAAGAGCAGGTGGAGAAGGCCGCGAGCGAGGCGAAAGAGGTGACCGACGCCGCCCGTCGGGTCACCACACAGATCGCGGAGGATGCGCAGAGGACCGCCCGCGTGATCGCCGGGCAGGCGAAGGAAGCGGCCGGCCGCGCCGCAGACCTCGGCCGCGCCAAGGCCGAACAGGCGATCGAGCGGGGCAAGGCGGCCGCCACGCAGGCCGCCGATCGGGCCGAACCGTACCTGGAGAAGGGCAAGGCGGCCGCCACTCGCGCGATTGAGCAGGCGAAGCCGTATGTCGAAAGCGCGGGGGCAACCGCCACTCGCGCGGTGGAGAAGGCCAGGAACGCGATCCCCTGACGGCGTTTCGCCGCAGCTTTCTTGCCTCTCCGTCGTTGCGTTATGCAACCACGAAGTATAAGAAGAGCGTACGGACCCGCGGCCGTTTCCGCGGTCCGTCCGAATCGGGAGTCGCGACGTGCCCATCCAGATGGCCCCGGGCGTACTGATCGACCCCGGCGAATGGACATTCACGTTCGCCCGCAGTGACGGGCCGGGCGGCCAGAACGTCAACAAGGTCAACACATCCGCCACGCTCTGGTTCGACCTCGAACGCAGCCGATCACTCTCGGACGAACAGAAGGCCCGCATTCGGGCCTATTGCCGCAACCGCATCGACTCGATGGGACTTCTCCGGGTGGTCTGTCGGCGGTTCCGCACGCAGGCGGCGAACCGACGGGGGGCCGTCGAACGCCTGGCGGAACTGATCGCCGCCGCCCTGACGCCCCGCAAGCGCCGAAGGCCCACTCGCCCCGGCCGTGCCGCGACGGAGCGTCGGCTGAAGGCCAAGCAGCTCCGCAGCCGACGCAAGCGGGAACGGCGGGCTCGCTTCGCCGCCGGCGACTGAGGCGGACCGGCGACCTTCGGTCCCGGATCGGCCGGGGGCGGCCCTTCGGCCACGCCGGCACGCAAGCGAAGGCCGTGCGGAAATCGGCGAAAAACCGCGAAAAAAGAATCGGCCGGAGCTCGGCGGACAGCAATCTCCGCGGCAAAAACCGCCGCAAAACCATTGAAAAACTGCGATTTTCGGGCGGCCCGAACGGGGCGTGACAAAAAAAGCCAATACAGTATTGACTTTTTCGCAAAGGGCCGGTAGCCTCCTGCGCCATGGACCTGCAGGAAACAGGTCCGTCAAGGAGGATTTCTATGGCAAAGTCCGCGAAGATGTCGAAGTCGGCGATTGCCGCCTATCTGGCCGAGAAGGCGGGAATCACCAAGAAACAGTCGCGCCTCTATCTCGAGGAGCTGGCGACGCTGGCTTATCGCGAGGCCAAGAACATGTTCACCCTCCCGGGCCTCGGCAAGCTGGTGCTGGTGAACCGCAAGGCGCGAATGGGCCGCAACCCGGCGACGGGCGAGCAGATCAAGATCCCGGCCAAGCGGGTGGTCCGCTTCCGCGTGTCGAAGGCCTGCAAGGACGCGATCCTCGGCGTGGCCAAGCCCCCCAAGAAGAAACGCTGATCGCGCCGGCGGCGACCGGCGGGCCCCCCGGGGCCCGGTCGTCCGAAACGGGTCCGGCCAGACAGACAGCGCCACGGCGTGGACGGCTGACCAGTATCCCACGCGACCGGCCGAAGCCCGTTGAGCAACACCGACGGCACGGCATCCCGGAAGCGGGGGTGCCCGCATGACGCTTTTCCCGGTTGCGGAGCGCGCACGGCGGTGCGGTGCGCGCTACGCGCTTTTGGACGCGGAGCCCCCCGGGGGAAACGAATGCTCGGATCCGCCGCAGCCGAACCCAAACGGCTCAAGCTGATTGCCTGCGAGATCGCCTTCCGCGAGTTCTGCCTGCTCGCGGCCCAAGCGCGGCATATCGTCGACCTGGAGTTCCTCCCGAAGGGGCTTCACGACATCGAGCGCGGCGACATGCGCAGCCGCATTCAGGACCGCATCGACGCTGTCGATCCCTCGCGATATCAGGCGATTCTCCTGGGCTATGCCCGCTGCAGCGACGGCGTGGCCGGCCTGCGAGCCCCGGCGATTCCCCTCGTCATCCCGCGGGCGCACGACTGCATCACCTTCTTCCTCGGCAGCAAGGAACGCTATCGCGACTACTTCGACACGCACCCCGGCACGTACTTCCGCACCAGCGGCTGGATCGAGCGGCAGTTCGCCGGCGAGCCTCGGAGCGTCATGGCCAGACTCGGCCTCGACAAGACGTACGAGGAGTATGTCCGAGAGTACGGCAAGGAGAACGCCGACTTCATCTGGCAGTCAATCGCCTCCTGGCAGCAGAACTACGACCGCCTGACGTTCATCGACACCGGCGTCGGCGTCGAGCTCCGTTACGCCGAGCAGGTCGAGCGAGAGGCCCGGGAGAAGGGCTGGAGCTTCGAACGGCTGGACGGCAACCTGCGACTGCTCAAGAAGTTCCTCGACGGCGACTGGCCGGAGGACGAGTTCGTCGTCGTCCCCCCCGGCCGCAGCCTGATCGGCCGCGATGACGACCTCATTCTTGACGTGGAATAACGAGCCCCAACGTCCGGCCGCGTGACGTCGCGTCGCGGCGGCCCCGGTCATGATTCTCGCGACCCCGCTTCGCCGCCCGCCAGCCGCCGGTATACCCCCTCGAAAACCTCGAACGCCGCACGCCCGAAGAGGACGAACCGGACCTCCTGCACGCCGCTGCCGGCGGACAGTCGCTCGGCGACGGTGGTCAGCGCGATCCGCGCGGCGTCGGCCATCGGATAGCCGTACACGCCGCAACTGATCGCCGGGAACGCAATGGTGCGGCACCCGTGCTCGTCGGCGAGGTCCATCGCCGTCCGATAGCAGCCGGCGAGCGCCTCCGGCTCGCCCGATCGCCCGTCGCGGTAGACCGGGCCGACGGCATGGATGACGTATTTCGCCGGAAGCCGATACCCCCCGGTGATCCGCGCCGATCCGGTCGGGCAGCCGCCGAGCGTTCGACACTCGGCGAGCAGCTCGCGTCCGGCCGCACGGTGGATGGCGCCGTCCACGCCGCCGCCGCCGAGCAGGGATTCATTGGCGGCGTTGACGATGGCATCGACCGACTGCCGGGTGATGTCCCCTTCGATCAGCGTGATTCGCTTCCAGACGGCTGCGTCAATGGCCATGCGACGGCTCCTGTTGGCGGCACCCCTGCCGGGGCCGTTGCGTCAACCCGCGGCGGACGGCACGGCTGGGTCGCGGATGTGCCGGTGGCGAAGCGCTGACCGGCTCTCATCACCTCGGCTCGCACCCCAGCGACGCGGCCACGCCCCGCATCTCCTCGATCATCTCGCCGATGTCCTTCACCACCGCAGCGGTGTAGCGGCTTTTCCCGTCGCCGGTCGGAAGCGTGGCCTCCCACCTGGCCAAGGCGTCCCCGGCCTGCCGCAGGGCGGCAAGATACCCGGCGAAGTGGTCGCGTGCCTCGGCCTTCTTCGCGTCGGCCACCCGGCCGTCCCTGACCAGTTGCTTGAGCTGCCAGAGGTGCACGAGGGCCCGGCTGTAGCCCTGCACCACGAGGCTCTCCTCGATGAGCGACGTGTCGCCCAGCTCGCGGGCCAGTTGAAGGGCCCGGTCCGCCTTGGCGGCGTTGCCCGTCAGTTGTTCCACAGACTTGATGTCGCCCCAGGGCATGGGATACAGGCCCCAGAGCGAACTCCCCAGCTCGGGCAGCTTGCCCTGCTGTAGCAGGCCGGCCGCCGTCCCGGGGTTCTTTCGCTTCTCGCCGGAGGGCCAGTCGCTGCCGTAGATGTCCCACGCCACGGGGCCGAGCGTGTCCGACCAATCGGCGAACTTCTCCGGGTCCTTCATGCCCTGCCGCACGGCCCAGGCGACGGCGAACTCGCGCGGCGAGCGGCCCCTGGCGTTCCACGACCACTCCGCCGCCGCCTCGGTGTTGAACCGCGTGTGGCAGATCGTGGGCGTGGCGTATCCCAGCAGCCCCGCGAGCCCCTTGCTGACGAACTCGTTCATCCGATAGTGGATGAAGTGCGCCCCGGTGAACGGCTGCCAGAACCCGACGCGGGCGCACAGGTTGCAGCAGACGCCGATCCATCGTCCCTCCTTGACGGCGTTGACGAGGTAGGGTCGGATCATCCGCTCCTCGGTCGTGTTGTACGTGAAGAGGCTGTGGTAGTACCAGATCTTCACGTCCTTCGGCAGCTCCGCGAAGACCGCCGGATTGCTCTTCTCCGTCTCCTCGCTGGTGAGGACGCGAATCGTCAGGCTCGGCTCCTTTCGGAGGGCCTTCTTCCAGGCCGCCAGGATCGCCCGGACCTCCATCACGTTGCGGTCCGTGTCGCGGCAGCCCGCGCACTGGCACCCCTTCTGGCCGGCGAGGTTCTCCGTCATCCACACGTCCACCTCGGTCACGCCGGGCCTGCTCCGCCACAGCAACAGCCACTCCGCCAGGACGTCCGCGAACGTCGGGTTGGCGTAGCAGATCGTCCCCTCGCGGCCGTCCTTGCCGCGGAGCTCCGGGTAGGCCTCGAAGATGCCCGAACCGGAGAGCTGCTCCAGGTGCAGGATGACCGGCACGGCGTTGATCCCGTAGGTGGGGCCCTCATCCAGCATCCGCTGCTTGAACGGCGGATAACCGACCGAGCAGCGCTTTTCCTTGTCGACGCGGACGCTCGAGATGTGCTCGAGATAGTTTATCTTGCGGTCGGACAGCCACCGCACGTGATCCGACACGTCGCCGCCCCACAGGCCGCGGTCCTCGAGGTCGGGCCAGTCGGCGATGCGAACGAGCGGGATCCGCACGCGGCCGTCGCGCCTACCGGCCCGCAGCAGTTGCTGCGCCGTCTTCGCCGCGTAGTACAGCCCCCGCTGCCCGCCGCCGGTCAGCAGCAGTCCGTCGCCCCGGACCGCGGGTGCGATGACGTAAGCCTGATCGCGATGGGGCAGGTCCCGCAACTCGGCGGCGTCCGGCCCGACCGTCCGGAGCGTCAGCGTAAACGAGGCGTTGCCCTCGGCCCCGGCCCCGCCGAGGCACTCCTGCAGTTCCTTGACCGCCTGTCGGGCCAGGGGGTGGTCCTCGCCCGAGGCGATCCGCACGCCGCCGACCGGCACGTCCACCGCCGCCGTCATTTCGAGCTTCTTCGGCAGCGGGACGAGATGACGGTTGTAACGGAGTACGTCGTCGGGCGAGAGCGTCGCCGGCTCACCGGCGACGAACGACGGCCACGCAACCAAGACGGCGATAAGAGTAATCCAGCACCGGCGCATTCTGTGCTCCTGTGTAACGGTGTTTTGCCCCGTACCCTGGCCCAGTGTACGCGATCCCCGAAACGACGAACAGAGCCGGGCCGTGTCGGCCCGGACCGTTTTGCATATCGTTCCGGCTCGACACGAGCCGGCCCCGTTCACGCGAATGCGTGGCGGTGCGCGGACGCAAGCACCGAAGCGACGAACGCCGACCGCGCCGTCAACCGTCACTCCGCCGTCAGGGCGTGAATCGTCCCGTCCCATGTGGCGACGATGACGGTGTTTCCCGAAACCGCCGGCGTGGAGGCCACCGGCAGGCCGAACCAGAAGCGCCACACCATCCGCCCGTCCCGGGCGTTGAGCGCGTAGAACCATCCGTCGCTCGCGCCGAAGTAGACCGTCTCGCCGACGATGACCGGCGAGCTGGTGATCGTCGGCGAGCTTCGCTTGTACGGCAGCATCGGGGCGAGGTCCGCCCGGATCGGGAATCGCCAGCGCATTCGGCCCGTGGCCTTGTCGAAGCCGTGCATCGCGGCGTTCCGCTCCTCGCCGAGCTTCACCTCCGCCCCGCCGACGCAGACGATGTCGTCGCCGACGGCCGGCGTGCCCGTCTCGTCGCCCAGCGGCACGATGTCCGATCCGGTACCGTCCGGCTTGTCGAACCGGCCCTCCCAGATCGGCTTGCCCGTCCGGCCGTCGAGGCAGCGAAGCGTCTTCTGGTTGTGGAAGACGTAGAGGCGGTCGCCCTGATCGCTCCGCTCGGTCACGGCCGCCGGCACGACGGCGACGGTCGAGGCCGCCATCTCGTTGTTCGACCAGAGGATCTTCCCGCTGGCCGGGTCGAGCGCCCGCACGAACGGTCCCCCCTGGTACACCGCACCGGTGCCGAGGCTCGGCCCGGAGTAGATCGACGGCCACCAGTCGTTGCCGCCCTCGCGCCTCCAGAGCGACGCACCCGTGGCGAGGTCGAACGCCCCGAACCCGGTCGCCTTGCCCGCGTAGACCGTCTTGCCGTCGGTGACGGGGAAGCTGATGTCCCAGCGGTCGCTGCGGCCGCGATCGAGCGACGCCGTCCACTTCGGATAGCCGTCGCGCCCAAGGCAGTAGAGCGTCGCCGCCTGCGAGACGGCGAGGATGTTGCCCTCCCACGCCGCCAGCGAGTGCTTCACGGACGAATCCACGTTCGTCCGCCACAAAATGCGACCGCCGGCCAGATCAAGCGCCACCACCGCGCAGTCGTCGAGCGTCTGGTCGAAGCCGGTCGCGGCGTAGACGCGGCCTTCGGCGATCACCGGACTGGCGATGTGGATCGTTCCGCCGACGTGGGTCGACCACGCCAGCGACAACGGCGGCTGCGGCCCGGCGGCCAGGTGGCCCCGATGGCCGGCATCGTTGTGGAAGAACGGCCACGCATCGCCCGCCCGGGCCGTCGGCGCGCGGCCGGCGGCGAGCGTGAACGCCCCCTCCTTCGTCCAGACGTCCCCGTCGGCGGCGGTCACGTCCACCCGGATCCGCATCGGCCCCGGCGCCGCGCCCTCGGGTACCGACCACCGCGCCGCCCAGCACCAGGAGCCCTCGGGCCACAGGTCGCCTTCGCCCAGGACGGCGGCCGAACCGCCCTCGCGATCCTGCGTGATCCGATAGCGGGCCGACGTAGCGCGAACGGCGCTGTCGTACGCCAGCGCTCGGATCGGGATCGTGCGGCCGCGGACCGTCCCCTCGAGCGGCGGGTGCAGGATCTCGGCGCGGCGAACCTGGTTGCCCAGCCGCCACTCGCAGCGCATCGACTCGCCCTCGACGTGGATCACGCGGAAGCCGCGCGGGCTGCGGTCGATCCCGCCGAAGCGGAACGTCGAGCTGTTGACGTCGAGGATGCCCTTGTAGATGCGCTCGCGCCGGCCGTGCCAGTGCCCGGAGAAGACGGCCCGCGTGTTTCGCTCCGCCCACCAGTCCAGCTCGGGGATCGTCGGGATGTAGTGCTGAAAGACGACGATCCGCTTGCCGACCCCGTTGATGCGGAGGTCGTCGTCGATCCACTGCGCCTGGCGCTCGTAGAAGGCCGTGCCGCGCTTCTGGCCGATCACGTCCTTCGCGACGAAGTGGTATGGGCCGACGTCGAACGAATAGTACGGCGGGCCGAGATGCCGCTCGTAGTTCTCGGTGTCGCGGAGCCGGCCGCCGTAATCGTGGTTGCCGACGACGTTGTAGAGCGGGTAGCGCGCCTCCCGCGTGGCTTTCACATACGCCTGCATCTCCCCGACGTTGCTGCCCACGTTCGTCAGGTCGCCGGTCGCCACGAGGAAGGTCGGCCGATCGGACAGACGCCCGACAACCGCCAGGTCCTCCGCCATGGTCGCGACGGTGTCCGCAGCCTCGGTCACGTGGGTGTCGCTGAGCTGAACGAAGCAGAAGCGGTCGGTGTTGCGCGCGGGGTCGCGGACCAGGCCGATGTCTGCCGGCTGGGTCCCCCCGGCGTACCGGTCGAAGTCCGTGATGACGAAGAACTGCCGGGACGCCCGCCATCCCGCCGGCGTGCAGACGAAGACCGACCCGCGGAGCTTCTCGCGGACCTGGAACTCAAATGCCCCGCCCTCGGGCGTCTTCACGATGGTCAGGCCGTCGGACACGGGCATGTCCCTGAGCCCCGGCTCGTCCGGCTGCCGGACGCCGTCGGTGTTGCGGTCCTCGAAGACCACGCCCCGCATCGTCACCGTTCGCGCCGCCGGCTGCGTGGTCGGTTGCGTTCCCGGCTGCGAGGCGGCGGGCTTTCGCGCCCGTTTGCGCCCCGCGGGCGCCACGAGGACCTTTTCGGCCGCCGCAAGGACCGGCGATGAAGCCGCCACGGACCGCTCGGGCCAACCCGCCGCAAGGGCCGTCACCACCGCCGCTCCCGCCAGAGCGCTCACGAGTACCCATCGCATGGCTATCCTCCCGATCCGGGTCTTCCGTTCGTCCGGAACGTCGCCGCAGCATACCACAGAATCGGGCTCGACACCGTACGAAGGATCCCGCGCAACGGACCGCGCCACATGCGTTACCCGCTATCAGATTGCCGCGCGCGCCGGCCGAGGGGCAGACCCTCATCTGCGGCTTCACGATTGTCGCGTGGGGCGTCGCCGTGCCGGGCGGACCTGCGGTGCCCGCGCGATCACGGCAGGAGTTCGCGAATCTTCGCCGCGATGTCCGGGGCCCGCATGAGCGTCTCGCCGATCAGGAGCGCGTCAGCCCCGGCCCGGACCAGCCTCTGCACGTCGTCCCGCGACTGGATGCCGCTCTCGGCGACAAGCAGCGTGCCGGGCTCGGCCATCTCCGCCAGGCGCGTGAACGTGCCCAGGTCGATCGTCTGCGTCCGCAGGTCGCGGTTGTTGATCCCCAGCAGGCTGTAGCGGCCGTGCGGAAACCCGATCACCGACCGGAGCTTCAGCAGCGTGTCGGCATCATGCACCTCGACGAGGGTCGTCAGGTTCAATTCCGTCGCGAGGATCAGGAGGTCCATGACCTGCTGCGGACTGAGGACCTCGCCGATCAGCAGGATGGCGTCGGCGCCGGCCGCCCGCGACTCGAACACCTGGTAGGCATCGACGATGAAGTCCTTGCGGAGGACCGGCAGCGGCACGGCCTCGCGGACCCGGCGGACGAAGTCGAGCTCGCCCTGGAAGTAGGTGCGGTCGGTCAGCACGCTGAGCGCCGAGGCGCCGGCGGCGTGGTACGTCCGGGCGATCGCCACGGGATCGAAGTCCTCGCGGATCAGCCCCGCCGAGGGCGAGGCCCTCTTGATCTCGGCGATGAGGTGCACCCCGCGCGGCGCGGGGGCGGACAGGGCGGCATAGAAGTTGCGGGGCCGCGGCGTATCGGCCGCAGCGGCGCGGACCTCCTCCAGCGGGCGGACGGCCCGCGCGGCGGCCACCTCCGCTCGCTTGGTTTCCACAATGCGGTCCAATATAGTGCTCATGAGCCAAGGCGGATTGTAGCCGCTGCCGAAAACGGCGCAAAACGAGGACATCGCGCCCCTTGCCGACGCCGCTCGCCGTCACCGAATACCCCCTGATCTGGGCCAACCGCGTGATCGTGGCCCTGGGTGCGGCCGTTGCGGCGGCGTGGCTGGTGTGGTGGATGCGGCATCGCGGCGACCCGCTGCGCCCGTCGCCGGAGCGCCCCAGTCACCTCGGCCCGGAGGCCATCCCCGCCTGTATGCTCGCCCACCTTGCCGGGGCGCTGCTGGCCCAGGGGCTCGTCGATGCATTCCTGAAAAGGAACCTGCCCGCCGAGGCGCAGACGCTGATCGACCGGCTGGTGCCGACCGCCGTGGGCTCCTTCACCGGCGGGGCGGCCTGCCTGGGGTTTGCATCGCGCGGCTTTGTCGGCGGGTTGCGAGGCTTCGGCCTGCGCGGGCGAGGGGTCCGTCGGGACGTGACGGCCGGCGTAATCGGATGGCTCGCCGCGATGGCCCTCTGCGCGGGCCTCCTCGTCGTGTCCGAACGGATCCTTCGCTGGATTCGGCCGTTCCAGACGCTGCCCGATCATCCGGTGCTCGAGGCGCTGCGGATGCCCGCGATGCCCGCCTGGGCGCGCGTCATGGCGGTGATCAGCCCGGTCGTGATCGCCCCCATCGCGGAGGAACTCTTCTTCCGCGGCATCGTACAGTCGTTCCTGAAGCAGCTCCTGGGCTCACGTTGGCGGGCGGTGTTCCTCTCCGCCGGGGTCTTCGGCGCGGCTCACTACGGCCAGCCGCAGGTCGTGGTGCCGATGATCGGCTTCGGCCTGATCCTGGGCGGCCTCTACGAGCGACGCGGCTCGCTCGTGACTCCGATCGCCATCCACCTGCTTTTCAACCTCCGCACCATCGCGTGGTACTTCCTGCTGAGCGACCCGTAGGGAACGCATCACTGCGGCGGCAGGCAAAGCTTGCCGAGGACGGCCGGTCGACGCGCCCCGGTCACCTGCGGCAGGTTCGCGGGCACGCCGTCCATGAACGCCGCCGCCAGCATCGCGAAGCTGATCGCCTCCTTCGCCGCGATGGGAATGCCGACGGCATCCATCGTCCGAACCGGCGTGCCGGGCAGCTCCGCCGCGAGCATGGCCAGCAACGTGGCGTTCGCGGCGCCGCCGCCCGCCACGATGACTTCGTCTACGGGAGTCAAGACGTTCCTCCGCGCGAGTCGCCGGCTGCGTTCGCCGCCCCGCCCCGGCAGGAACCGTCGGTAGGCCTCGGCAATCGTGCGGGCCGTGAACGCCGTCGCCGTCGCGATCCAGTCCTCCGCGCGCCTCGAGGCCGCCCGCAGCCGCGGCAGTTCCCGCTCCACGAACGCCCGCCCGAACTCCTCGCGCCCGGCGCTCTTCGGCAGGCCGCGCGCGAAAAACGGATGGCGCAGCCAGCGGTCCAGTACGGGCTGAAGCGGCCGGCCCGCCGCCGCCATCCGGCCATCGCGGTCATACGAGCGCCGCCCGCCGGTGACGATACGCACGAGCTCATCGATGATCATGTTGCCCGGTCCCGTGTCGAACGCCACGACGTCCGCCGGCCCGGCACCGGCCGGAAGGTATGTCACGTTCGCGATGCCCCCGATGTTCTGGATGGCCCGCGACAACCGCCGATCGCCGAACAACACAAGGTCCGTCCACGGCACCAGCGGCGCGGCCTGCCCGCCGGCGGCGAAGTCCGCCTGTCGAAAATCGCACACGACCGGCGTACCGCAGGCGGCCGCAATGAACGCCGCCTCGCCGATCTGCAGACCCGCGCGGCCCTCCGCACGCCCGGGCAGGTGACAGACCGTCTGGCCGTGACAGCCGATCAGATCGACCCCGCGGCCCCGGCCGAGGCGGTCGATCGCACGCCGGGCCGCCCGGGCCAGGAAGCGTCCCACGTCCGCGTGAAGCCCCGCCAGTTCCTCCGTTCGGGTCGCCGCCGGTGCCATGACGGCCAGCAGGCGACGGCGAAGTGCCTCCGGATAGGCCGTGTGCACGCACCCGAGCGGCTCGACGCGCATCCGAAGCCCGCGCCCGCCGATTGCCACGAGCGCCGCGTCAACGCCGTCACAGCTTGTGCCGCTCATCAGCCCGAGGACCGTTCGGTATCCCGTCGCGGTCGCCCGCGAACGCCATCCCGAACGCGGCCATGCCTGTGATGTCTGCACCTCCACGCACTCCCGATCGCCGCCCGGCCGACGACCGCGACACCGCTCGGCCCCGACCAACCGCAGTCCGCCCGACGCGGACCGCGTGCGTGGGCATCTTCTCCCCAGGACGGTTATCGGTCCACCGATCGCGGCATCGACGTGAGGATTACTGCCCATACGCTTTAAGCACCACGCCGGACCGGACGATGCTACACGGGACGCCCGACTCCGATCCAACAGGCGCCTCGGCGTGCGCCGCCGCGTACAGGCATTGAAACGGTTCAAGAGGATGCTCAAACAGCCTGCGGAAATCCTGGTGGTCGACGACGAACCGCAGGTGCTGTCCATGCTCGCCGCCGTCCTGGACTCGCCGTCGCGGCGCTGCCTCACCGCTTCGTCCGCTCGCGAGGCCCTCGATCTCCTTTGCCGCCACGACATCGCCGTCATCGTCTCCGACATCGCCATGCCGGAAATGACCGGTATGGAGCTCCTTGCCCGAATACGATCGATCCGGCCCCAGACGCCCACCATCCTCATCACCGGTGCCGGGTCCTCGATGCTCGCCAAGGAGGCCATCCGTCGCGGCGCCTTCGACTACATCGAAAAGCCCTTCGACATCGACGAGCTGCGCCGGATGGTCGATGCGGCCGTGGTCGCCGCCCGCGACCGAGGCTGGGCGGACAACGGCGCGGAGCCGCCGCTGCACGACCCGCTGACCGGTCTGATGAGCCACCGGGCCTTCGTCGAGGAACTCGGGCGGCTGCGGGCCCGCTGCCGTCGCAGCAATCAGCCGGTCACCCTCCTGCTGCTGGACATCCAACGGTTTCGCGCGGTCAACGAACTCTTCGGCCATATCTGCGGCGACCGACTGCTCGAGCAGGTGGCGGCCAGGCTGCGCGGGTTGTCGCGCGCCGCGGACGTCGTCGCACGCTACGCGTGGGACCAGTTCGTCATCGCGATGCCCGACACCCCGGCGGAATCCGCCCGGAGCCTGGCGGACCGCTGCATTCAGGCCATCGGCCGCGCGCCGTTCGACTGCCACGGAAACGAGATCCGCTGCCAGATCAGCATCGGCCTCGCCGAATGCGAGAGCGGCTTCATCGAGAACGAGGCCGACCTACTCCGCCGCTCGGGCGAGGCCCTCGCCGAGGCCAAGGCCCGGGGCGGCAACGCGGTCGTCTCCTGGAGCGAACTGGCCCCGCGCGACCCCGAGGCGCTGCGGCCCGATCTGCCCGGCATCCTCGAAATGCGCCGCCGGTTCCAGAGCCTCGAGGTGCACCTGAAGCAGGCCTATCTCGAATCCACGCGCGCGATCGTCGCCGCCGTCGAAGCCAAGGACCCCTACACCGAAAAGCACTCGCTGACCGTCGCCCACTACGCCTCTGCCTTCGCCCGGCACCTCGACCTCCCCGCGGCCCAGGTGGACACGATCAGCATCGCCGCCATCCTGCACGACGTCGGCAAGATCGGCGTGCCCGACTCGATCCTGACGAAGCCCGACCGGCTGACCGACGAGGAATTCGCGCTCGTGAAGCGCCACCCCGTCATGGGCGTGCAGATCCTCGAACACATCAGCTTCCTGCGGGCCGAGATCCCCATCATCCTCCATCACCACGAACGATGGGACGGGCGCGGCTATCCCGCGAACCTCGCGGGCGAGTCCATTCCCCTCGGCGCGCGCATCCTGCACGTCGCCGACGCCCTCGATGCCATGCTTTCCGTCCGAAGCTACAAGAACAGCTACCCGCTCACCCACGTCATCGCCGAGCTCGAGCGATGCGCCGGAAGCCAGTTCGATCCGGAGATCGTCCGGCGTGCCGTCGAGTGGATCAAGGCGAACGGCGATCAGGTCGTCTATCCCCGCGATCGCGAGCGAATCGTCCCCTGCCTGACGCCGACGTAACCCGCTAGCGCCGACGGACCTTGCGACCCCGGAAGCACCCTGCCGCAGCGCGTCGCTACGTCGCCCGCGCCGTCTCCAGCGCCGGGTCCGGCAGGCCCGCCTGCGCAAACGCCGCCGCGCGTCGCCGGCATGCCGAACATTCGCCGCACGCGGCGTCGCCGGCCGTCAGGCACGACCACGCATCCGCCAGCGGCGCATTGAGGCGCCGGCCCAGCCTGACGATCTCCTCCAGCGACAGGTCCATCAGCGGCGCATGAACGCGAGGGGCGACGGCGCCGGGCAGCGCCGCCGCCGCCAGGTCGTTGAAGATCTGAAGATACTCCCTCCGCTGGTCCGGCGGGCTCTGGTCGAGGGGCTGTTGCGGGTCGGGCAGTTCGCACGTCCCGACCAGGATGCGGCCCGCGCCCGAACGAATCGCGCACAGCAGGGCGACATCCAGCATCGTCGCCATCAGGCCGGGAATATATCCGTCTCCCCAGCCCGGTTGCGACGGCGCATCCCCGGCCGTCGCCTCGGACTCCATCAGGGGTTCTCCGCTGAGCTGGGCCACATGGGGCAATGGCACGATGATCTGCCGCGGCATGTTCAATGCCCGGCACAAGCGGGCGAAGGCCGCCTGTTCGGCGGCGGCGACCCGCGTTCCGGCCTGCACATGGACGAGCAGCAGATCGTGGCGGCTCCTCTCCAGGGCCACCATGACGGCACTCTTCAATCCACCGCTCACCAGCGCGACGGCCTTCTCCACGGTCAACCTCCCGCAGGCAACGGAAACCGGCCCTTGCCCCAACGTTGCATACGGCAATGCTGAAAAGCGAGAAAACGAGAAAGCGAGAAAACGAAAAACATCTGAAGATGTAGTGCCCTCACTACCGCACTACCGGCGCATGTCCGATACGGCCATCCGAACATGTTTTTTCGCTTTGCCGGTTCTTCGCTTTCTCACTTTTCCGTCGTTGCATCATGCAACTGCAGAGTTTTTCATAATATACAGGTTATCGGCATATCGTGGTCGCGTCCTGAGCGGTCCGATCGCTGCTCGCAGGCCCGTCGTCGCGGGCCCGACCGTCTTCGCTGGGAGCTCCCAGAGAATCCGACGTTCGCCCCGCGCCCGCGCCGCGTCACTGAAGGCGTACGAACAGTTCTCACTCTGTCGCTCCTATCACAATAAGACACAGCGACTCTTGACATTCTCAGTGCTACCGGTGAAGATACACATGGCTTTGACCGGATCGGCTCGCAGTGCGCCGATCAAGGTCGGCCTCGCGATTATGCCTGGTCGCCCCCACACGGATGGGTCGTCCCCCCTCGACGCATCCCAACGCGACCAGGCTTTTTATTGCGCCCACAACTGTCGCCTGCCGATGCATAGTCGATGTGCCGCTGTCCATTGCCCCGATCCTGTTCGTGTACGGCTCCCACGGGGCGGATGCCCCTCCTCGGTTGGTTGGTTGCCGTCGCGCTTGGCATTCCCGGCTGCCAGCCGACGCAAAATCGTTGGATCGGCGTCAACATGCAGCTCGGCCACAGCGATTAC
Source organism: uncultured Planctomycetales bacterium (assembly GCA_964617025.1). Taxonomy (GTDB): domain Bacteria; phylum Planctomycetota; class Phycisphaerae; order UBA1845; family PWPN01; genus CAZMVY01. The sequence goes on along the minus strand of CAZTVU010000098.1, from coordinate 1,269 downwards.
GGCGGACGGTGGGTCTCCGCGAAGACGACGGCGGAGGATCGAGCCATTTACTTCCGGCTGGCGCGGGACCTCGGCGTCGCGCACGTCCGCGATCTCTTTATGTCGTGGCAGCGCGTCGAACCAACGCAGGGGCAGCCGTACGATTTCAGCCTGTCGGACGACATGGCCCGCCGCGCCGAGGAGGCGGGGGTGGATCTTCTGGGTCTGTGCTGGGTCATCCCCGCGTGGGCTGCAAACGATGCCGCCGGCGAAGGCTGGTCGCTGGGCCTTCCGCGCCGGGATCAGGCACCGGCCTTCGCCCGCTTCGTGACGGCGTTCGTGGAACGCTATGACGGGGACGGACTGCTGGATCTTCGGGGTCTGCGCCGACCCGTCCGCTGCTACGAGTTCCTCAATGAAATGGAAGCCATCCCGGTCGAGGAATACGCGTTCTGGCTCAAACTCTTCTATCGCACCGTCAAGGCGGCCGACCCCCAGTCGTGCGTCGTTCTCGGCGGCCTGGCAAGCCCCGGCATCCGCGCTGTCGACCGGCCGGTCGGGGACTACCCAACCTACTTCGACCGCCTGATGGCCTGCGCGGAGCTCGCGGGGCCGCAATATCCGTGTTTCGACGTGGTCAGCCTCCACTGCTACCCGGCGAGCTATCCGGGCCGCGAACCCTTCGCCGATGCCCTCCTCTACCTCCAGCAGGTCATGGAGCAGCACAAGGTCCGCCGCCCGGTCTGGCTGACCGAGTTCGGCCACGACAGCCGGGCGAACCAGCCCGCCGAGCTGGCTGCGCAGGCCGCCGAGATCGTCAAGCTGACCCTTCGCGCCCGCGCCCTCGGCATGGAGCGAGCGTACCTCCAGAGCCTGTGGGACTACCGGTCGCCGGACAATCCGGACGTTCTCCGGTCGTTCGGCCTCGTCCGCGAGGCCCGCCCGGGCGAGCCGCCCGCCCGCAAACCCGCCTTCGACGCATTCGCCTTGCTCATTCGCTTTGCCGACAACGCCGCACGCATCACCCCCGTTCGACCGG
>CAZTVU010000098.1:0-212 GCA_964617025.1 uncultured Planctomycetales bacterium | reverse complement strand
TGGCGCGAGGACACCTACGGCAACCTGTCGCGCGATGCCGCGCTGGTGGACCAATGGTGGGAAGCGACGTCGCTGGACGGGAAAACGGCGGTCCTCCACGGATCGACGATCCGGCTCAACGGCTCGCCGATCTTTCTTCGGCAAAGTCGCAGTCCGTTCATCGCGCAATAGCGGTCGCCGCGTTCGGACCGCCAGGCCGACCCCGGTCCCGT
>CAZTVU010000097.1:10830-16302 GCA_964617025.1 uncultured Planctomycetales bacterium | reverse complement strand
CACCCGGAGCCGCCGCTTCGGCGCCTTCGGCCGCCTCCTTCTTGCCCTTTCCGCCGACGGCGGCCTTTCGGTGCGCAATCTTCGGCAGACCGAACACGCTGCGCCCCTCCTCCCACCGCTCCTGCTCCTTCATCACCTTGATCCGCTCGTCACGCGTCAGGACGTTGCGGTGGCGCTCGAGGGCGTTTCGCGTCTTCAACGATCGATGCACTGACATTGTGTCTGGACTCCTGCCACGGCCATCAACCGGGCTTCTGATACTTTCGAATCTCACAGCCGAAAAGGTAACGCCCGATGGCGGCGTATGCCTTGCCATAGCTCCGTATCTGGTTGGCGAGCTTGTCGCGGTCGGGGGTCTCCTCCGGGTGCTTGAAACCCCGGACGGTCCACAGCTCGAACCCCTTGCCGTTGCTCATCGGGTAGATCGCCGTCTCGAGCTGGTGCTTTTCCAGCAGCCATTTCTGCGCCTGCTCCGCGTGCTGCCGCGCTTCCGCCAACGACTTCACGTTCGGCAGGCCCGTGTGAAACCGCTCCACAACGATGTAATTCAGCCCCGAAACCCGGGGCGGCACCGAGGGCGCGGGAAGCGACGGCAGGCCGATGTCCTCCGTCTTCGGCGCGGGCACGGCGGCAGCCGACCGACTCGGCGCCGGCGGCGGAGTCGGCGTAACCATCCGCGAGGGCACCGGCGGCACGTCATCGGACCGAACATCCAGTACGCTCGGATCCGGCTCGCCGCGGCGAACGGCGGCCACATCCAGCTCGGGGTCCGCTCCCGGGCGCGCGGGCGATGTGACCGTCGGGACCGCGGCCGGCGACAATCGCCGGCCAAGCTGATAGGAGCCCAGGATGCCGAGCACCACGACGCCGATAACGACCGCCAGCGCCTGGGGCGTAAGCGCGAACTCCACTCGACCGCCGACTACGCGGGCGGTCTGTCGCAACCACGCCCCGACGGTTGCGGGCGGCGGCGATTCCCGGCCGACGTCCCCGCTCAAATCCGAAGCGACCCCCCCGGGCACGCACGGCGAAGGCGCGGCCGAAGGGACGGTGGAGGTGTTCCGCTCCGTCACCGTCGGAAGCGGCCCCGACGATCCGGCCTGTGCGGAACCCGCCCTTCCGACAGCCGCCGCCTCCGACTTTGGACCGCCGCGCATGCCTTGGGGCACAGCCCCAATCATTCCCTGCCGCTCGTCCTGGCCGGAAAGCCCCCGCCACCATCGCGGCAACGAAAAGCCGGCTCGCCGCGACTGCTCGCGCTTGCGCGAGATCATCTCAAAAAGAGCGGGCGCATGTTTCGACTTAGCCACGGGTTACAACCTCGACGCCCCGAAAATCACACCGCCTGCGGTCGGCAAACGGCGCGGCTCCTCGCCTCCCGTCCGAGACAAGAGCCCCGATGACGCGATGCATCACCGCGAACTGCTTAGAATAACAAGCCTAGTCGGGGAATCAAGCAGGGCAACCCGGTAGCGCGGCGTTCCAGAGGTTCGGTGCCCGCGACACGTCAGATCCTGAATATCGCCCCAAGCCGCTTGCCGAGCAGTTGCGAGGCCAGCAGGAGGGTCATGAGGAGGAAGGCCATCGCCCACACCCCCAGCGCGGCCGCGATAAAACGGCCGTCGCCCGGAAGTTGGAAGAGCAGGAAGATCGCGTTGGTGATCGGGAAGTCGATCATCCGCTGGGCCAGCAGCAGGGAGTCCGACACCTCGAGCATGGCGAGCGCGAACGCGAGCAGCGCCCCGGCGATCAGGTTGGCGGCGATCAATGGGACCGTGATCCGCCGAAGCGTCGTGGCGGGCGAGGCACCGAGGTTGCGCGCGGCCTCCTCCAGCGTGACCGACGTCTGCTGCATCCCGGCGACGGCGGAACGAACGACGTAGGGCAGGCGTCGGACCGCATAGGCGATCACGAGGATCACCAGCGGGCTGGGCATCTTGGGGTCGCCTACGAGGAAGGCCAGCGGCTTGCCCTCCTGCGTCATCGCGAGGTAGCCGAAGGCCATCACCAAGCCGGGCACGGCCAGCGGCAGCACCGACAGGGCATCGACAAGCCCGCGTCCCGGCAGCTTCGTGCGGACGATGATGAAGGCGATGACCACGCCCAGCAGGAGATCGACGACCATCGCCAGCGACGCGTACTTCATGCTGTTCAGGATGCTGGGCACCGTCAGTCCGTGGCCGAGGCCCTCGCGGTAATGGCGCAACGTCCACTCCGTCGGCAGCACGGAGTCGTACCATCGCCCGGTCAGGGACAGAAAGAGAACAGCCACGTGCGGCAGGATCGCCACGCCGATGACGACGACAAACGGCAGGGCTACCAGCAGGCCCTTCGCGCCGCGGACCCGGCGCGGCGCAGCCGCCGTGGTGGCCTTGGCCATCATGGCGTGGGCCCGACGGCCGAACAGCAATCGCCCCACGACGTACATCGCAACGGAAGCGCAGAGCATGACGAGCGTGAGCGCATACGGGAACGGGTTCGGCGGGTCCATTCCGATCTCGCGGATGCCGCTGTAAACCTGCACCGGCGTGACGCGGTTGAATCCGAGCATCAGCGGCGTGCCGAGCTCGGTGAAGCTCCAGATGAAGACGATCGTGCCGCCCGCAAAGAGGCCCGGCATGATCAGCGGGAGCGTGATTCGGCGGAACTTGGTCAGCCCCGTGCAGCCGAGGTTCTCGGCGGCTTCGTCCAGGGCGGGGTCCACGTTCGCGAGGGCCGCCGAGGCGTTCAGGAAGAGGATCGGGTAGAGCGAGAGGGTCTCGATGAGGGCGACGGGCAGGATGGACGTGCCGCCGAGCCAGTCGAGAGACCGGGCGGGATCGAGCAGCCCGACGGCCCGCAGCAGCGAGTTGAACGCGCCGTACTCGCCGAGGATTTGCTTGATCCCGATCGCGCCGACGAACGGCGGCAGGATCATCGGCACGAGGAGGAGGGCGGTCGCAACCGACTTGCCCGGGAAGTCGAATCGCGTGCTGAGCCACGCCAGCGGCACGGAGAGCAGCATGACGAGCACGGTGGTCGTCAGGGCGATCCGCGCCGCGTTGAACAGCCCCTCGAGGTAGACGGGGTTTCGAAAGACGCCGACGAGATACGCCGTCGTCCACCGGCCGCGCGCGCCGAAGGCCCCCTGCACCGTTTCCCACACGGGCCACAGCAGGAACACGGCGAAGAAGGCCAGGACGAAGGCCATGAGCAGCCAGGCGGGCCAGCGGTGCCTCATCGCGTCCTCCCGGCGTCGCGGGCGAGGCGCGCGGCCTCGGCATAGTTGGCCCGGAAGAAACGGCCCCACTCCCGCGTGAGCGCGACGATTTCGACCGGGTCGCGCAGACGCGAGCGGAAGGCCTCCTCGAAGAGGTCCTCGTACCGCAGCGGCATCCGCTGCAGCACCTGCATCGCCGGCGAATCGGGGTACGCCTGGCCGTTGTCGATGACGGCCCGCCACGCCTCGCGCAGCTCGTCCTGCGTGTCGATGCACAGCGCGCGGACGAAGATGCGAATGAAGGTAAACAGCGGCCCGGTCCACTCGGGCCGATAGGTGAAGCTCCGGGCGATCGTGTAGGGCTGGTTGTCCGGGTCGGCGAAGTGCCGGAGGTGGTCGTCCGCGTACAGGTCGCGGCGGATCGGCGGCCGGTGCAGCGTGTACTTCACGGGCCCGCCGGGCGTGCCGGCGCGATAACACCAGAGCTTCTGGCCCTCGACGGTCAGGCAGAAGTGGATGAATCGCCGGGCCACCTCTCGGTTCGGCGCGCCGCGAAGCAGGGCGATCGGGTCGCTGTCGGCCCCGGAACCGCCCACCGGAGTGACATAGGTCAACCGGCTCGATCCGTCCGGACGGGAGGCGGCCTCGGCCTGCACGAGCCCGTAGTAGTCGATGCACATGGCGGCCAGCCCCTCGCCCAGTGAAACGTCGATCGGGGCCTCGCTGCTCATCCGGCCCACCCGCCGGGCGTTCGCGCCGATCAACTGGATCCGCCGGATGCCGGCCCAGAAGCCGTCGGCGACGGCGGCCCGCTCCGCCGCCGGGTCGAGCGACGATGCACCGGACGACGCCCGCCGCGCCTCGACCGTCTCGCCGATAGCCTGCTGGATCAGCATCTCGTACGCCTTCACGATCGACGCGCTGATGCCGGGGTCGACCGTGACGACCTTGCGGAACAGGGCCGGCGACGTCAGGTCGCGCCACTGCTGCGGCGGGATCAGGTCGCGCGGCAGACGCTGCCGCATCATCGCCTCGGTGTTGGCCACGATGCCGAAGGCGGAGAAGCAGGTGCCGTAATAGAAGTCGTCCTTGTCGTAGACCACGGCCCCGGAGAGCGTCTGCGGCAGGATCTCGGGCGCGAGCAGTTCGGGGTGCTCCGTGCGAATGCCGCAGGGTTCGAGGTGGCCGGCCTTCTTCTGCTGCTCGTAATCATACTGGCCCCCGCCGAAGAACAGGTCGATGCCGATGCCGCCGCCGGCGCCCCCCGGGAGCGCATCCACGGCGCTGAAGCGCGCGTTAAGGAACTGCAGAATCGTGCTCGTGCCTCCCGGCTGGCGCCAGTCGATGTCGACCGGCTTGCCGTAGTGCCGCTGGTGCCACGCGCTGAAGGCCCGCTCAAACTCGTACCAGATCGTCTGGACATGCGGCGTGACGATGACCAGGGGCAGCGCGTCGGGCGGCGGCGTCTCCTCGGGCGGCCGCAGGGCGTAGGGCACGACCAGGACGGCGGCGAACGCGACGACCAGGATGACGCGCGACAACGGCACTCACCCCTCCACGATCACGACGTCCCGCTCGTCGATCCAGAACGGCACCGACGACGGACCGGCGGCGACGTGCCGCGGGTTGAGCTCGAAGATCTTCAGCCGGGTCGCGCCGACGGCGAGCTGGTGCTGCGCGACCTCGCCGAGATACACGGTGTGCTCGATCCGCCCGACCCCGACGTTGACCGCGCCGACGGGGGCGGGGCCTAGGTGAATCGCTTCGGGGCGGATGGAGCAGAGCACGCCCGCCTCGGCGCCGCGCCCGTGCCGGCCGGCCGCGCGGAGCGGTCCGATGGCCGAATCGAGGACGATCGCGCCGTCGGCGCGCACCGTCACGGTGGCCTCGACGAAGTTCGTCTCGCCCAGGAAGTCGGCGACGAACCGGTTCGCCGGCGCGTGGTAGAGTTCCGTCGGCGTGCCGAGCTGCTCGATGCGGCCGTCGCGCAGGACGGCGATGCGGTCGGCGATCGAGAGCGCCTCCTTCTGGTCGTGCGTGACGTAGACGACCGTCAGCCCCAGCTCCTTGCAGATGCGCCGGATCTCGCCCCGCATTTCCAGGCGGAGCTTGGCGTCGAGGTTCGACAGCGGCTCGTCCAGCAGCAGGCACTGCGGCTCGATGACCAACGCACGGGCCAGGGCCACGCGCTGCTGCTGCCCGCCGGAGAGCTCATTGGGCTTGCGGCGGGCAAGCCGCGCCATCTGCACGATGTCCCGGGCGCGGGCGACGCG
>CAZTVU010000097.1:0-10750 GCA_964617025.1 uncultured Planctomycetales bacterium | reverse complement strand
CTCTGGAAGACCATGCCGGTGTCGCGCCGGTGCGCGGGCAGGTCGGTGATGTCGCGACCGCCGAAGCGGATTCGCCCGGCGTCCGGGGCCGTGAACCCGGCGATGCAGCGGAGAAGCGTCGTCTTGCCGCAGCCGGACGGCCCGAGCAGAAAGAAGATCTCGCCGCCGGCGACCGACGCGCTGACGTCGTCGAGCGCGGTGACCGCTCCGAACCGTTTGCGCAAGTGCTCGATGCTGATCGGCACCATCGCCAGACGTATAGCCGCCGAAAACCGGCTTTGCAACCGACCTTAGCGCCGACCGGAGCGCACGGCCCGCCCGCCCGCGCGGCGTTCTGAACGGCCCCGCCCGGGCGCCCCGACCGACCGCAACCGCCCGGGCCGGATCGCCTTCACACGCCGAGGAGGTGCTCCACGACCATTCGCTCGAGGCCTTCGTAGTCGCGGGCGGCGATCAGCTTCGCCTCGGCCTTGCGGTCGAACGTCCGGACCTTGTGCACCATCAGCTCGAAGAAACGCTTGCTGTTGGCCAGGTGGGCCGTGTTCTTTTCCTGCTTCTGCGTCCGCATGACCTTGACGTCGAGACCGACGTACTCGCCGTTTCGCCCGTAGCCCGCCTCCTCGAGTACGCGGACCTGGTTGAACGCCCGCCGCAGATCGACCGCTCCGAAGCTCTTGTCCTCGTCGAACTTGAGCCCGTTCTGGTCGTTGAGATGCACGCTCCAGAGCTTCCCGTGATGCAGGGCGAAGGCCATTTCGTCCGACGGATCGAGGCCCGCGAGCAAGGCGTGCGCCGTCTCGATCAGCCCGCCGACCCGGCTCGGGTCGTTCGTCTCATACGCCATCGCGATCGCGTGGCCGATCGTCGGGATGTAGGCATGATCCATCGGCTCGTTCGGCTTCGGCTCGATCAGGATGCGGACGTCCGGGTCGTGCGCCAACAGGGCGTTGATCGCATCGAGCAGCCACTGGTGCGCCTGGCGGGCGTTCTTCGACTCGCGGATGTACGTCCCCTCGCGGGCGAGCCACAGGACGATCCGATTCGTGCCCAGTTCCTTCGCGATGTCGATGCACAGCCGCGAGCGATCCACGGCATATCGGCGGCACTTCGGATCGTTCGACGTGTACGCGCCGTCGATCGTCGCCGGGGCCTCCCACAGCCGCGGGGCCACGAACTCGGCCTCCAGCCCCTCCCCGTCGAGCATCCGGCGGACCTTCCGCGCCTCGGCGAGGACCTGTTTGGCCGGTTTCCGATCGAGGTCCGGCACGGCGTCGTCGTCATGAAACTGCACGCCGGCGAAGCCGAGCTTCCGGTACAGCTTGAGCTTCCGCGCGAAGGCAATCGGCTGGCGGACCGTTGGGCCGAACGGATCCGCGCCTTCGTGAATGTTCCAGGGACCGAACGAGAAGCGATACTGCGTCAGCTTCGCCATGGGCAATCCTCAACCGTGGGAGTGTGTCGTTTTCGTTTCGCCGGCACCGCGCCGGACGGACCGCGAGTTGTACCGCATTTTGCCGGACGATGCCAGCGCCGCAGAATGCCGCCGCGTACGCGGGCCTGCGCGGCCCGACTGCGCGGTCGTCGGGGTCCGGGTGTGGCCGACCCGCCGGACCGAATCAGTCGAGGTAGCCCAGGTCGCTGAGCCGCCGGGTGAGGACCTCCTTGTCCTCCTCGGTGTAGACCTCTTTGCCGAGATCGCTGCGGTCGGCGGCCTGCGGGGGCTCGAACTCGATCGACGGCGGCGTGTCGAACAGCTCGGTCAGGATCTTGCCCTCCATGTCGATCGGTACGCGAAGCCCCAGGGATGCCAGGATCGTCGGCGTGATGTCCGCGATGTTTGCGCGGATCGTCTTGCCCCGCAGCACGTGCGGGCCGTTGACGCACAGAATGCCCTCCACGCGGTGGGTACCCTCCATCCGGTCGGACGAGCACCAGCGCACCGGCTGCCACCCGCGGATCTTACGGACCACGGCAAACCCCGGCTGGGGAACCAGCAGTAGATCCGGCAGCCACGGCTGGTCCTCTCGGCGGCAGTTGTATAGCTCCTCGGTCTTGTGCACCTCGGGAAAGATGGGGATCTCGCGGCCGGTGCGGTCGCGGACCTTCTCGGCCAGAAGCCGCTCGCGGATCTCGTCGCGGAGCGATTCGTAACGCTCCGGCGGGACGATGCCGTTCGGCTGCCGCCCGCGGAGATTCAGGTAGAGAAACCCGTAAATCCCCGCGTGCATCACGCACGCCTGTGTCCGCGACCAGTCCACCGCCAGCTCGCGATCGATCCCGCCGTCAGTGAATCGGCCGTTCTTCTTGCCCGAAAGCCGACGCCACAGGTACGCCCCCCGCGTCTGTGCCCGGGCGAGACCACTCCGCAGACCCAGATAGCCCCAGTTCTTCAGGAGCAGGTTGGGCTGCGCCTTGCCCTCCAGGCTGCCGTGCCCGTGGTCGGACATGATGATGGTCGTGGCGTCGTGCCGGGCGGCGTAATCGCTCAGCCGCTTCAACGCCCGGTCAAGCGACTCAAAACACCGGATGCACCGCTCGGTCCGGCCGGGATCACTGCCGCGCGTGCTCGGGTCCAGGTAGCGCCAGGCCTTGTGCTGGAGGTTGTCGACCAGCTTGAACAGGACCATCAAGACGTCCCATCCGTAGCGCTCGCCGCAGTACTCGGTCAGGTCGCAGCCCTGCTCGAAGCTGCGCTCGATGTAGCGCATGTTGCGGTCGAACACGGAATCCCGCCGGAAGGCGTCCCGCTGCCAGTCGGTCCGATAGGAGTAATCCGGCCACCGACGCAGGATCTCCTGCTTGAGGTCGCGCGGGTACGTGAAATCGCTGTCCGTGCTGGGCGTCTCGAAGCCCGAAATGACGAAGCCGTTCACCCGCTTGGGCGGATAGGTCATCGGCAGACTGATCGACCCGACCCGGAACTTCTTCTCGCTGAGGATGTCCCAGACGGTCTTTTCCCGAATCTCGAACGTGCTGTTGAACGTCAGCCGATTGGTCGCGATGTCGTACTTCTCGAAGTCCACGATTCCGTGCCGGCCCGGCCCCTTGCCGGTCATGAACGTCGTCCACGCCGCCGGCGTGATCGGGGGCTTGGTCGAATCCAGGATGCCCGAGACGCCGGTGTCAATGAGGTGCTTCAAGTGCGGCATGCGCCCCGCCTCGACCAGCGGCGTAAGCACGTCGAACGTCGCCCCGTCCAGCCCGATGATCAGCACCCGTCGCGCCAGAAACGCAAGCTCGCGCGGCGGTTCGGGCCAGTCCGCCGCACCGGTTTCGCGGACCGGCATCGCGGGGGCCTTCGTCGGGACGGTCTCTCGAAGCGTTGAGCTCATGTTGTTGCTCGCCGGCACAACCCCCGTACAACTCCGGCTCGAAGCGAGCCTTGGAGCCTTACCGCAACCGCTCGTGGTTCAGCCGGTTGGGCACATGATATGCCCGGCCCCCGCGCAATGCAAACCGGCGATCCGTTGCATGTCGACGTCCCCCCGCCTATACTGCCGACGGACAGGAGGTTGCACCGAAGATGCCGATTCACGAGTACCGTTGTCTGGACTGCGAACGCCCATTTGAGCACTTCCGCCGTAGCGCCGGCGACACGGGCGATCCGCGATGCCCGGCGTGCGGCGGCACGCGCGTCGAACGAATGCTCAGCGTCTTTGCGGCGCCGCAGGGCGCCCCGAAGCCCTGTCAGGCGGCGCCGGCGAGCCCGTGCTCCGGCTGCTGCGATGCGACGGGGGCCTGTCGGCTCTGAGGGTTCCTACGTTGGCTCGACCCCGCAAGACGCAACCTCCGACCGCCGGCGCGGAAGCGCCGCTCGCCGCGGTTTTGACGTTTATCGTGCCGGGGCTTGGGCACATCTACCGCGGGCATCGCACGCGGGGCATCATCTTCATGGCGGTGATCGCCCTGACGTTCTGGGGCGGCGTGGCCATCGGCGGCGTGAAGACGACGGTACAGCCGGGCGAGCGAACGGCGTGGTTCATGGCCCAGGTCTGCACGGGCGTTCATGCGGGCGCGACGCTCGCCCTCGCGCGACGCCTGCCCGATGCCCCGTTGAACGTGCACTCGCCCTATGTCGCCTACTACCCGGCCGACGACATTGCCATCGTGTACACCGGCGTCGCCGGGCTGCTGAACGTCCTCGTCATTTTCGACGTGCTGTCGCGCGGCTCGCCCCGGCCGGCCGTCGAGGCGCCGCCGCGGTCGGCACCGCAAAGGAGTTCGGGGTGAGTCACCTTCTCGCGACGCTCTTTGTCGATCCGCTTCCGATGGCGGGCATGCAGCGCCTGCTCCTGCTGCTGCCGCTCTGCCTGTCGATCAGCATCGTCTACAAGACGACCAAGTGCGACGAGGTCCGCGCGATCCCCATGGATGCCCTCAAGAACTGGATCACGATCGTCGTCGGCATGGTCGCCGTCGGCGTCTCGCTGCTGATCATCTACGAACTCCTGGCGTGACCGCAGGCCCCCCCACGCCGCTACGGGCAGGCCGGCGGGCGGTTCGGGCCGTTGAAACACGTCTGGAGCGTCGCGAAGTCGAGCAGGTCGACATCCGAATCATTGTCCAGGTCGGCGTTGACGGCACAGCCCTTGCCCGCCGGCCGATTCGGGCCGTTGAAACAGACCTGAAACTGCGAGAAGTCCGCCAGATCGACGTCGCCGTCGCGATCGAAGTCGCTCCACGCCTCGGCCCCGTAGGTCGTGATGACCGATTGCCCGCTCAGTCGATCGTGCCTCACGTGGATCAGCCGGATGTTCCGGCTCCGCAATTGGTCGAGCTGTTCCTGGGGGATACCCGGCTCCAGGCGCGGCTCGAAGAGGAAGTGCTCGCTGAAGTTGTGGTGCTCGGGCCGGTACGTCTGCGAGTAATACCCGCGCAGCGTGATCGGCTGGCTCGTGTAGCCCTCAAGGACGGTCTCGACCCACCGCACCAGCGGGGCGGTGTAGCCGGCGCCGGCCCCTTGAGGCGCGGGCGGCCAGTAAAAGCGGGTCGAAACCCGGACGCCGCCCACGCCCGTCAACATCCGCTCCTGAAGAAGATCGCCCGTCTGCTCCCGGGGCGCCGGGCCGATTCGCACCTGGTCATGTGTCGTGGCGGTCGGGCTGCCCTGCCAGCCCCAGGAACGCTCGGGCCGGACGTAATCGACGGGCAGGTCCAGGAACCGGGCCCCGAGGTACGGCAGGCCCAGGTCGCGAATCGTCAGCACCGGACTCTGCGACGGCGCCACCAGCACGCCGACGTTGGATGTGACAAGCGAGCACGTTCGCGGGTTGCCGATGTCGCCCAGCCTCCACCCGTCGGTGGTCTGTGTGCCCTGCCGCGCGTACCAGGCCCCGGGCCACGAACGCGGCGCCCCCGACAGCGACCGGATTCGTCCGTCGGCCGTGTACTCCATATCGACGTCGGCATACAGGCTCTCCGCTTGGTTTGCCGCCGTCAGCCGCAGTCTCCGCGTCCGGAGCGTCCATCGCGATTTCAGGCGGTGGTTCGCGAACACGTCCGCGTACTCGCCCTGGAACAGCTCATACTCCGTCGGTTCGTTGACGAGAAACGGCACAATGCTCGGCGTGGTGTCGGCCTGGGGAAGCTCGCGAACCTGCTTCACGCGCAGTTGTCCGCCCGGCGAGACCTTCTTGTACTCGAAGTCCAGCACATAGCGGGTCTTTCCCGTGTACTGCTCGAACGCCTGGGCGACCGACACGAGCATCGCGGCCAGGCTGCGGTAGTCGGCTTCCCACTCCAGCACCGTGGCCCCGAGCGGGACGAGGTTCGAGTAATTCACCAGCGTCAGATACGTCCCGAAGGTGTAAACCGCCACGTTGACCTGCTCGGGAATGGAGCCGTCCGTGGGGTTCGTCACCGACACCGCACCGTCCTGCGTCACCAGCGTGATCGCGCGCGACGTCCCGCCCGACCGGGTAAGCGTCGCCACGCCGTTGGCCATTTCGAACTCGTCGGGCGTCGAGTGATGAACGAGGATGGCCATGCCCACCTCGTTCTCGTTCACGCCGTAGCGCAGTCGGGCGAGATAGGCGTTGTCGTTGTAAAAGCTCGCGAATACCCGTCGGATTGCCCGGTAGACGCCGCGTTCGCTGGTCTCGGTCGGATCGCAGATGCTGGGGCCGACGGTGTCCCCGTCCAGGTCGTCCGCCAGGCAGCCGCTGTAGCTGTCGTACAGACCCGCTCCCGAGAACTGCTCGCTGTCCTCCACGTTGGTGGAGCTGCGGAACCGGATGTTTCGGTTCTCGTCGAACCCGTACCGCGGGTCGGTCAGCGTCGCCAGGATCGCGTCCTGAAGCTCCTGGCTGAAGACGGTGGCGGACGTCTTCTTGAACAGGTCGTCGCGAATGCCCTTGAGCGTGTCGGACAGTGCGGCCATATTCGCCGGGGGATACGAGTAGCCCGCCAGCCGCACGGCGATCTCCTGACGCAGCGTGCGGCCGTTGGCCAACGTCTGGTCGAGGTAGGCGTTCCAGAGATCAAACGAGAACGCGGTCGCGACGGGCGAGTTTCCGGGGATGGCCCGCCGCAGGAAACCGAAGTTCGCCGCCTTGCCCCCGAAGTACCGGATGTCCGACGGCACCAGGTCGTCGGTCGGGGCGCTGTACGCGCCGTAGGGCGTCATCGGCGAGATGTTCAGGGGCGCGGGCTGCTTCAAGGCCAGGATCTCCGCCACCTGCTGCGGCGTGAGGATCCCCTCCACGTCGATCAGCCGAAGGTCGCAATTGTCGCCGGTCCCGTACGCGCGGAGCACTACCTTCCGGCCCACGAGCTGCCGGGCGCGGGCCGCATCCTCGGCGAGGGCCGCGTACGCGAAAGGGGTGCCGTAGGTGGCCGACAGGATGGCCACATGCGAGCTCGGCGTGGACGGCGACAGCGTCAGAATGCCCGCGACGATCGGCACCTCGGCCGGCACGCCGTCCGTCAGGAGGATGTCCTCCGGCCGGAGGCTGCCGTTGCGATACGCGCTGTCGATGTCGCCGCCGGCGAAATACTTCAGTGTCCCCAGGGCCCAGCCCGGCGCATAGCACGCGTTGCCTGAGGCCCACCGGGCGGTCGAATCGATCGGGATGCCCTGGGTTTCGAAGTACGCGCGGTTCTCCTGTGCGGAGGCGATCTGCTCGTACGCCGGAAAGTAGAACACCTGCACATCCGGCGGCGCGGATACCTTCGCCTTCACCACGTTGAACAGGGCGACGACCTGCGCCGGGTCGTAGGGATCCTGCCGCACGAACTGGATGCCGTATTCGTTGACCGCCTGGGCCGGCGGGGTCTGCGCCGTCCAGTGCGGCATGAGCACGGCCCCGAGGATCGCCTGCTGGCCGGCGGCGTAGAGCGTGATCTGATCGAAGGCCTCCGGCGTCATCCCGGCGTACTCGACCACGTGGTCGCGAGCCCACTGATAGTGAAAGGGATAGTGGTTCGTGCGGCTGTCCTGAAAGTAGACCGTCGTCGGGTCGCTGACGAAGATCGTGAACTTGATCCACCCCGGATCATCGCTTGCGGGCCCCTGCGCCCGAAACGAATCGGATGGGAACACGATTGTGTTCTTCCATTCGGCTGAGGGCAGGACCGTTTCCGCGTGCAACGGCAGTGCAGCCGCAAGGCACGCGGGCCACGTCAGAAGGATAAAGCTCACGCGCGATTGCAATTGAGGCATCGAGTACCTCGTCATGGCGACACTCCACGAGAGATTTCGTTCAGTCACACAGCCCGGTGCTCGTGGCCCCGCGACCCAGCATCGACCCGGAGGAAACCCCGAGCGTGGATTGTACCCGCGCCCGGTCCGAAACCAGGGAGTCGTTGCTCATTGCGTCCCTGAGCGTCCCGCCACCCGTGTCGCCTCGGAGACGTGTCCGCGCAGCCGACTTCGACGCAAACACCGCGATCATCCACCGCCTATCCAAGCGACACTCGCATCCTGCTGCGGACGGAATTGGAAGCCAGCTCACCACTTGGATGATACCGTCCGCGTTGGGACCAGTTCAATGAATCCGGTCAGACGGCAGGAACTTGCGCCGGCTCACGGGGGCGTCCTGCCGACCGGTGTTCCTGCGCCGGCGCGACGCCGCCGCACCCCAAAGGCGATACGGCGGGCCGGGTTTCTGTGAGAGCGATTTCTTTTCATAACTTACGGGCTTTTTTCTTGACTTTCGTCCGAAAACCAGATATCAGAGCGGGGGCGCGATCGGTGCTCGTTTCAACCGCGCGTCTCGGGTGCCTGAATCGTCGCGGCAGAACAAGCGGCGCATCTCCACGGCCTGCTGTATGTGGATGCAACGTTCTACGTCGCGAGCGGGAGAGAAATTATGCGCAGTTTCCGGGCTGTTCTCGCGGGGATTGGTGTGGTGAGCGGACTCTCGGTGCCGTCATCGGCCGCGCGAGCCGCGGATCGCTTCTGGGCCAGCGTCACGGGCGGAAACTGGAACAACGCCGCCAACTGGGGCGGAGCCGTGCCGGGACCGGGCGACAACGCGTTCATCACGCTGGACGGCACGTACACGGTCACGCTGGACATCAACACCACGGTCGGCAGCCTCACGCTCGGTGCCGCCAGCGGCACCCAGACTCTCGAGGTGACCGGTCGCACGCTCGTGCTGGACAGCCCCAGCGTCGTCAACGCGAACGGGCTGTTGGCGATGCACGGCAGCACCCTCACGCTCACGGATCCGACCGGTTCGCTGGAGAATCGCGGTCTGGTTCGATGCCGCGCCGCCTGCGTCATCAACGGGATCCTGAGCAACCCTCCGGGCGCAACGCTGCGCATCGAGGGAAGCAATGCCGGCGCCAACAGCACGCTGACCGTCGCCAACGCCTTCACGAACCAGGGCACGATCACGCTGACCGCCATTGACAGTGCGAAGAACGCCACGATGAACGTGACGACCGGAACGATCGTCAACGCGCCCGGCGCGCTGATCGACATTCGCGCAGGCACCGGCGGCGCCCGGGCGCTGAACGCGCCGATCGACAACCAGGGAACGATCAACGTGGCGATCGCCACGACGATCAACAAGAACGCCGCCGCTCACACGAACAGCGGCACGATCAACATCACCGGGGGCCTCCTCACGCTCACGCTCGGCGGCACGAACCCGTCGCTCACGAATACGAACGGCGGGGTGGTCGACCTTGCCGGGGGGGACCTGACGGTGAACGCATCGGGCACGAACGCGATCTTTACCAATCACGGAACGCTCACGTTGCCCGCAGGCCGCACCCTCACGGTGAGCGGCGGAACGTTCAACCAGAACACGAGCACCTCCGCCTGGGCCGGGACGCTGTCGCTGGCGACGACGATCGCGGGCTTCGCGTCGGACCTCTCGAACGCCGTGCTGACGCTTTCCCTGGCGGGAGCGACGATCAACGGACCGGGCACACTGACAAACGCGACCGGCAAGACGCTGCTCCTGAACGGGAGCGTCATCAACGCACCGCTGGACCACCAGGCCGGCGCCACGGTCCTGGCCACGGGAACTTGCGCGATCAACGGAGCATTCGGCAACCCCGCCGGGTCGACCGTTCGGGTGGAGGGGAGCAACGCCGGGTCCAACGCCGCCCTGACGATCGCGAACGGATTCACGAACGAGGGGACCATCACCCTCACGAGCATCGACAGCGCAAAGACTGCGACGTTGAACGTCACCAACGGGAAGATCGTGAACGCCCCCGGCGGGCTGATCGACGTCCGCGCGGGCACGGGTGGCGCCCGGACGCTGAACGCCGCCCTCGACAATCAGTCGACGATCAATCTGGGCACCACCACGACGATCAGCAAGAGCGGAGCCACCCATACCAACAGCGGCGCGATCAATATCAACGGCGGCTCGCTTACGCTCACGCTCGGCGGGACGGGCGCCTCGTTCACGAACACCGGGACGATCGCCCTCACCGGCGGCAACCTCACGCTGAATCTGACGGGTACCGGGGCGGTCTTCACCAACAACGGCTCGATGAGCCTCCCCGCGGCCCGGACGCTGAACGTCTCCGGCGGGACATTCAACCAGAACACCGCCACGGACGCCTGGGCCGGGACGCTGTCGCTGACGACGACGGCCGCGAGCTTCGCCACAGGGCTTTCGAACGCTGCGATCACTCTGCTGCTCTCCGGGGCCACCGTCAACGGGCCGGGCACGCTGACGAACGCCGCGGGGAAGACGCTGAACCTCAACGCGAGCATCATCAACGCTCCGTTGGTAAATGAGGCGGGCGCCATGCTGCTCGCCACGGGAAACTGCGCGATCAACGGCACGTACGACGCCGCGCCCACGGCCACGCTGCGCGTGGAAGGCAACAACACCCTGTCCAACGCCAAGCTGGACGTCGCGAGCGGGTTCACCAATGCCGGCACCATCGTGCTGACGAGCATCGAAAGCTCTAAGACCGCTACACTGAACGTCGGCGCCGGCACGCTCGTCAACGCCCCCGGGGCCACCATCGAGTTTCTGCCGGGTGCCGGCGGTGCGCGGACGCTCGGGGCCCAGATCGACAACCAAGGCACGATCAACGTCGCCGCCGCCGCCACGCTCGCCAAGGCCTCGGCCGACCACACCAACAGCGGCACCATCAACCTCACCGGCGGCAATCTGACCATCACCCAGTCGGGCACGACGCCGACGTTCACCAACACGGGATCCGTCAACATCCCCACGGGGCGGACGCTCATCGTCAACGGCGCCCCCTACACCCAGACCGCCGGCACCACGACGCTCAGCGGCGGCACACTCCAGCTCGGCGCCGGGGCCGGCCT
>CAZTVU010000096.1:0-16351 GCA_964617025.1 uncultured Planctomycetales bacterium | reverse complement strand
CCTTGCGGGCATCGGATTTTGAATCCGACGCGTCTGCCAATTCCGCCACTTCGGCGAAATCTCCGATTTGCCCGCAGGATAACATACGTGCGCCGCGTTGGCAACGGCTTGCGCATGCCGTTCCGACGCGCGGGCTAGCGGATCGGCATGTACAGCTACAGCATGGCCATCCTTTTCGGTGGGCGCCTGTCACGGTCGTCTTATCATCCGGCGACCCGCGGGCCGAGTCGGCACAGTGAGATTGACTCGCGAGCGATCCGTGAACGATCAACCGCAGGACTTGAGGCCGCAGTGCCAGACGCCGTACGCTTCACGCGGGGGCGCCTGTGCGGTTCGCGCGGAGCGCCTATACGGTTCGCGCGGAGTACGGCGAAAAGGGTCACAACAGACCGCCCATTCGAAGCGGGGGTTCGAGCTTGTTGCCGAAGGCCACCGGCTCGCGGAGGCGGTCGCACGCACAAACGCCTACCGTCCCGCCCGGCGATGCTATTCCCCTCGGCGTCATTGACACGACGGGGTTGGCGGCCGGGCGCTATGTGCTGGTGCTCCGACCCACGGGTGCGACGACCCTGCGGCAAGACCTCGGTTCAGACGATGCGTTTGGGGGGAACTTCGCGCGAAGGGCGTCTGTCAATGCGGGCAAGGCGGAGATGGCGTTCGAGATCGGGAGAGAGTGAGGCGATCCCTCTCGAGCGGCGACGCCTCCGGCGATGGCCGCTTGCCGGAGACCGCCGTCGGGCGTAAAGTATGCGGGGGTATCACGGGCGGCCTGCCCGCCCGTGTGCGGACGGACAAGCCGCCGGGGGGCGCCCGCCGGGGTTCCGAAGCCGTTGACGAAACGACGGAGCGAGCACGCAATGGCCATGATGGGTGAGCACCGACATACTGCGCGCGGTCCGATGCGCCGCCGTGGGTTCACGTTGATCGAGCTGCTGGTCGTCGTGGGCGTGATGGCCGTACTGGTGGCGGCGCTGCTGCCGTCGCTCTCGCGGGCACGGCGTCAGGCCTCGCTGACCGTCTGCGGCAGCAACCTGCGGCAAGTCGGCACGGCCTTCACGCTTTATCTGAACTCCTTCCGCGACCGGTACCCGGCGGCCTGGGATCCGGTCAGCACATCGCCGCGGTACTGGCTCTGGATGGGGCGGGGGTTTCGGCAGTACATCTCGCCGTTTCTCGTTCGGGGGATCAACGCGAAGAACCCCAACGTCCTGGTGTGTCCGAACGACGCCACTCCGGGGGAGATATACGAACGGACGAGCTACGCGTACAGCATGACCTTCTATCACAGCCCGCAGCAGATCGACTCGATGACGAGCGTTGCCGACACCTACTCCAACCCGCGGGAGCCGATTGCCCAGTCGCCGTCCAACGTCCGCCACCCGGCCCGGAAGGTCCTCGCGGGCGAATGGCGGGCCTACCATGACGTGCTGGAGCGGGACAGCGGGTGGTGGGACACCCGCGGCAGCCGCATGTTCCTGTTTGCCGATACGCATGTGGCCCGCTACGCCGCTTCGGCCGTCCTGACGGCCAACGACGGCCTGCCGGACCCCAATCTGACCGTCCACGGGGTACTCGGGGCCGATGTCCGCTGAGGCGGCCGGGGCCGCCTTGTACGCCTCGCCCGAAATACGTATAAGGTCTGCATGGCTGAAAACCAGCAGATCCCGACGATGGAGCGGGTGAAGAACTTCGTGTGGTTCACGGCCATCGCGCTGCTCGTTGCGCTGGCGGTTGTGCTCTGGATCCGCAAGGCGACGAAGACGCCCGGGCCCGGTCCCGCCGCCGCCGAGACTCCGCAGCAGCGTCAGGCGCGGCTGGATCGCGAGCTGCGGGCGGCCGGTCAGCTCGCGTTGGACCACACCGACGACCAGCGCCGCCGGGAGGGGCTGCGGCGGCTTCGAGAGCTCGTCGCCGGTTCGCCCGACTACCTCCCCGCACGATACGCGCTCGTCGACATCGCGCTGGGCCTGCGGGAGAACACCCTGGCCGAGAAGACGGCGAGCGACCTCGTGACCGAGCGCCCGAGCGACTGGCAGGCCCACGCGGCGATGGCCGCGGTGCTCGTCGTCGAGGGCAGGGATGCCGACGCTGCCGGCGAGCTGCTTAAGGCGATCGACCTGAACAGGCAGGCCGGCGGCGAACCCCAGGCGGAGCTGCACGGCAAGCTGGCGGGCGTGTACCTCAAGCAGGGCAAGGCCGCGGAGGCGGAGCAGGAACTGAGCGTGGTGCTGGATCTCGCGAAGAAGGCCGGTTCGCAGGGGAGCTGGGGCGTTCACGCCATGTTCGCGGAGGCGGCCCTCAAGCAGGGCAAGATGCAGCAGGCCGACGAGCACCTGCTTGCGGCAGCGCGGCTCAACCTGCCGGCGACGGCGATCCAGCTCGCCCGCTCCTCGCTCGATCTTTCGTCGCGGCTGGGTCAGCTCCTGGTAGACAGCCGCCAGCGGGAGGAGGTCGAGGTCGCCTACCGGCTGCTGACGGGGGCGGCGCAGTTCAAGAAGAGCGACGCCGATGCGCAGTTCCTGGCCGCGAAGGCCGCTGCCCGCGCCAATCACGCGGATGAGGCCAGCCGTTTTCTGGCGGCGGCCTCACAACTCAAGCCGGACGACCCGCGTATCGCCGAGTTGAAGGGCTTGATTGCGCAAATCCCGACCACCACACGAGCAACGACGGCCTCCGCACCGACGCCCTGACGCCGTTCTCGGTAAGACGGTTTCGCTGGCGGCGTGGAGCGTCAAAATGGCCTGATCGCCCCTTCCGGGTTTGAAAAGGACGAAGTTCCGGATCCAAGAGCGGCATCAATTGCATCGATCCCGATCCTGAGCCGCCGAATCCGGAGGCCGGGGCGCCCGCCGAGAAAAAAACACGGGGAACGCTACGAACCCGTCGCCGCGTGCGTCGTATTATGTGTGGGCAGCCGGCAGAACAGGGAAGTAAGACGATGGCCGGGGCCCGCCGAGCTTGATCGGCTGACGTTTGAGAAACAGCGGTTTCGAGATGCTTCTTTCCCCTCCGGAAAGCACCGGGCAGCCGCGAGGCTGGCCGGTGTTTTCTTTTGTGCTCAGGGCGTCTGAAGCGGTTGACCCGTAAGCCGTTCGTACGCCTCAAGATACTTCGTGGATGTCTTTTCCACGACGTCCGGTGGCAGGATCGGGCCCGGCGGCTGCTTGTTGAACCGGATCGACTCCAGGTAGTCGCGGACGAACTGCTTGTCGAAGCTGAGCTGGTCGCGGCCGGGCTCGTATTGGTCCGCCGGCCAGAACCGTGACGAATCCGGCGTCAGGACCTCGTCTATCAGAATCAGCTCATTGCCGACCTTGCCCCACTCGAACTTGGTATCGGCGATAATCACGCCGCGCTGCCTCGCATAGTCCGCCGCACGCTCGTACAGCGCGATGCTGCGGTCGCGGATGGTGGTCATGACATCCCGCCCGACCATGCCGGCGGCCTCGTCAAACGAGATGTTGAGGTCGTGGCCGGTCTCCGCCTTGGTGGCCGGCGTGAAGATCGGCTTCGGCAGCCGGTCGCATTGCTGCAGGCCGTCGGGCAACGCGACGCCGCAGACGCGGCGGTGCTGCTGGTATTCCTTCCAGCCGCTGCCGGCGAGGTACCCGCGGACGACGGCTTCGATCGGCACGACCTGCGTCTTGCGAACGAGCATCGCCCGGCCGCGAAGCTGTTCCAGAAAGGGCTCGAAGCCCGCCGGCGCACGGTCGCGCACCACGTCGATCAGGTGGTGCCTGGTCAACTCGCCGAGCCGCTCGAACCAGAAGCAGGAGAGCGCCGTCAGCACCGCGCCCTTGAGTGGGATGCCGTTGGCCATGACGACATCAAACGCGCTGATGCGGTCGGTGGCCACGATCAGGAGCTCCTCACCCAGGTCGTAGACGTCGCGCACCTTGCCGCGGCGAACGGGGCGACCGGGAATGTCGGTTTGCAGTATGACCGGCATCGGGTTCATGAGATTCCTTTCCGGGCGGCATCGGCGCCCATGGTTCCGCGGTACGCCGACCCTTGATGAGACGACACCCTCTGAATCGGACGGGGAGGATACGGCATTCTGCCGGCGGCGTCCAGAACGCCGGATTGCCGTATCGGCCCGCGCCGCCGGACCGAGCCGGCGGGTGATCGTTCGGCTTGCACTTGCCGAAGGCGTGGAGTAACCATGAGCAGGCCGTGGCCGGCGCGGGTTCCGTGTCGTCGCCGGCGGCCTTCCAAGGGTGCCAGGAGGACGCAGACCGTGCTTACGCTTACGAGATGTCTTGGTGCGTTTCGCAGCCGGTGGGTCGCTTTTGCCGGGGTTGTCGGGCTTGCGGCGGTGGTATTGAACGGCGCTGCCCTGCCTCCCCCGTGGACGAGCGGCATCGCCTGGCCCAGGCCGAAGGTCCTCGACCCGGGCCCGCCCGGCGGGCCGCCGTCGGATGCGATCGTTCTGTTTGACGGCAAGGACCTTTCCCAGTGGACGGGGGCGGAGAAGTGGGTCGTTCGCGACGGCTACGCCGTCAGCGGGGGCAACATCGCGACGAAACGGCCGTTCGGCGATTGCCAATTGCACCTCGAGTGGGCGGCGCCGGCCGAGGTCAAGGGCGAGGGGCAGGGCCGCGGCAACAGCGGCGTGTATCTGATGGGGCTCTACGAGGTTCAGATCCTGGACTCGTACAACAACGAGACGTACTTCGACGGCCAGGCGGGGGCGGTGTACAAGCAGCGCCCGCCGCTGGTCAACGCGTGCCGCAGGCCCGGCGAGTGGCAGAGCTACGACATCATCTTCCGGGCGCCGCGGTTCGACGCGAACGGGAACCTCACGCGGCCGGCCTATGTGACCGTGCTTCACAACGGCGTGTTGGTCCAGGACCACTTCGAGATCGTCGGGCGATCGGCGTATCGCCGTCCGCCGACCTACGCGCCGCACGAGCCGAAGCTGCCGCTGCACCTGCAATACCACGGCTGCCCGGTGCGCTTCCGCAACATCTGGATCCGGGAGCTGGAAGACGATCGCGAGGACCTGCTGGCGCCGCTGCGCGAGCGGCTGCGAAAGGGCGATGTCAAATGGCCGCCGCCCGCTACGGCGCCCGGTAGCGGTACATGAATCACCCCTCCGGCGCCACGTCGCCGCTGACGTGGAAATCCATGATGTCGCCGGGTTTCCGGATGTTGTCGGCCCACTTGAAGTCGATCGCCAGGTCGGTTCTGCCCGTCGGCAGGCCGAGATCGGCCCGCGGGATTGTCAGGTGAAGCTCGGCGTCCTTCATCTGGTATCGCAGCCGGGTCGCCTTCTTCCATTGCCAGCCGCCCTCGTTCCGTTCGAGCCACGTGGTGCCCCGCGCCTCGACCTGCCGGTTCACGATGAAGTCGTACCCTTCCCACCCGGTCTTCGCGTCCTGGTCCGCATCGATCAGGAGCCACATCCAGTTGTCCCCCGACGGCGGGGTGATCGCCTCGCGCGTGCGGACATGGAAGTAGACGTTACGCGCATCTCTCGCGACCTTGGCGGCGACGATGTCGTTGCGGCCCGTGCGATTGACATAGCGCAGGCCGGCGGCGCCGTCGAAGTCACGCGGGATCGTCTCGCCGACGTGGTCGCGGTACTCGGGGCCGACATCCCGCCACGCCTTGAAGCCCGCGGCGATGCGGATCGACACCGGGCCGGATGCCTTCGGCAGCGGCGGGGCCCCCTTGTATCGGCGGACGTTCGCGATGAGCTGCCAGTAGTAGTTGTCGCCGTGGCCGCCCTTCATCGGTTCGATGTCGCGGCTGTACTCCTGGTTGAACTGGTCCACGAACACGATCGGCCCGGCGGCCTCGCCCCACCGCCCGGCGATCCACTCGTTCCAGCCCGTCACCATCACGAACGGCGGGTCCAGCTCCAGGGCCCGCTTCCACTGCTCCCGGCAGTTGTGCCCGTGATTGACCGCGCCGGCGGACGTGTCCATCCGGCCGTCGTGAAAGCTGCGCCCGCGGGCGTCGCCGCTGCTCATGTTGGTCACGCGGCCGTCGGAGACCCGCAGGTTCTGGGCCACGGAGACGTTGACCTGTTCGGGCTTCTTCGGATCGTCGGTGTAGCCGTAGACCTGCGGATAGGCGGCCTCCCAGTGCCAGGCGTACGGCGTATTGACCTGCTCGAACGGCCAGTGGGCCCGGCGCAGCGTGAAGAACTGGCGAAGCTCGGGCGAGGCCTCCTTCGGGTCGCAGATCATCAGCGGCTTGCCCTGCCAGCGGAACCACAGGTCGCGGTGATGGCCCGGCCGGTAGAGGTCGTCGTAGATCTGGCGGGCCGTCTGGCCGGCTTGCGTGTTGACCATGAACGCGATCTGCGGCGTGGGGCCGCCCTCGCGGCGGACCTGTTCGAAGACCTCGCACAACCGGCGATAGACGTCGCGGTAGATGACCGCGTTGGTCGTATCGAAGATCAGCGTGTCGACACCGGCGTCGGCCAGCAGGTGGGCGTGGCGGCGCAGCACCCAGGGGTCGACGCTGAGGTAGTAGCCGTACAGCGGCTCGCCCCAGTAGTGCGAGAGCCCGATCGGCCCCCAGAGCGGCGAGGTCGGTTTCTTGAGGGCATCCGGATCCTTTGCCAGGATTCGCGAGACATCGTAGGGGCCGTCCCAGTGGGGGCTCTTGTTCTGCCGCTCGTTGAGCCACAGGAAGTAGAAGATCCCGACATGCCGCCCCCCGCGCGGCGCGCCGACCTCGTCGGGCATGGGCAGAGCACGGCCCAAGGCGTCGGTCGCCGGCCACGGCGTGCCGGGGTTGCCCTCAGGCGGCCGGTCCGCGGCGTGGCCGGTCGCCGTGGCACAGAAGGCCACAAAGACTCCAACGCCCATACGGATACGGCGGTCGATTCTCATCGCATTTCCACAGTGCCAAGAAACCGTTTTGGGCCGACCACGTGTCTTACGAGGTCTCCTCGCCCTCGGCCAGGTCGGACTTGCAGACCTCGCGGAGGACCGTCGTTGCGTAGCAGCCGGATTCGAGGAAGAACCGGAACTCGTAGAACGGTCCGTGCTCGTCGGAACCCGCATCCGCCTCGCATTCCTTCGGCTGGAATCGCAGCGGCCGCCGGCTGCCCTTGACCTTGTGACCCCCGGCCACGCGGAAGTCGTCGGGCGAGAGGCCCTCCTCAGCCAGGATCCGCGACTCCGTCTCCTGCGGTTGGCCGGTCGGCTCGGTCATCCGGTAGCCGAAGAGCGGGCCGCTCGGCGAGATCTCGAACGCGTCCGCCCGCGGTTGCTCGACCGCGGGATCCTCCACGCGGAAGACCGCCCCGTTCGCATGCCGCCAGGCCAGGTCGCCGGCCATCAGCCGGTCGAGCCCGCCGATCCGCTCGGCCACCACGCGGTTGAACAGGTACGACTGGAACGCCGACAGGTAGAGCCGCTTCACCGACTTGTCCACGCCGAAGAACGCGCGCTTGTGCGACCCGTTCGACCGGGCCATCGCCACGCACGCGCGCTTGGCCTCAGGGAACGGAAAGGGCCACATCTCCGCCGCCTCCTCGTACTTGCCCTCCTCGTACAATTCGCGGGCCCGGCGGATGTCCTTGCGGTCGCGATCGGAGGGCCGGCCCAGCATCAGCGAGACGGCCTCCACCCAGTCCTGCCGGACCATCGCCCGGCCGATCTGCCACGTGTCGCCGCGGACGCCGAACCGCTGCTCGCCGAAATAGTTCGGCACGCCGCGGCGGCAGAGAACCTCCATCAGCCGGCGGACGTCGTCAAGCCGGTCGGGGGCGGCCTCACGGAGGCGGATGACGAAGCGGTTTCCCTTGAGGTGCCCGAGCTTGAGCTTGTTCGTATGGCGCCGGACCCAGAGCACCTGGACGCCCGGCACCTGGAGCTTCTCGATTCGCTCCGGCGGGACGTGCTCGATGCTGAGGATCTGTCGGGTGACGGCGTTGGCGTCCTTCATGCCGGCGTAGCCGACGTCCCGATGCGGCCGACCGAGGGCCCGTGCGATCTCGTGAATCGCGCGAAACGTGCTCAGGCCCGTCTTCTCGATGCAGAAGTAGCTGTGCGTTCCCTCGCCGCTCGCCTCGTAAAGGGGGACCTCCTCGACGCGGAAGTCGGTGCGGCGGACCTTGATCCGGCCGCCGAGCGGCGGCACGTCGGCCGTCAGGTACGGTAGATTTTCGGGCATGCGCATGTTGCCTTTCTACGCCCCGTCTTCGATGAACCCGGCATGATACACGGACGGCGCCCGGTATGCCCGCCGGCGAACGGGCCGTGCATGGCGGACTCGTTTGATACGGCGTAGAATGCCGCGGGTGCGGTGGCCACGGCACGCAACGGAATCCGGGCAGGGCGCCCGAGCGGCGGAATCGTCATGAGAGTACATCGGTCGGCTGGCGGCGGATGCGGACGGGACGCCTTGCGGCGGGGCCCGGGCGTCGGCGCCGTCGTGATGTTAGGGCTCGCGGCAACCGCGTTCGGACAGGTCGAGAAGGTCACGATCACCGGCGGCGCCGACGAGAGCAGCCACAACTACGCCTGGACGGTGACGAACCATCACGACGTCGCCGTCGTGTCCGTCGAGTTCCCTCACTATCACGCGGACATGTTCGAGGCGCCGCCGGGCTGGAAGAAGGAGACGACGTTCCTTGTCAACGTCGGCGTGCCGGACCGGCCGGGCGTCTGCATCGCCCGGGTGGAGGACCCGAGCGCGGGCATTGCCCGGGGCCAGTCGGCTCAGTTCGGCATGCGGATCACCGGGGCCGGGGCCCACCAGGGGCGGGGCACCGTCCGGGTGCGGTTCGCCGACGGCAGCCAGTTCGACGTCACCAATGTGGAGCTGCCCACGCAGGTCTCCAAGGGCACGACCTACGCCCCGCTGATCGCGCTGGCGGCGATCTTCATCGTGGTCGTGGTCGTCCGTGAGCGTCGGCGCCGCACGCGCGTCGCCGCCCGTCCCGAAGATGATGTCCCCGGCGCAGACGGCTGACCGTCGTGTGCCAGGGGCGGCTTGTCTGCCCGTGCACCGGCAAACAAGCCGCCGGTGGCACCTCGCGGCCGAGGGTTGTTTCTCACGTTCCCGTCTTTCCGCTTCGCCGGCGTCCTCATCCCGCAGCCGTCTTGGGCACGATGTCGATCTGCAGCGCCGGGTCCGCCGCGGGGACGTACGTCGTCGGCAGGCCCAGCTCCTTGCGCACGATGTTGCAGCCCTGCGCGATCGAGCTGGACTTGTAGAACGCGATTTCCCGGTTGCAGCCCTGGCGGCCGAAGCCGCAGTCGCTCGAGACGATGAGCTGCTCCGGGGCGATGTACTTCAGCGCCCGGCGGATCTCCGCGGCGACGTCCTCCGGCCGGTCGGCCTGGAGCGTCCGGTGGCTCACCGCGCCGATGCAGATCTTCTTCGGCAGCCTGCCCTTCGCGTAGGCGCCGAAAAGCTCGATCTCGCGGAAGTCCCGGTCCTTCGTCTCGATCGTCCACACGTCGCCCTTCATCTCGTTGAGGTACAGCTCGAACGACGCCTTGTAGCTCGTGTCCTCCATGACCCGCTGCATGTTCGGGTTGCCCCAGCACGTGTGGATCCAGATCTCGACGTCGTCGAGCCCCTGCACCTCGCGGTTGTAGCACTCGATCATGAACCGGACCTGGTCGCTCCTGGCCCCGAACGTGTTGGCCATGAAGTGCAGCGTCGGCTCCTCGATCTGGATGCAGCGGCATCCGGCGTCGCGGAGCGTCAGCAGCTCCTTGTTCATCGCCACCGCCATGTCCCAGACGACCTCGCGGTTGTCCTTGTACGCCGTCGTGTGGATGTCCAGGAACAGGCCCATCACCTGCGAGCAGCACGTGCCGAAGCGGACGGGCTTGCGGGTCCGCGCCTGGGCGATCCGCCAGATCTTGGCGTAGTCCAGCGGCCGGTGCTCGATCTTGCCGACGACCCGCGGCCACCGCCAGCCGGTGTAGATCTCGTTCAGCAGCGTCCCCGGCGGGTACTTCAGCCAGGCGGAACGCGTCGCCTCCGACTGGAGGTAATCACCCTCGAAGCCCGCCCACCGCTGGATCGGGTAGTGGTGCCACGAGCGGCCGGCGAAGTCCTCGTCGCAGTGGAAGTCCCCGTGCGTGAGGATGTCGAGCCCCGCTCGCTCCTCGTCGCTGATGACCACCGACATCGCGTCCTGGAACTTCTCGCGGAAGCGGACGTCCATCATGCACGTGTCGAGCGGCCGACCCCACATGCTCATGTCGAACCAGCGCGGCCGCGGCCACGAGCCGGTGATGGTGCTGGGCAGGATCAGGTCCTTGGTTACGGTGAACATGTTGTCTCCTTTTGACCGGATGCGTTGACCAACGGCCTATGGTAGGCCGCGCCGAGCGCCGCCGGCCACCGCCTCGGCCGAAAAATCGCTCTGTTGAACGCCCGTTTGCCCGACTCCCGGCGAGCGTCAATCGCCCAGCTCGTCGATCGCCCGCCGCAGCGTCGCCGCCGAAGAGCGAAGAGCCGCCATCTCCGGTTCGGGAAGGGCGCTCTCGATGATCCGCTTCACGCCCCGGGCCGAGACGATGCACGGCACGCTCAGGCAGACGTCCCGCAGCCCGAACTCGCCGTCGAGCATCGTGGACACCGACAGCACGCTGTGCTCGCCCCGCAGGATCGCCCGCGTGATGTGCACCAGCGCCAGGCCGACGGCGAAGTGGGTCGCGCCCTTGTAGTCAATGATGTGATAGGCCGAGTCCCGCACCTCCTGCTCGATCCGCCGCCGCTCCGCCGCCCAGTCGGGGCAGCGCCCGCAGCCGGCGCAGAACGCGTCGATCGGCGTGCCCGCGACATGGGTCAGCGACCACGCCGCGAATTCGCTGTCCCCGTGCTCGCCAAGCACATAGCCGTGCACGTTGTGCGCATCGATGCCGCAATGCCGGCTGAGCAGGTACCGCAGGCGGGCGCTGTCGAGCACCGTGCCCGACCCGAGGACGCGCCCCCGCTCCCACCCGGCGTGTCGGATCGCGACATGCGTCATGACGTCCACGGGGTTGGTGACGATGACCAGCACCGCCTCCGATCCCCGGTCCACAACCTCCGCGACGATGCCGCGGATGACGGCGGCGTTTTTCTGCAGAAGCTGGAGCCGCGTTTCGCCGGGCCGCTGGGCCGCGCCTGCCGTCACCACGATCACCCGCGCATCGGCGTAGTCGGATGCGTCACCGACGTGGATGGCTACGGTCGGAAAGAACGGCTGCCCGTGCACGAGGTCCAGCACCTGGCCGCGGACGAGTTTCTCGTTCCGATCGATCAGCGCGATTTCATCGGCCAGGCCGCTCTGCGCGAGGGCGTAGCAGAACGTCGAGCCCACCACGCCCGCGCCGACGACCGCCACCTTTCGCCTGTTGTTGATCGAGGCATCTGCCATCGTCGCACCATCGAGGACAACGGCGCCGTGTCGAACGCGACGGCGCCCTGCATAGACCTATTGTAGACCTCCCCTCCCGCCCGTGCCGTCCGGCGACCGCGGCCCGGGCAGATCGCGAGCGCCGGCGCGAGCCGTGCCCCGCCGGTCTTCAACGGCGCCTCCATCGGATCTATCCGCGAAAAGCGGGTTCGCCCGGCACGATATGCCCACCGCGAGATCGGCCGGGTCCCTGTGCACGCTACGGCGTGACGTCCTCAATTACCATGCGGCCGGCGCCGGACACCGGGTTGTGCATACAGACCGCCGTAGCGCCGCGGTCGGGCTCCCGCGCCAGTACCAGCACTACGTCGTCATTCAGGAATCGTACGCATGCGAGGTGGTGCCCCTTCGGGGTGACGGCGACCCGCTCGCCGGACGCGAGGTTGTAGACAAAGAGGCCCGCGGAGTCCCTGTCGTCGATCTGCCCGTCGCCGTTCGTGTCGTCCGTGCGGGCCACCAGGAGCAGCCTGTCGGGGTAGCGCAGGTCCCCTGGCGCATCCGCCTTGAACGACGCCCGCCAGTCGCCCAGCGCCACCTGCCGGTCGAAGACGTTCGCCCGCCGCCCGGTCGTAAGGTCCACGACCGTGAGGTTCAGATGCCGGCCCTCCGACCAGCCCTTCCCGAACGCCAGGCCTGACCACGCGGATCCTGCCAACAGATTCTTTGCCGAGTACGTTCCCCATTCCTGCTTCGATGACTCGAAACCGTGCGGCAGCAGCAGGTACCTCCCCGCGACGATTTCGGCGGCTTGCCGCTCGATCTCGGCGGCAACGGGCCGGGTCGCGTCCGCCGGGACCCGCCCCGCCCCGTCATATACGCAGCCGGCGGCGCCCGCGTACATCGCCAGCGACGCTGTCGTCCAGACCCTGCGGAAAACAGGTGTCATGAGCATCTCCTCGAGGGGCGGTCCTCTTCTCGCGACTCGGCAAGTGTATCGCGGATCGCGGACGGATGCCACTGCCGGAACGATCCTGACGTCGCCGCCCGCACCTGCACGCCGAGGCACCGCGGCAACGTTCTGAACGACCGCCTGCGCCGCTACGGCCGCGTGCGCGCATCACCGGACGATGCCGAGCGTCTGATCGAGCCAGGCCCGGCTGATCTCGAACGCGGCCTTCATCTGCTCCATTCGCGTGATGGTCGTGGGCGGGTTGCGGTTGTCCACGTTCGTCGGCTGCTGGAAGAAGAGGTGCACGCCCTGCGGGATGACCTCGGTCGTCTGTGCGGAGCCGGACATCAGGCCCTTCATCGTGTCCGGCCAGTCGCCCACGACGTCATCCAGTTCGGCCTGGAGGAAGAGGCTCGGCTGCGTCACGCCGGGCAGGACCTCGTCCGGGTCGACGCCCTGCCAGAGCAGTGCCGGCGACGGGGCCCACATCAGCAGCGCGCGGGCCTGCGGCTCCGACGCGGCCGCGAACGCCGCCATCGTGCCCCCGACGCTGTATCCGCCGAACGCCATCCGGCCCGTGTCGGTTGCGGCCCCGAGCTGACCCGTCGCCGCCAGCCAGAACACGTGGTTGGCGTTGCGGGTGTTCCGCCAGTGATACTGCGTGTCGAGGAAGCTGATGTCGCGCGTGGCGGGGATCAGGTCCACGTACCCCCAGCTTGCCATGTATTCGTGAAAGCTCTGATGGAAGTGCGCGCGGTTGTTGACGCCCAGCACCCAGACCAGGGCGGGCCGCGGCCCGTCGGCGCCCACGGGCTCGAAGATCGTCACGCCGCCGGGATCGCCGTCGCCCAGGTCCGCCAGTTCGACCGTCCGCTGCTGAAACGCGAACGGCCCGAGTTCGGCCGGCGGCCCCGGCAACGGAAACGGCTCCTCCCAGATCGGAAAGATGATGCTCTCGATCGAGCAACCGGCGAGCATCCCCAGCCAGACACACAAGCCCAGAGTCCGTTTCATCGAACCGGCTCCAAGGGTAAGAGTCGCTGCGCGGCAACCTGCGACCGCCGCATTCCAGCGCCGGCGACGCGGGTGCCTCCAAAGCGGCGTTTCAATTGTCGCGGATGCCGCCCGTCAATCAACGCGGTTTTACGCACGGGTCTCCGCAAGAACGACCTCGCTATTGCAGCGTCACGCGGGTTGTGCGGATCTCCTCGTCGCGCAGGAACGTCACCTCGACCGTATCGCCGGCCCGGTGCCGCTCCATCGCGTTCAGGAAGTCGTCGTACGACCGGACCGCCTTGCCGTCGACCTTCTGGATGATGTCGCCCAGGACGAGGTCGCCGTCCGATGTCCGCCACGTCCCGCGCAGGCCCGCTGCGGCCGCCGGCGAGCCCTCTTCGACCGCGCGGATGATCACGCCCTCGATCCCCGCGCGCCGGGCCACGTTGTCCGGCCACAGCACAATCCCCATCCGCGGCCGCGTCACGCGGCCCTCGCGGATCAGCTCCGGCACCACGCGGTTGACCGTGTCCACCGGCACGGCGAAGCCGATCCCCGCGCTCGATCCCGAGGGGCTGTAGATTGCCGTGTTCACGCCGATCAGCCGCCCCGCGCTGTCGAGCAGCGGCCCGCCCGAGTTGCCGGGGTTGATCGCCGCGTCCGTCTGGATCACGTCCTGGATCGTGCGGCCGGTCAGGGCGGCGATCGAACGCCCCAGCGCGCTGACGATCCCCGTGGTCAGCGTCTGGTCGAGACCGAACGGGTTGCCGATGGCGAAGACCTTCTGGCCGACCTTCAGTTCCTTCGATGTCCCGATCGGGATCGGCCGCAGCCGCGCCGCGGGAGCGGTGATTCGCAGCACGGCAAGGTCCTTGTCGGGCTCGGCCCCGACGAAGGAGGCCTTCCACGCGGAGCCGTCCTGAAGCGTGACGCGCACGGCGTCGGCGTTGCGGATGACGTGGAAGTTCGTGACGACGTGGCCCGCGGCATCCCACAGAAAGCCCGACCCGGTCCCCTCGGGCACCTCCAGCACGTTGAGCCCGAAGTAGTCCGACCGCACCGCCACACTCGTGATGTACACGACCGACGGCGAGACCTCCTCGAAGATGCGGATGTTGGTGCTCTCCTCGTCCGTCAGGCTTCCGCGGGGGGTAATCGCACGCGGCTCGGCCGCCGGCCGGCCGAACCGGTCCGACATCAACCGATAGACCAGCAGCGCCACCGCGACGGCCACCAGCACGCCGAGCCACCGGCCGGGGCCGGCCTGCCGATACGGTTGCGGGGCGGGCGGCAAAGGTTCCATGCGATCTCCTCTCAGTCGCGATGCTTCCAGGCGTCGGCCTCGCGCCGGATCGCCCGACGCTCGGCGGCGCCCAGTCGCGTGAGGTTTCGGACCTGAAGCAGCATGCGACGGTTTGCGGCCAGCCGCTTTTCGTGCCGCATCAGGAAGTCCCAGTATAGCGTCGTGAACGGGCACGCGTCGCCGCCCGTTACCTTTGCCGGGTCGTAGCGGCAGCCCGTGCAGTAGTTGCTCATCCGCCGGATGTAGTTGCCCGAGGCGGCGTACGGCTTGGACGCCATCACGCCGCCGTCGGCGTACTGCGACATCCCCAGCGTATTGGGCAGTTCGACCCACTCGACCGCGTCCACGTAGACCGCCAGGTACCACTCGTGCACGCGGGCCGGCTCAACCCCCAGCAGCAGGGCGAACAGCCCCGTCACCATCAGCCGCTGGATGTGGTGGGCGTAGCCCAGCGCCAGGGTCTGGCCGATCACCGCGCGGAGGCACGCCATATCCGTTTCGCCCGTCCAATAGAAGCGCGGAAGCGGCCCGTGTGCATCGAGCGCGTTCCGTTCCGCATAGTCCGGCATGAATCGCCAGTAGACCCCGCGAACGTACTCGCGCCAGCCCAGCACTTGGCGGATGAACCCCTCCGCCGACGCCGCCGGCACCGCCCGCCGCGCGTACGCGGTCTCCGCCGCCGCGATCACGTCGCGCGGGTCCAGCAGCTTCAGGTTCATCGCCGCGGACAGCCGCGAGTGATAAAGCCACGGCCGGTCCGTCCACATCGCGTCCTGGTACGGCCCGAACGACGCCAGTCGATGCGCGACGAAGTCCCGAAGCGCCGCGTCCGCCTGCTCCGGCGTCACGGGCCAGTCGAAGCGATCGAGCGATCCGGGGTGCGAGCCGAACCGCGCCCGCACGAGGCGGATGACGTCGCGCGTCGTCTCATCCGGCGGAAACGACGCCGGCTCCGGCACCGCCGGCGGGCCCGACCGGCCGAACCCCTTGCGGTTCTCCGCGTCGTAGTTCCACCGCCCGCCGACCGGCTGCCCGTCGCGCATCAGCACGCCCGTTCGGCGGCGCATCTGGCGATAGAAGTACTCCATGCGGAGTTGGCGGCGACCGGCGGCATGCTCGGCAAACTCGTCCGCCGAGCAGAGGAAATGGCGATCGGGCCGCACCTCCAGCGGCACGCCGGCCAGCCGCGCGGCGGCAGTCAGCGCCTCGCGGATGCGCCACTCGCCGGGCTCGACGACGACCAGGGCCTGCGGCCGCAACGCCCGGACGCCGGCGACGAGTTCGTCCGGCAGCGATCCGCGATTGTCGGCGTCGTCCAGTCGGCGGTAGTGGACCGTGATTCCGCGCGACCGAAGCGCGTCGCGGAAGTGCCGCATGGCGGAGAGAAAGACGGCAATGCGGGCCTTGTGCGACCAGACGTGCGTGGACTCGCCGGCCGCCTCGGCCATCCACACGCCGTCGCGCCGCCGGTCAAACCCGTCGAACGCCGCCGACGCGGGATCGAGCTGATCGCCCAGCACGATCACAAGCCGCCGGACGGATCCGACGGGACGTTGCGGTTCTTGCGCAGTCCGGCCCGTTCGCCCCATGGTCAACGGCCATTATACCCCGGCGCCGCGCACGTCGGCGGATGCCTCGTCATTGTGTGTAACTCCGTCGTTGCATAACGCAACAACGGAAAAGCGAGAAAGCGAAAAACCGGAAAAGCGAAAAAACACGTTCGGAGGGCCGTATCGAGAATACACCTGTGGTGCCGTAGCGAGTGCACCACATCATCAGA
>CAZTVU010000095.1:8190-16367 GCA_964617025.1 uncultured Planctomycetales bacterium | reverse complement strand
AGCCCAGCCGCTCGTGCGTGAGCCAGCCGGCGCCCTCGCCGCGACCCTGGTTGCGCATCGACCGGGCGATCCGGGCGATCGGCTCGTCGTCGGTGACGATCATGCCGCCCTCGCCGGTGGTGATCTGCTTGTTCGGGTAGAAGCCGAAGACGCCGGCATCGCCCAGCGAGCCCGCCCGCCGGCCGTGGTAGGTCGCGCCCAGCGCCTCGCATGAGTCCTCGATCACGCGCAGGCCGTGCCGCCGGGCGATGTCCCGGATCGGATCCATGTCGGCGGGCTGGCCGAACACGTCGACCGGGATGACGGCCTTCGTGCGGGGCGAAACGGCGGCGGCGACCCCGGCCGGGTCGATGTTCCACGTGTCGGGGTCGATGTCGGCGAAGACGGGCGTGCCGCCCTCGAACAGGATGCAGTTGCTCGATGCGACGAACGAGAACGGCGTCGTGATGACCTCGTCACCCGGGCGGAGGCCGATCGCGGCCATACACAGGTGCAGGGCGGATGTTCCGCTGGAGACGGCGACGGCATATTTCGTCCCGCAGTAGGCGGCAAACGCCTGCTCGAACTCGGCGAGTCTGGGGCCGAGCGACAAATGCGGGGTCTTCAGGACGGCGACGACGGCGTCGATTTCGGCCTGGCTGATGTCGGGACGAGCAAGCGGAATCTCCATATCGAGCGGTCTCCTGTGGCAACGCGTACTCCATCAATGTCGGCGACGGCGGGTTGCGTCAATCCCCCTACGTCCGGCCACGGACACGGGCCCCCGCGCCGAGCGGAACACCGGACCCCCTTTGCCGAAAAAGCCGGGGCATTATAGCGGCGAGGCGTCGCGTCCGATACACAGGGCTACGGCCGCGATCCCGCGCTTGGGTTGCAGAGCGGGGGCGTTCGGCGGAGAATGGGGCCGATAATCGCGGCGTTCCGAGTACGCGAAGGAGTAACCTCGTGTCGGACAAGGCATTGCTCGCAAAGATCGAATCGCGGAAGGCACTGGTCGGCATCATCGGGATGGGGTATGTGGGTCTGCCGCTGGTGCGGACGTTCTGCGGCGGCGGCTTCCGTGTGCTGGGATACGACATCGACCCGGTCAAGGTCCGCAGCCTCAACGCCGGCAGGAGTTACATCGAGCACATTCCCAGCGGGATGATCGCCGGCCTCGTCCGGGCGGGGAAGTTCCGCGCCACCTGCAAGGCGGCGGACCTCCGCAAGTGCGATGCGATCATCATCTGCGTGCCCACGCCGCTGACGAAGACGCGCGACCCGGACATGACGTACATCGTCCAGACGAGCGAGACAATCGCGTCGAACCTGCGTGCCGGCCAGCTCATTGTCCTCGAGAGCACCACCTACCCGGGGACGACGAAGGAGGTCGTCAAGCCGATCCTGGAGAAGACGGGCCTGAAGGCGGGAAAGGACTTCTTCCTGGCCTTTTCGCCGGAGCGGGAGGACCCCGGGCGCAAGGACTTCGTGACGGAGACGATCCCCAAGGTCGTCGGCGGGATGGGGCCGGAGGCCCTGCGGCTGGCGGCGGCGCTTTACGGGGCCGCCATTCAGAAGGTGGTGCCGGTCTCGTCGTGCGAGGCGGCGGAGGCGGCCAAGATCCTCGAGAACGTCTACCGCTGCGTGAACATCGCGCTGGTCAACGAGCTGAAGGTCCTCTTCGACCGCATGGGGATCGACGTCTGGGAGGTGATCGACGCGGCGAAGACCAAGCCGTTCGGCTTCTCGGCGTTCTATCCGGGGCCGGGGCTCGGCGGCCACTGCATCCCGATCGACCCGTTCTACCTTTCGTGGAAGGCCCGGCAGTACCACGTGCCGACGAAGTTCATCGAGCTGGCCGGCGAGGTGAACACGGCGATGCCGGAGTACGTCGTCGAGAAGCTGGCGCACGCGCTCAGCGACCGCGGCAAGGCGATGAAGGGTGCGAAGATCCTGGTGCTCGGCCTGGCGTACAAGAAGGACATCGACGACATCCGCGAGTCGCCGTCCATCGAGCTGATCGAGATCCTCCGCACGCGCGGCTGCAAGGTGGACTACAACGACCCGCACGTTCCCACGACGCACAAGCAGCGCGAGCACGACCTGCGGCTCAAGAGCATCCCGCTGACGCCGAAGACGCTGAAGGCGTATGACGCCGTCCTGATCTCGACCGACCACAGCGCATACGACTACCCGTTCATCGTGAAGCACGCGAAGCTGGTCATTGACACGCGGAACGCGTGCCGGGCGGTCCGGGCGGGCCGGAACAAGATCGTCAAGGCCTAGCGCCGTCTTTGGGGAGACGACTCCGCACTCGGCGCGCGGCCGGGGGCTTCCGTCGGCCCTTGGGGGCCCGGGGGTCCGGCGCCGCCATCGGAGTTGCCGTTGCCGGCGGCGGTTTGCGGGAGACGCCCGACAGGCGGGTTGGTGCGCCGGATGCACGTAGCCTACATCCATCAGCACTTCGCGACGAAGCAGGGAAGCACGGGCACACGCTCCTATGAGATGAGTCGGCGGCTGATCGGCGCGGGCCATCGCGTGACGATGATCTGCGGCGCGTACGAGCCGGGGGGGCTGGGCGCCGGCGACGGCGGGCGGGAGGTCGAGCGCGACGTCGACGGCATCCGCGTCATCGCGGTCGCCGAGCCCTACTCGAACCGGATGGGCTTCGCCCG
Organism: uncultured Planctomycetales bacterium; assembly: GCA_964617025.1. Classification (GTDB taxonomy): domain Bacteria; phylum Planctomycetota; class Phycisphaerae; order UBA1845; family PWPN01; genus CAZMVY01. The sequence continues at coordinate 13,713 of CAZTVU010000095.1, read as the reverse complement.
TCGGGTGCTGGCGTTCGGCCGGTTCGCCCGGCGGGCGGCGCGGATCGTCGGCCGGCTCGATGCGGACCTGGTGTTCGCCACCTCGACGCCGCTGACGGTGGGCCTGCCGGGCATGAAGGGGGCGCGGCGGCTGAGGGTGCCGTTCGTCTTCGAGGTCCGCGACCTCTGGCCGGAGATCCCGATCGCCCTGGGCGTGCTGCGGAATCCGCTGTTGAAGTGGTACGCGCAGGGCCTGGAGCGGAGGATCTATCGGGCGGCGGCGCACATCGTGGCCCTGTCGCCCGGGATGAAGGAGGGCATCTGCCGGACCGGCTACCCGGCCGATCGCGTGACGGTGATCCCGAACGGCTGCGATCTCGACCTCTTTCGCCCGGCCGGGGACGCGCCGTCGCCGGCCGGCGACGACCGGTTCGGCTCGCCGGACGATTTTCGGCTCGTGTTCACGGGGGCGCACGGCCTGGCGAACGGCCTGGACGCCGTGCTGGATGCGGCGGCGGAACTGAAGCGGCGCGGCGTGCGGGGCGTTTGCTTCGTCTTCATCGGCGACGGCAATCAGAAGGATCGGCTCGTGCAACGAAGCCGAGACGAAGACACCGACGCGATGATCCGCTGGGTGCCGTCGATTCCGAAGCACGAGCTGGCGAAGATCCTGCCGCATTTCGATGTCGGCATGATGATCCTGAAGAATCTGCCGGCGTTTTACTACGGGACGTCGCCGAACAAGTTTTTCGATTACATCGCGTGCGGGCTGCCGGTGCTGAACAATTACCCGGGGTGGCTGGCGGGGCTGATCGAGGAGCACCGTTGCGGCATCGTCGTGCCGCCGGACGACCCGCGGGCGTTCGCCGATGCCGTGCTCCGGCTGCGGGACGCCCCGGACGAGCGGGCGGCCATGGGCCGGCGGGCGCGGTCGCTCGCCGAGTCGCAGTTTTCCCGCGACCGGCTGGGCGAGCTGTTCGTTCGGACGCTGGAAGCGGCGGCCGCCGCGCCGATCAGTTGAACGCGCGGATGCACTGGGCCACGTAGGCCTGCATTTCGGGCGTCAGCTCGGGGTAGATCGGCAGGGCGAGGACCTGCCGGGCCGCCTCCTCGGCGACGGGGCAGTCGCCCGGCCTTCCGCCAAGGGGGGCGAAGCACTCCTGGAGGTGCAGCGGGACGGGGTAGTAGATCTCGACGCCGACCCCGGCGGCCTGGAGGTGCGCCCGAAGCTCGTCGCGCCGCGCGTGGCGGATGACGTACTGGTTGAAGATCGACTCGTTGTACGGACGGATGACGGGCCGGACCACCGGGGCGTCCCGCAGCAGCTCGTCGTAGCGCGCGGCGTTCCGCCGGCGGGCCTCGCTCCAGGCGTTGAGGTATCTGAGCTTCACGCGGAGCACGGCGGCCTGCAAGGCGTCGAGGCGGAAGTTGCCGCCGATGAACTTGTGGTAGTACTTCGGATGCGCCCCGTGCATGCGGAGGAGTCGGCATCGCTCGCCGATCGCCGCGTCGTTCGTCACGATCATCCCTCCGTCGCCGAACCCGCCGAGGTTCTTGCTCGGGAAGAATGAGTAGCAGCCGATGTGGCCGATCGCCCCGGCCTGGCGGCCCTTGTAGCGGGCGCTGAGGGCCTGGGCGGCGTCCTCGATGACGGTGATGCCCCGCGCGGCCGCCAGGTCCAGGATCGGGTCCATGTCCGCGCACTGGCCGAAGAGGTGCACGGGGATGATCGCCTTCGTCCGCGGGGTGATGAGCCGATCGAGCCGCGAGACGTCGATGTTGTACGTGTCGGGCTCGATGTCGGCGAAGACGGGCCGCGCCCCGAGGCGGCTGACGCAGCCGGCGGTGGCGAAGAACGTGAACGTCGGCACGATCACCTCGTCGCCGGGCCCGACGCCGATCGCCATCATCGCCACCAGGAGGGCGTCGGTGCCGCTGGTGACGCCGATGCCGTGTGCGCAGCCGACGAAGGCGGCCACCTCGGCCTCCAGGGCGCTGACCTCCGGGCCGAGGATGAACATCTGCGAGGTGATCACGCGGTCCATCGCCTCGCGGATCTCCGTTTCGATCGCGGCGAACTGCGCCTTGAGGTCCAGCAGGGGTACGTTCATGGCTCCTCCGATTCGCCTCGTTCCCCGCGATGCGGTGAGGGCGCCGCCGCATCCGGGATTCGCCGATGCGGCATGGCCGCCGTCACGGCTGGATGATCGGGAACTCCGTAATCCGCAGCCGGGTGCTGCCGTAGGGGATCAGCTCAAGGTCCACGACCGGCTCCGCGGAGGCGACGGGGCTTGGCGGCGTGTCGCCGGCCGAGTTGTCGACCAAGCCCCACGACGGAATGGCCTTTCCCTTGACCTTGAGCGTCACCGGGGCGGCATCGTGGGCGAACGGCACGGCGCCGACCGGCGCCGTCACCGCCGCAATCGACTTCTCCGGTTCCTTCGGATCGACCAGCAGCCCGTAGTTCCAGGGCGTCGTGGGGGTGATGGCGTAGTCGCCGAGCGGGGTCTTCTCGACGTATTCGGCCATGCGGGCGGTTTCGGGCTTGTCCTTGAGTTCGCCGAGCGGAATGCGCGACCGGTAGAGCTTGATCGAATCGAGGCGCTCGAATCGCTCGCCGATCTTGAGCGAGAACACGAGCGGCCCGCGCAGGATGGCCACGGCGCCGTTGTACCGCGTTTCCGTGCGGAGCCTCATCGGCAGCGTGAGCGTCACCTTGTCGCCCGAATTCCATTCGCGGTCGATCACCTCGAACGACGCGGCCCGGCCCGCGCGCTCCTCGCCGTCGACGACGATCGTGGCGCCCTCGGCCCACGCGGGGATCCGCAGGTGCAGCGGGAACCGCAGCGGCCGGGGCGTCCGGACAACGAAGCGGACGGTGCCGTCGAAGGGGTATTGCGATGCCTCGTGGATGGTCACCTCGGTGCCGTCGGCCACCTTAGCCTTCACGGTCGACGGGCCGTAGGCCACGGCGGCCAGGCCGTTGTCGTGCGTCGCCATCCACAGGTGCTGGACGAACTTCGGCCAGCCCTGGTGCATGTTGGCCGTGCAGCAGCCGAAGTTGGGCTCCAAGCCGTAGATGTTCGAGTCGTCGCCGTTGGTGCTCCATCGCCGCTTGGCGATGCTGACGAGGACCTGGTTGGCCTGCTGGTCGTACTGGTGCGCCCAACAGTCGGGCGTGCAGGTGCCGGGCTGGGCATTGTAGGCGAGCATCTCGAGGCGGTCGGCAAAGCCCGGATCGCCGAAGATCGCGACGAGCTGCTCCAGCGAGAACATGTACTCGACGACGGCGCAGAATTCGGTGCCCTGGGTGGGTTTGCGGCCGGAGAGGTGCTCGTCGCCGGCGAAGCGCCCGCCGACCTGTCCGTGGTACTTGTCGAGGTTGGCGATGCCGTCATACACCGCCTGCTTGAAGCGGTCGTCCCTGCTCTGCTGATACCAGACGCCCGGATGCTTGACGGCCATGGCGATGTTGACCACGTGCGACGGGTGACCGGGCTTGTAGCCCTTCTCCAGAACGTCCGTCGTGAACGGGAAGTTCGTGAAGTAGCCCGTCCAGTCGAAGCTGTTCTTGAAGATCGACTCGGCCACCTCGAGGATCTGCCGGTCGCCGGTCCGGTTGTAGAGCCAGTACGCGGTGACGACGTTCTCCATCGCCCGCACGCCGCGCCATTCCTTGTCGGGCCAGTCGGGCGGGGAATCCCTGAGGTACTTGAAGTAGTTCTTGAGCAGTGTGATCGCGCGGTCGTCGCCGGTCGCCTCGTGATATTGCGTGAGGACCTTCATGGCGACGGCCAGGGGCCACCGGTCCTTGTTCTTCGCGGGGCCGAACCAGCCGTCGGGCCGGCCGCTGGCCAGCATCCACTCGATGAAGGGCCGGGCCTTCTCGATGAGGGCGGCGTCGTTGAGCAGATACGCCAGCGGCACCAGGCCGTCGAGGTAATACGGGCCGCGCTCCCACCCCTCGCCGTCCTTGCCCTTCCACGCCGAGTTCATCAGGTCCGGCCAGAACTCGCAGAGTTCGCCCGTGAGGCCCCTGGCGGCGATCGTGAGCTGGTCCTTCAACCAGCCCTTGGGCTGAACGGTCCGCAGGGGCAGCGGGACGAACCGGCCGGGCGCCAGGGGCGGCCGGTTCGACGGGTAGTGCTTGTTGAGCGATTCGCCGTGCGCGCAGGGGACGACGGACAGTACGCCTGCGACAAGACACGTGGCCAGGATCTTACGCATGAGCCGGAGCCTCCTGTCTGTTACGGCGGCGCGGCGGCCGCGCGTGCCGACTTCGATCGGGCGCACAAGTTACCCGCTCCGTTCGGGATGGCAAGCGGGCGTCTGCCGGCGTGCGGCGGACCGTCCGAGGCAAAGCGGTGACGTGGCCACCGCAGTCCACAGGCGCCGGCGGATGATGGGTGGCGCGAAGCGGGACACCGAAGAAGAGGATGGGGCGAACTTGCAAACCACCGGCTCTTGGCATACAAAAAACGTTTTCCCGGGGTGTCTGATGACGCATGAGGCCGGACAGCGGACACGAAGAGAGTTTCTGCGGGAATCGATCACGGCGGCTGCGGCGGCGGGGGTCATCGCCCCGACGGCGCTGGGCCGGGCCGAGCACGCCCAGAGGAGGACCGCCTGGATGATCGCGTGCCGAGATGCGCACCTGCGAAGCCTGGGGGAGCCGGATACGGCCTCGGCCATGGCCGCCCTGGGGTTTGACGGGGTCGAGGTCAGCGTGGAGCTGAACGGCAACTGCCCGCTGGTATTCGGCCCGGCGAAGACGTATTCGATCGCAACCCCGGACGGCGTGAAGGCGCTGCGGGACATGCTCGGCGAAAAGAAGAAGCGGATCAGCGCGTTCTGCCTGCACAACGCCTACGACCAGCGGACGGACGCGGAGGTCGAGCTGACGATCAAGACGGCGAAGGTCGCGGCGGAGATGGGCGTGCCGGCGATCCGGCTCGACATCGTGCCGCACAAGATCAAGGACCCGGACGAGTTCCTCCGGTTCGCCGTGGGGATCGCCCGGCGCATCCTCGACGGCACGAAGGACCTGCCCGTCCGCTTCGGCGTGGAGAACCACGGCGGGACGACGAACAAGCCGGAGTTTCTGCGGAAGCTGTTCGACGGGGCCGGCTCGAAGCGATTCGGACTGACGCTGGACACGGGGAACTTCTACTGGTTCGGCCATCCGCTGTCGAAGCTCTACGAGATCTACGCCGAGTTCGCGCCGTGGGCCTGCCACACGCACTGCAAGAGCATCCGATATCCCGAGGCCGATCGCGAGCGGCAGCGCCCCGTCGGCTGGGAATACGACAAGCATTGCTGCCCGATTTACGAGGGCGACATCGATTTCAAGCGGGTCGCCGGCATCCTGCGGAAGGCCGGTTACGAGGGCGATCTCTGCGTTGAGGACGAATCCCTCGACCGCTTCCCGAAAGAGCAGCACGCGACGATCCTGCGCAAGGAGGCGGACCTGCTGCGGAGTCTGACAGCGACATGACGGCTCGTCGGGCGGCGTCGCCGCCCGCGATGCGAGGCGAAGGCGCCGTT
>CAZTVU010000095.1:0-8169 GCA_964617025.1 uncultured Planctomycetales bacterium | reverse complement strand
TTGCCGAAGACGACGTTCGTCTTCACCGTGGACGCCGACATCGAGGTCTTCGAGCCCATGCGGGAAGGCCCGGGCACGCGGACGCACAAGGTGGCGGTTCGCAAGGGCGACCAGATCACCGTCTACCTCGTCCGCGAGACCCCGCAGCATTTCTTCGTCAAGTTTGACGACGGCGGCGTGGCGTTTCTCCACAAGATCGCCGTCAACCGCGCGTAGCCGTCCCGGCCGAGCGCATCGAGAGAGGTACGCGATGACCAGACCGGATGCCCCCGAGAAGCCCCGAACGCCCCCCGCCGACGACGTTCCCCCGGGCGATTCGCCGCCGAAACCGTGGTGGCCGCTCTATCTCGCGGCGGCGGCGTGGGGGGCCTGGATGCTGTTTCTCGTGGTGATGCTGATCCTTCGCCTGAAAGAGTCGGCGACGGGATAACCCTGCCAGCGCATGCGTCCCGCGAGTGCCTCGGGCGAGGGGTCATCTCCGCACTGTGGTCGTCCCGAAAGGAGGCCCGATCCGCCCTTCCCACGACGAGACCTGATTGAGGCAGCCTGAACGCGTCGCCGAGATTGGCCCCGTGCGACGCGGTGAGCGCCGTAGCAGCCTTCGTCTGTCTTATCGGAGCGCGGGTCGGGATATCCCGATGGCGAAGTAGGGAATCCCCACATCTGCCAACAACAGTTCACTTTTTGCCGATTCCTCTGCGGCAAGTTGTGAGAGGCTCCGTGGCGCTGCGACGGCGGGGCTGCCGGGTGGTGAACCGGCGGGCGACCGTAACACGCGGAGCGGAGCCTCCCCAGATCGCCAAAGAACGCTGCGTCGGGTGCAGGCGGACGCGCAGGCGACGGGACCGGCCGATACGCGCGATGTTCATGCCGGTCCCATCGGTCTTCGGATCACGGGCGTGCGTCTGAGATGCGTACGCGGTGACCCGAACGAGCAGGAATGCGTCGGGGCGCTCGGTTGGCAGCCCGCTCGGCGGATATCGGGACGGGCGGCCTCCCGGCGACCGATCTTCGTGTTGGTTTTCCGGGGGAGTGCGGCGTGTGGTCCCGTCAGGGCCGCACATCCCCGAACCCGCCACAAGGCAAGCGTGATGCCGGAGGACAGCAACGAGCTTCGTAACGCCGCATGCGGCAACGGCTCCGAGCAGTTGGCCGGGGGCGGTGCGACTTCGGCGGCCGATTGTCGTGGCGACCTCTCCATGTCGTTTCGACGTGCGATCAGACCGTACCTGCCGATCGCCCTCACAACCTGTGTACTCGTGGCACTGTACCTCGCGCTATACGATCGTCCCGCCGCTGCCGGAGAGCGACCGTTGAAGGGCAATTTCGGCGGCGACGTCGTTGCGACGGCGGAATACCGGCATCCGGCCCTGGACGACCGGTCCATCGCGATCCATTCGATCTCGGCGACATATCCGGTGCTGGCAGGCCTGATCCTGGCCTATTTCATGTGGATGCGGTGTCGCGCGGTTCGGCTCCGGGAGGCGAACCGGCGACTTGAGCTTGAGATCGCGGAGCGGCGGCGAACGGAATCGGCCCTCCGTCTCGAGGAGGCTCGGATGGAGGCGCTCCTGGCGTTGAGCCAGATGGCCGGCGTCACACGTCAGGAGATCACCGACCGCGCGCTGGAGGAGGCCGTTCGGCTGACGGGCAGCTCGATGGGCTACTTCGGATTTCTGAACGAGGACGAGAGCGTGCTCACGATGGCGTCGTGGTCGAAGACCGCGATGGTGGAGTGCGCGATGGCGGAGAAATCGTTCGTCTTCCCGGTGAAGACGATGGGCTTGTGGGGCGAGGCGGTTCGTCAGCGGAAACCGATCGTCACCAACGACTACCGCGCGTGCAATCCGATGAAGAAGGGGTGCCCCTCGGGTCATGTGCCGATTCGGCGCCACATGAACGTTCCGGTGTTCGACGGCACCCGCATCGTGGCGGTCATGGGCGTGGCGAACAAGCGGACGGACTACGACGAATCGGACGTCCGGCAGCTCCGGCTGATGGCGAACGGTGCGTGGCGGATCCTCCGCCGGCAAGAGGCGGAAGAGGCCCTGCGAAACGGACGCTACGAGCTGGAGCAGCGGGTTCGCGAGAGGACCGCGGAGCTGCGCCGGGCCAATGAGAAACTGCAGGTGGAGATCGCCGCGCGATCGAAGATCGAGGCGGACCTGCGGCGCAGCGAGGAGCGATACCGGGATCTCGTGGAGAACCTTCCCATCGGCCTTTACCGGAACACCCCGGGGCCGCAGGGACGATTTGTCATGGCCAACCCGGCCGTCGCCGCCATGTTCGGCTACGACACGGTCGAGGCATTCATGCAGGTCTCGGTGGCCGACCTCTACGCGGATCCGGCCGAGCGCGCGGCTTTCTCGGATCGGTTGCTCGCCGAGGGGCAGGTGATCGCGCAAGACCTGCGACTGAAGCGCCGGGACGGCACCGCCCTCTGGGCCACGGTGACGGCCCGCGTGTGCCGCGACGAGGCGGGGAACATCATATACTTCGACGGGCTCATCCAGGATGTGACGGACCGCAAGGCGGCGGAGCAGGCGCTGCGCGACAGCGAGCGAAAGCTCTCGGCGATCACGACGGCGGCCCAGGACGCCATCGTCATGATCGACAACGACGGGAACGCTCGTTTCTGGAACCCGGCGGCCGAGAGGATTCTCGGCTACACGGCCGCGGAGGTCCTGGGGCGCAACCTGCATGCGATCATCGCGCCGCCGGCCTACCGGGAGGCGCACGCACGGGCGTTCGAGGTGTTCCGCATCAGCGGGCACGGCCCGGCCGTCGGGCGGACGCTTGAGCTAACGGCGCTGCGCAAGGACGGAGAGGAGGTTCCGGTAGAGCTGTCGCTTTCAGCGGTGCAGGACGGAGGGGTTTGGTGCGCGATCGGTATTATGCGCGACATCCGCCGGCGCAAGCAGGCGGAGGAAAAGCTCCGGCTCCAGAACCGGGCACTCGAGGCCGCCGCCAACGGTATCGCGATCATCGACCGCACGGGGCGGATCACCTGGGTCAATCCCGCGTTCACGCGACTGACCGGTTACGGATTCGACGAGGCGATCGGGGCGAACCCGCGAATCCTCAAAAGCGGCGTGCACGGGGAGGGGTTTTACCGCGAGCTGTGGGAGACGATCACGGCAGGGCGGGTCTGGCACGGCGAGCTGGTCAACCGGCGGAAGGACGGCACCCTGTACGCGGAGGAGATGACGATCACCCCCGTGCCCGACGCCGCCGGCGAGATCACCCATTTCGTCGCCGTCAAGCAGGATGTGACCGAGCGTCGGCGGTCGGAGGATGCATTGCGGCGCGAGCACGAAAGTCGGGCGGCGATTCTCAACGCCATCTCTTCCATCCTCATCGGCGCGGACCAGGCGGGCACCGTCACGCTGTGGAACATGGCCGCCGAGGCGGCGTTCGGCATTCCGGCGGGGCAGGCGATCGGGCGGCCGCTTCGGGAGCTTCCCATCCGCTGGTCGTGGCCGCCGATCCTCGAGGGCGTCGCGGCGTGTCTGGCCGGGCGGCGCGTCCATCGGCTCGACGACATACGATTCACCCGGTCCGACGGGCAGGAAGGCTTTCTGGGCGTCACGATCAGCCCGATTGCGGGCGGGAACGACCAGGTCTCGGGATTCCTGCTCGCCGGCACCGACATCACCGACCGTCGCATCCTCGAGGCACAGTTGAGCCAGTCGCAGAAGCTGGAGTCCATCGGCCAGCTCGCGGCGGGCATCGCGCATGAGATCAACACGCCCACACAGTTCGTGGGCGACAACACGCGGTTTCTCCGGGACGCCTTCGGGGATGTGCAGAGGCTCCTGGACAAGTACCGGGAGCTGCTGGCGGCCGCACAGGCGGATGCCGCACTGGCCGATCTGGCGGCGCAGGTGCAGGCCCTGCAGGCCGAGGTGGATCTGGACTACCTTTCCGCCGAGATCCCGAAGGCGGTCGAACAGTCGCTGGAGGGCGTCGGGCGCGTGGCCAAGATCGTGCGTGCCATGAAGGAGTTCTCGCATCCCGGCGGCGAGGAGAAGCGTTCGATAGACTTGAACAAGGCGATTGAGAGCACCGTCACGGTGGCGCGGAACGAGTGGAAATACGTGGCGGAACTCGAGACCGATCTCGACCCCTCTCTTCCGCCGGTGCCGTGCCTGCCGGGCGAGTTCAATCAGGTGATCTTGAACCTGATCATCAACGCCGCCCACACCATCGCCGATGTCGTGGGCCGCGGCGGCGAGACGAAGGGGCGGATCCGGGTTACGACGCGCCGCGACGGCGACTGGGTGGAAATCCGCGTCGCGGACACGGGCACGGGCATACCCGAGGCGATTCGGTCGAGGGTCTTTGAGCCGTTCTTCACAACGAAGGAGGTCGGCAAGGGCACCGGCCAGGGCCTGGCCATCGCGCACAACGTCGTGGTGAAGAAACACGGCGGCACGATTTCGCTGGAGACAGAGGTCGGCAAGGGTACGACGTTCATCATTCGGCTTCCGCTCCAGCCGGAAGCGAAGAGGTCCGAGGCGGCCGCGGAGGTTGCAGGACATGAAGAAGCGCATCCTGTTTGTGGATGACGAGCCGAACGTGCTCGGGGGGCTTCGTCGGATGCTGTACCCGCTGCGCGGGGAGTGGGAGACGGCCTTTGCGTCGAGCGGGCCGGATGCGCTGGCGAAGCTGGCGGAGAGCCCGTTCGATGTGGTGGTATCCGACATGCGCATGCCGGGAATGGACGGCGCGCAACTGCTGACGGAGGTCATGCAGCGCTATCCGCAGGTCGTGCGGATCGTGCTCTCCGGCCAGTCGGACAAGGAGATGATCCTGCGTTCGGTCGGGCCCGCGCACCAGTACCTTGCGAAGCCCTGCGATGCCGAGACGTTGAAGCAGACGATCGCCCGCGCCTGCGTCCTGCGGGACCTGCTGGCGGATGAGAGGCTCAAGCAGCTCGTGACGAAGGTGAGCTCGTTGCCCAGCCTGCCGACGGTTTACGCGCGGATGGTCGAGGCGCTGCAGTCGCCGGATGCCTCCATTCAGACCGTGAGCCGGATCGTGGCCGAGGACGTGGGGATGACGGCGAAGATCCTTCAGCTTGTGAACTCCGCCTTCTTCGGCCTGCGCCGGCACGTGTCGAGCCCGTCGGAGGCGGCCGTGTTCCTGGGCCTCGAGACGATCAAGGCCCTGGTGCTCTCGATTCACGTGTTTTCGCAGTTCCAGGGCGCGTCGGTGCCCGGGTTTTCGCTCGAAGGACTCTGGAAGCACTCGCTGGCGGTCGGCGCCGGGGCGAAGCGGCTTGCGGCCGAGGAGAATCAGGATCGCCGCGACGTCGATCACGCCCTGATGGCGGGCCTGCTCCACGACGCCGGCAAACTCGTGCTCGCGGCCAATCTCCCCGAGCAATACGCGGAGGCCCTTGCCCGCGCCGCCGATTCGCAGGGGCCGCCGTGGCAGGCCGAACGGGACGTGGTCGGCGCCGGCCACGCGGAAGTCGGCGCCTACCTGCTGGGCCTCTGAGGACTGCCCGACGCGATTGTGGAGGCCGTGGCATTTCACCACGAGCCGCGGCGGTACCTGGGGCGGGCCTTCGCCCCGCTGACGGCCGTCCACGTCGCCGATGCCCTGGCGCACGAAGTCGCGCCCGCAACCGGACCGGCGGTTCATCTCGCCGCCGACTATCTCGCCGAACTGAACCTGTCCGACCGACTCGAGGTGTGGCGTCGGGCGTTTCGAACGACACAGCAGGGGGAGGCTGCCGCGTGACGGAACGGGTTCTCTGTGTCGACGACGATCCGAACGTCCTTGCGGCGTATCAGCGGGGGCTGCGGAAGCAATTCGTCATCGACACGGCGACGAGCGGCGATGCCGCGCTCGAGGCGATCGCCGCCCGGGGGCCGTATGCCGTCGTCGTGTCGGACATGCGGATGCCCGGGATGGACGGCGTGCAGCTCCTGGCCTCGGTGAAGGAGCGCGCGCCGGCGACCGTGCGCATCATGCTGACCGGCAACGCCGACCAGGGGACCGCGGTCCAGGCGGTCAACGAGGGGAGCATCTTCCGATTCCTGACGAAGCCCTGCGAGCCGGAGGCGCTGGCGCGGGCGATTGCGGCGGGCATCGAGCAGTACCGGCTGGTGACGGCGGAAAAGGAACTCCTCGAGAAGACGGTGCGCGGTAGTGTAAAGGTGCTCACGGAGGTCCTGTCGCTGGCCAGTCCGATGGCGTTCGGCCGCGCGTCGCGTGTCCGCGAGCTGGTTCGGAAGATCGGCGCGGAGCTGGGATTCGACAAGCCGTGGCTGCTGGACCTGGCCGCGATGCTCTCGCAGATCGGCTGTGTTTCGCTGCCGCCCGGGATTCTGGAAAAGGCGTACCGGGGAGAGAAGCTTGCCGCGGAGGAGGCGGCTTTGCTGGCCTCTCACCCCCGGATCGGCAGCGAGCTGATCGCGAACATTCCGCGGCTGGAGGGGGTCGCAGAGATCATCGCGTATCAGGAGAAGCGGCATGACGGTACGGGGCCGCCCCAGGACGGTCGGCGGGGCGCAGAGATCCCCCTGGGGGCCCGCATCCTGAAGGCGGCGCTCGATTATGACGCGGCGAAGTCCGCCGGGGCCGTGGCCGCGGAGGCCATCGATCGGCTGGGCCAGCGATCGGGCTGGTATGACCCAACCGTTCTCGCGGCCCTGGGGCGGGTCGCGGCGGCGGAGGAGGCCTGCGAGACGCGCGAGGTCCTGGTGCGCGATCTGACGAACCAGATGGTCCTGGCCGAGGACGTGGAGACCGTGACGGGGATCCTCCTGGTCAGCCGGGGCAACGAGGTGACACCGTATCTTCGGGAACGGTTGAAGAACTACGCGCAGCACACGCGCATCCGTGAACCGCTGCGAGTCTATTTGCGGCCGGGCCCGGCTCCGCCGCCGCGCGCGTCGGCGCAGCCGGCCACGATCGGGAGGCGATGACATGAGTCGAACCGTCCTGTTGGTGGATGACGACCCGCACGTGCTCGCGGGGCTGAGCCGCGTGCTTCACAGGGAGCCGTACACGATCCTGACCGCGACCTCCGCGGAGGAGGCGGCGCGGCTGTTGGAGATTCACCGGGTGGATGTGATCGTGTCGGACGAGGAGATGCCCGGGATGTCGGGGACGGAGTTCCTGGCGAAGGTCGCGGTGGAGCGCCCGAGCACCATCCGCATCGTGCTGACGGGGCGCCCGTCGCTCCCCGCCGCGCTGCGCGCGATCAACGAGGGAAAGGTCTACCAGTTCCTTACGAAGCCGTGCAACGAGATCGATCTGGCGATCACGATCCGGCGCGCGCTGGAACAGCGGGACCTGATGGAAAAGGCCCGCGACCTGCTCGAGGTGACGAAGCGGCAGTCAATCCTGATCGACGAGGCCCGGATCCTCCGCCGTCTGCGGGACGTGCCGCACAGGGAGCGCGTCGCCGCCGTGGCTCGGCGCGAAGACCCCATGGACCGCAACGAGCTGCTCGACGAAATGGAGGTCGCCATTCAGCGCGGCAAGGAAACGCTCGGGAGCATCAAGGAACGTTCGGCTGCGCCGGAGTCCGGCGAGACGCTCGCCCCGGCGAACCGCGAATCGTGAAAGGCACGCGCGGGCCTTCGAGAATCCCGCCGCCGGAACGACGCCCCGGCGCCGCGGACGACTTCGGCACGGCCTCGCACCGCAGGCGGCGGAACTCCGTCTCCACACCCGGTGTGCCGGGCAGACCCCGACCGATGTTGAACGCGCCCGGGCAAAGGTCCGCGCGGTCGTGCGATTCCTTCAGGGGCGAACAATCCGTTGCAGGAGCACGGCGAACCCAGGACGCGAAAGCGGCGTCCGACTTTCGCCGGGCGGCGGTCGGGATCACTCGCCGGCGGGCTGCCGGCGGCCGAACGCGATGACCTCGTTCATGCTCCCCGTGCGGAAGCCGCGGAGGTCGATCGTGACGTAGGCGTAGCCGATCCGGCGGAGTTCGGCGTCGATCTTCGCGCGGAGCTCCGGCTGCGCGAACTCGGCGATACGGTCGGCGGGAATCTCGATGCGGGCGAGGTTGTTGTGGTGGCGGACGCGGCACTCGCGCAGGCCGAGGCTGCGGAGAAACGCCTCGCCCTGCTCGACCATGCGGAGCTTGGCCGGCGTGATCTCCTCGCCGTACTGGATGCGGCTGGACAGGCACGGGCTGGCGGG
>CAZTVU010000094.1:0-16811 GCA_964617025.1 uncultured Planctomycetales bacterium | reverse complement strand
TCCAAAACGCGCGGACCGCGCTGCGCGAGACGGGCGGGACGACCGCCGCCCGAGTTGAGGTCGGGACAGTGCCTCCTGGCGCAGCCGGTGCGTCTAACGCGTGCTTCCTTGGGTTGCGGCCAGACGCTGCGCCGGGCACTTTTCCACCTTCCCGCTTTCTCGCTCTTCGTGCATTTACGTGCACAACACGGACGCATGCCGAGCCGCGAGCGCCGGCCATACCGCTTGCCAGCAACCGGCATGCACCCTATCGTCGGGGGCCATGCAGGCCGTCATCATCAGCGTCGGAAATGAGCTGACGCTCGGGCAGACCGTGGACACGAACTCCGCGTGGCTCTCGCAGCAGCTCGCGGCGATCGGGGTGCATGTTCGCATGCATGCCACGGTGGCCGACGACGTCGGGCCGATCCGGGACCTCCTCGACCGCGCCGCCCGCGAGGCCGACATCGTGCTCGTCACGGGCGGGATCGGCCCCACGGAAGACGACATGACTCGTCAGGCCCTCGCCGATGCGATGGATGCGCCGCTCACAGTGCACCCGCCGAGCCTCGAGCACATCCGCGCGTTCTTCGCCCGGCGCGGCCGCGAGATGCCTGAGGCCAACCGTGTGCAGGCGATGATCCCCGACGGCGGGTCGCCGATCGAGAACACCTGCGGCACGGCCCCCGGCATCCACGCCCGACTCCACCGGGCCGAGGTCTTCGTGATGCCCGGCGTGCCCCGTGAGATGCGGGTGATGTTCGAGCGGAGCATCCGGCCGCGGATCGCGGACCGCTCCGGGGGGGCCGTGCTGCTCGCGCGGACGATCAACACCTTCGGCGCCGGCGAATCGGAAGTCGGCGAGCGCATCCGCGACCTGATGCGGCGCGGCCGTAACCCGACCGTGGGGACCACCGCCCAGCAGGCCGTCATCGGCGTGCGAATTCACGCTTTCGGGACTACACGGGATGAGGCCCTTCGCCTGCTCGACGCCGACGCGGCCGAGATCCGCCGACGGCTCGGCAACCTCGTCTTCGGCGAGGACGACGACACGCTCGCCCATGCCGTCGCACGGCTGCTGGCCGGCTCGGGGCGGACCGTGACGACGGCCGAGTCCTGCACCGGCGGGCTGGTCGCCAAGTGCCTCACCGACGTCCCCGGCAGCAGCGCGTACTTCCGCAACGGCTGGATCACCTACTCCAACGATGCAAAGACGCGCTTCCTAAACGTGCGGGCGGAGCTGATTCGCCGCCACGGGGCCGTGAGCAAGGCCGTGGCCGAGGCCATGGCGATCGGCGCCCGGCGTCTGGGCGAGAGCGATTACGCGATCTCCGTCACCGGCATCGCCGGACCGGACGGCGGCACCGCCGAGAAGCCGGTGGGCCTCGTCTGCTTCGGCCTCGCGCACGCGGGCGGCTGCGAGACTCACGAGCGCCGCATTGGCAGCGACCTCGCCCGAGACGAGATTCGCGACCGCGCCTCCAAGTTCGCCCTGAACCTGTTGCGGCTCAAGCTCCTGGAACCGGCATGAAACGGCTGTGGCGCAGAATCCTGCGAAACGCGATCGGTGTCGCGTGCCTGGGCATCGGCATCCTGGGCGGTTTCGTACCGATCCTGCCCGGCTTCGTCTTCGTGCTTGCGGGGTTGTTGCTGATCGACTGGCCCGGCCGCAGAAGGCTGCACGCCGCGCTTCGCCACACCAAGGCGTTTCATTCCGCGGAGGACTGGCTGCACCGGCGCTTCGGCCTGCGATTCGACGACGAAACACCCGACGAACCGAAGAACGCTGCCCCGTCCGAGCCGCCGCAGGCAAACGACAGAACACCCCCCGAGAAACAGAAATAGGCGCCGCTGCGTTGCCTTCGCAGTCCGGCCTCTGCTTATATCAGGCGCGAAAGAGCAACAGACGCGCCCCGTCAGACTCCGGTTGAAAAACGGCATATCGACAACGGCGCGAGCCGCAGACGCCTGAACGGTTCCGCCGCGGCTACTTCGGCTCCGCATGAACGTGCCCCTCGTAGTGCGCCGCGAGGAACGAGATCCGGTTCAGCACCTTCTCCTGGAACACCTCCAGGTAGAGGTAGATCACCGGCGTCACGAACAGCGTGATCAACTGGCTGACCACGAGGCCGCCGACGATCACCAGGCCCAGCGGCCGGCGGCTGGCGCCGTCCGCGCCCCACCCCAGCGCGATCGGAATCGCCCCCATGACGGCCGCCAGCGTCGTCATCAGGATCGGCCGGAACCGGTCCATGCTCGCGTCGTGAATCGACTGCTCCGCCGTCTCGCCCTGCGCCACGCGCTGGATCGCGAAATCGACGATCATGATGCCGTTCTTCTTGACGATCCCCATGAGCATGAACAGGCCGATGAAGGCGTAGAGCGAGGCCTCCGCCCCGAATAGGTACAGCGTGAGCAGCCCCCCCACCATCGCCGTCGGCAGCGTCGACAGCACGGTGACGGGATGAACGTAGCTCTCGTACAGAATCGCCAGGATGACGTACATGACGAAGACGGCGAGGACCATCAGCACCGTCAGGCTGCTCATCGTCTCGCGAAAGGTGAGGGCCTCGCCCTGGAACTGGCCGCGGATCTGCGGCGGGACGATCTCCCGGGCGACGTCGTCGACGTGCTGAATCGCCGCCCCGGTCGAGACGCCCGGCATGACGTTGAAATTGATGGTCACGCTCGTGAACTGGTTGATGTGATTCACGGCCTGCGGCCCCACCGTCGGCTCCCAGCGGGCCACCGCGCGAAGCGGAACGAGGTTCCGTCCGTCGTCGCTGCGCACGTACAGCAGATCGAGGTCCTCCGGATGCGATCGCCCCTTGTCATCGACCTCCAGAATCACCTCGTACTGGTCCGTCGACCGCTTGATCAGGTAGACGTAGTTCTGGCTGTACGCGTTTCGGAGCAGCGTCTCGATCCGGCTCGCGGACACGCCGTACGTGGAGGCCTGGTCCCGAAGGATGTGGATCCGCAGGTTCGGCGTGTTCAGAAACAGGTCGGAGATGACGGTCGCGAAGTACGTGCCCTGATCGGCCAGCAGACGCTGATACAGCTTCTGCCCGACGTCGAAGACCTCCTTTGGATCGGCCCCCGAGATGGCGTAGGCGAACTGCCCCGTCTGCGTGGCACTTGCGCCGGTGGAGATTTGCAGGACGGGGTTCGGCTTGATGCCCGGAATCGCGCCCGACGCCATCAGGATCGCCCCCTGGAGCTGCTGGTTCACGACCTCGATCGGGGGGCGCTCACGGGGATCCTTGAGCACGGCAAGCGAAAACGCGAAGTTCGTCGGAAGAAACCGGCTCACGCCGCTGACGGACATCGTCAGGATCACGGCGTCGTTCTCCTGAACCGCCGCCATGGCGCGATCCTGAATCTGCCGCATCTTCTCCGGTGACGTCCCCTCCTGCGCTATGAGCACGCCCCAGATGAAGGAGCTGTCGCCGACCGGCAGGAACGTCCGCGGCACAACCCGGAAGAGGTGGATCGTCCCGTACAGACACACGCCCCACACGCACAGCGAAATCCACCGGTGACGCAGGAAGAACCACAGCACACGGCCGTAGGCGCCGAGCACCCGCTTCTCCACGCCCCCGATCAGCCGCTCCACGATCGTCTTGCGCACCCCGTGCCCCCGCGCCCCCAGCGTGCGAGCACACATCAGCGGCGTCAGCGTCAGCGAGACGATGCCGCTGGCCAGGATCGCCACGACGATCGTTACCGCGAATTCGCGAAAGATGCGCCCCATCAGCCCGCTCATGAACAACAGCGGCAGGAAGACGGCCGCCAGCGAAAGGGTCATGGACACGATGGTGAAGCTGATCTCCTTCGCGCTGTTCACCGCCGCCCGCATCGGGGCCTCGTTGAACTGCTCCATCCGCCGGACCGTGTTCTCGAGGAACACGATCGCATCATCCACGAGGAAGCCGATCGCCAGCGTGAGCGCCATCAGCGACAGGTTGTCGAGACTGTACCCCAGCGCATTCATCACGATGAACGGCAGCGCCACGACGGGGATCAGCGTGTCCGTCGCCCGGCCCAGGAACAGATAGATCACAAGCACGACCAGCAGGAACGCGATGAAGAGCGTCTCCTTCACGTCGCGAACGTTGTTCACGATCGTCGCCGATCGGTCGTAGATCGGCTGCATCCAGACCGACGCCGGCAGTTGCCGCGTGATGGTCGGCAGGATCGCCCGGATCGACCGGACCACCTCCACGGCGTTTGATCCGGCCTGGCGCAACACGGCCACCACGACCGTCGCCTTCGGCACCTCGCGCCCGCGGACCCAGAACCGCATGTGGGTCCGTTCATCCTCCACGCTGTCGATCGCCCGCGCCACGTCCTTCAAATAGATCGGCGCGTTGCCCCGCGTCCCGATGATGAGGTCGTTGTACTCCGCCGCTTCGCCGAGCTGCCCCTGCGGCTGAAGCAGGTAGGTCCGGTCGGGGCCGTCGAACTGGCCCGCGCCCTGGTACGACGTGCCCTGTTGGATGGCTAGAGCCAGGTCATCCACCGACAGACCGCGGGCGGCCAACGCCGACGGATCCGCCTTGATCCGGACGGCCGACTTCGTGCCGTACACCATCACCTGGCTCACGCCGCTCAGGATGCTGATCTGCTGCCCCACCTGCGTGTTGGCCAGGTCGTAAAGCTGCCCCTGCGTCAGGCTGTCGCTGACCATCGCGACGTACAGAATGGGCTGGTCGTTGGGATTCGTTTTGGTGAACGTGGGCGGGGCGGGAAGGTCCAGCGGCAGGCTGCCGCTCGCCCGGCTGATCGCCGCCTGCACGTCCGTGGCCGCTGCATCGAGTCCCTTGGACAGGGCGAACTGGAGCGTCATCGTGCATGCGTTCTGGCGGCTGGCGCTGGTCACCATCTCGAGTCCGGGGATCTGCATGAACTGCCGCTCGAGCGGCGTGGCGATCGTCGCCGCTACCGTCTCGGGGCTGGCCCCGGGATAGCCGACCATCACCTGAATAACCGGGTAATCCACGGCCGGCAGATCGTTGACCGGCAACTGCCAGTACGACAGGACGCCGAAGAGAATGGCCGAGACGGTCAACACGACCGTCATCACGGGCCGCCGTATGAAGCGTTCGGAGATGCTCACAGCCTTGGTTCTCGCAGATGACCCTCGGGTTGGCCCGCCCCGCCGGATTGCCGGGTGCCGCCGCCCGCCCCCGACGTTCCTCCCGGACTACTTCGGCACCGGCATGGTCGCTGCCCCGCCGGGCATGCCGCCCTCCATGATCATCACCTTGCCGCCCGGCATCACGGCCATGTGGCCCGTGACAATCACGCGTTCTCCGGACTGAACGCCCTGTTGGACAACCAACAGGCTCCCCTGCCGCTGCCCGGGCACGATCGGCCGCAGCTCCGCGATGTCGCCCAGCCCCACCACGTATACGAACGGCCCCTGCTGCCCGATCTGCTGCGCCTCCGCGGGGATCAGGACCGCATCTTTGAGCGTGCCCAGGACCAGCCGCACATTCACAAACTGCCCGGGCCAGAGGTGGTGGTCCCCGTTCGGCAGCGTTGCCCGCAGCTTGATCGTACCCGTATCGCTGCGGACGGCGTTGTCCAAGAACGTCAGCTCTCCCCGAAACGCCGCCGCGCCATCGCCAGGCGATGGACCCGCCGGCTGCGACGCTCCAACGGCCGTCGCCTTTCCCACCCCCTCCCCGGGGACGCTAACCTCCACACGCAGGCGCGAACCGTTCGGCCCCGCCCGATCTCTTTCCGCGAGCGCCATGTACCGGCGGACCGCCGCAAGGTCGTTTTCCGTCACCGTGAACTCCGCGTAGATCGGGTCCAGCCGCTGGACCACGAGCAACGGCGAGTCGTTCGGCCGCACGATGTTCCCGGGATCCACCAGCCGCGCACCGGCGCGCCCGTCGATCGGCGAGAGAATTCGGCTCCATTCGAGATCCAGCTCGGCCTTCGCCACCGCCGCCTCGCTCGCCGCCACCTTGGCCTCCGTGACGGCCACGGCGTTTCGCTTCTGGTCATACTCCATCTGGCTGACGGCCGAGGCGGCCACCGCGTCCTTGTAGCGCTGCAATTCCAGTTTCGCGAGGTCCAGCGCCGCCCGGCTTTCGGCAAGGGCCGCCCGCGCGGCGGCCAGCGTCGCCTCGAACGGACGAGGATCGATCTGGAAGAGCAGGTCGCCCTTCTTCACAAACGCCCCGTCCCTGAAATGCACGGAAATGATCTTGCCCCCGACCTGCGGCACGATCGCCACGGACTCGACCGCAACCATTCGCCCGATCTGCTCGAGATAGATCGGCGCATCCTGCGCAACCGCCGCCGCCACCGTCACCATCGCGGGCGGTCGCTCCATCGCCGGTTGGGACGCCTGACCGCTCTCATGCCCGCATCCGGCCGGCAGACCCGCCACACACAACAGCACCAGCGGGGCCGCGCCGACCGCACACACGCGTATCGCCCGCTGTCTTCGACTTCCCGCGCCGCTTGCCGCACATCCAGTATTCATCGTTCGCTCTTTCTATCCGGCCGCGTCATCGCCACCAGGAGGTCCAACACTCGCTGCCGAAGCTCGCCCTCCGGAACCGGAAGCCCCAACAATTGCCCAAGACAGAGCCCGTCGATCGCCAACCGTACGACGCTGGCCGCCGCAGGCGGGAGGCCGTCAGACTCCAGCCGCGACTGCCATTCGAGCAGCCGCTTTCGCATCGGCTCGATGTACCGCTTGTCCGTCCCCACCGCCGCCAGCAGCGCCGTCAGCATGGGCTCCTCTTCCGGTTTCAACGGCCGTGCGCGTATGGCGAGGTATGCCCTGGTGAACCGCCCCACATCCTCCTCATCGCTCCCCATCACCAAAGCCTGATCCGCCTCACAACGATCGGCCAACCGCTCCACGATCGCCATGATAAGGACTTCTTTTGTCGGAAAGTGGTACAAGAGCCCGCCCTTGCTGACACCGGCCTCGCGGGCGACGGCCTCCAGCGTGAGCATTCCGACTCCGCTGCGGGCCACAACACGCCCGGCGGCGTCCAAAATCCGGTCTCGGGCCGGCGACGACGGAGTAGCGTGGGACGAAGTCTCCATTACCGTACTATACCGTCCAGACGGTATAGTTGCAAGCCCCGAACACCTCCCTTTTCGTGCTGCGGCCATTGACGCGGGCATCGGTCTCGCGACAATGCAACGCCGCGACGTCGGCGGGTAAAGACTGGGGTTGCCACTGATGACGACTCGGCGAGAGTCCCTCGAAGACACAAAGAAGCGAGCGCGTGCCATTCTGCGCATGCTGACGAGGCTCTATCCGGATGCCACATGCGCGCTGCATCACCGAAACGCCCTGGAGCTGCTGGTTGCGACGATCCTGTCGGCGCAATCAACGGATGAAGGGGTGAACAAGGTCACGCCGGTCCTGTTTGCCCGCTATCCGACGGCGGTCGACCTCGCGGCGGCGCCGCCGGCCGAGATCGAGCGAATCATTCATTCCACGGGGTTCTTTCGCCAGAAGACCCGGAGCATCCAGGGCGCATGCAAGATCATCGCCGAGAAGCACGGCGGCGAAGTCCCGGCGACCATGGACGAGTTGACGGCGCTTCCGGGCGTCGCACGCAAGACGGCGAACGTGATTCTGGGCACGTGGTTCAAGCAGAACGACGGCATCGTCGTGGATACGCACGTCGGGCGGCTCGCGCACCGGATGGGCCTGACTTGGACCAGCCGCGACGAGAAAGACGCCGTCCGCATTGAGCAGGACCTGATGCAGCTCCTTCCGCGGAAGGAATGGACGTTCTTCGGACACGCCATGACGTGGCACGGCCGGCGCGTCTGCTCCGCCCGCAAGCCGAACTGTGCCGGCTGCGCCATCGCGACGTCGTGCCCGTCGGCCTTCACCTTCGAGCCGCCGGCGGCGGCGCAACGGTCAAACCGCGGCACAGGTCCGCGAAAGGCTACTCGGGAAGCCTCCAGGTCAGCTTCTCGTCGGGATCGTTCAGCCGAAACGCGAACCCCCACGGCCCGGCCTGCTGATCGATCTTGAGCAGGATCGTATTTCGGCCCGCTTTGAGGTCCACATCGAATCGGTCCTCGTCGACCTTTAGCGCCCGCTGCTTCGAGTTGCGGTGCACCCTCCGGCCGTTGATCCACACCTGCACCCCGTCGTCGCTGCCGACAAACGCCGCCGCCTTGAACGCCTCGGCGGCCTCGACCTCCGTGTAGGCGTACAGGACGATGTTCTCGTTCACCTGAAAGTATCCCTGCGGGCTTTCGACGATCCCGCTGGCCACGTGGATCTTCTTCCACCCCACGTCGCCGCCCCTCCCGGCGAACGTCTTGCGGGCGTCAAAGGCTTCCTTCTCGGGCCCGTAGGCCGTGTCCACGCCCTTGTTGCCCGCGTTGTCGAACGGGCCGATGAGATACCAGTCCCGCGCAA
Organism: uncultured Planctomycetales bacterium; assembly: GCA_964617025.1. Taxonomy (GTDB): domain Bacteria; phylum Planctomycetota; class Phycisphaerae; order UBA1845; family PWPN01; genus CAZMVY01. The sequence goes on along the minus strand of CAZTVU010000094.1, from coordinate 8,413 downwards.
AGTTGCGATGCACATGGAGCCGGAAGTAGTCGAGCAGGACCTCGCATTCCTCGCCCCGAACGGGCTTGCCGGTCAGCCGGACCTCGATGGGGTTGGGACCATTTCGCAGCCGCACGCGGTCGCCGAGGGGTTTGCCGTCCCGTCGAAGCTCGAACGTGGATGCCGGCACTCCCTTCACGGTCACCACCTCGATGTGGTACTGCCCGTCGTCCGGAGCCGGGAGCATCAGGATCGCCACCGTGCCGGCCTTGCCCGCGAGCCGCAGCGCCTTCCCGTTGCAGACCTGCTCGGGAAGTTCCTCGTCGGATACGATGCTCACGCCGGGCGGCAGGCGATCGCACGCATCGGCGTCCAACGCCCCCGCGGCGATCGGTCCCTGCGGAATCCGCTCGGCGACGGGGACCGGCGCGAACGTATCCGAGCCGCCGGGCATCTGATACCAGTACGCCATCGAGCTGTAGTCGTTGCGGATCGCGCCCTTCTCGAAGGCCGAGTAGTTCTCGATCGTGATCCGGAACGACCGCGTAAACGGAATGCTGTCGCCGATGTGCCAGCGATAGCACGACTGACGCCGGGTCTGCTCGAACGGCGCGGGCGTGGGGCAGCCGTGGTACGGATTCACGAAGTGGCGAATGCCCCAGGCGTCCCCGAAGTAGTCCTCGCTGCCGGTACCGAACGTGGAAGGAAACTTTTCGCCGTCGACCCAGACCTTTTCGTCGCCCTCGCCCCACCAGCCTCCGACGATGTTGTCGGGAAACAGCACCGCTCCGACGAACCGACCGCGGCCGCGGCACTCGAGGAACAGGTAGTCGAAGTCCCGGCTGTTGCGGTCTCGCCGCCACTTGGCGTGAAAGCGGGCCGTGTCCGCCGCCAGCGGGCCGGATCGGTACCCGACCCGGTAGCGAAGATCGGCCGGCTTGCCGCCCTGGTTCGTGAAGACGATCCGCGCGGACCGGGCGTACGGCATCCGCCAGTAGCAGTAGTTCAGATCGTTCGTAATGCCCAGCGGCAGGCTCCTGTACGGCGCTTCGTCCCAGGCGTCGCCGAAGAAGTCGCCGATCGGGGCCTCGACCGACGGCGTCGCCTCGCCATCCCAGTACATCTGAAGAAGCACTTTCCGCCGCGCCCAGCGCTCCGCCGAGTCAAGCTTCGCGAAAAACTGACGGATGGTCCCCGGCCCGGTGATCTCGTGCACCGACTTGTCGCCGGGCTGGAGCGTCGTCTTTCGCTCAACCAATCGCAGGGCCTCCGTCGGCTGGGGGTCCTCGCCGCATTTCGACAGGAGCTCGCAAGCCCGTTGCAGCGCCGCCTCGTCGACCGGCGAACGCTGGAGCGAAAACGTCTTGACCACCCGATCGCGCGGATAGGTCGTGTACCCGATGTGGTAGTACTGGCCGTGCGGCTTGTCGGCCGTCACCTTGCAGCTCCGCGCGAAGGGAATCGGCACGTAGCAGTTCGACGCGGGGTTGTCGCCGCCGAGGACGACCCGGCGTTGCCAGACCAGCGGCCGCGGGAAACCCGCCACCTTGCCGGAGAAGAGTTGGTTGAAGTCGAACTCGCAGTTCGGCGTTTCGGCGCCGTCGAAGTAGAAGCGGATCTTCCCTTGCGGATTCGCCGACCAGATTCGCCAGATGCAGCCCGGCCCGTCGATCTCGGCCATGACGCCCTCGCCCGTCTTCGGGTCGGTGCGGAGGTATTGGCCGGCGTCGCCGTTGGCCGCCCAATCCACGTACGCACCGGTCGCCTCGTCATACCGCGACTTGCGGTCGTAGCTGGAGAACTGCTTGCACTGGACGCCGCTCTCCATCACCGCCAGCCGGTCGAGATCGACCAGTTGGTTCAGGAAGTAGGGATAGTCCTTGACGGCCGGGGCGCATCCTGCCGCCCCCGCGCCCACGGCACACGCAACCGCCATCGCCCACGACCGCATCCCGGGATTCCACATGGCGTAGCTCCAATTGAGAAGGACCACGGTTCGTCCGTCACCACAGCCGTGAGTCTACACGGCTGCCGCGGCGGCGTCACCCGCGGCACCGGACCGGACGATCGACCGAAGGCTGCAACGGCCCGTGCCGGCCCGACCCGGGCGTTTGTGACTCGCAAGGTCGGCGCGCTCGCGAAGCGGCGCTCGGGCCGCATCGGACGATGTGCTTCGGAAGGGGAACGACCTACCCCGGCTGCGGGAGCGCGCCGGGACCCAGGTCCGTCCGAGGGGCGACGGGGCGCGCCTTGGGGATCTCGGTGGCGGACTTGCGGGACGGCGCGCCGTCGGCGTCGAGCAGATCGGACAGGCTCGGCCGATCGAGCGACTCGCCGCGTACGATGCGCCGCACATCATCCCCGTCAAGCGTCTCGTACTTCAGCAGGGCCTTGGCGAGGGCGTCGAGCTTGTCCCGGTTGGCCTCCAGCAACTGCCGGGTCTCCTCGAAGGCCGTATCCACGAACCGCTTGATCTCGCCATCAATGAGCTGCGCCGTCTGCTCCGAGTATTCCTTCGGTCCGACCAGACCGAAGACCGTGGAACGCGTGTCATCCCCGAGGTACACGAACCCCACCCGATCGCTCATGCCCCACTCGATGACCATCCGCCGGACGATCTCCGTGGCATGGCGGATGTCCTGCGAGGCCCCGCTGGAGATGTCGTCGCAGAACATCTCTTCCGCGATCCGGCCGCCGAAGCTCACCTTCAGCATGGCGGTCAGAAACTTCTTGCCGTACACGATCCGGTCCTTCTCGGGCAGAGAGAATGTCGCGCCGCCGGCCTGACCGCGAGGGATGATGCTCACCTTGTGCAAGGGGTCTGCGTCGGGCAGCAGCACCTGCACGAGGGCGTGCCCGGCCTCATGGTAGGCCACGACGCGCTTCTCCTTCTCGTCGACCTCGCGGCTTCTCTTCTGCCGGCCCCAACGGACCTTGTCGCGCGCCTCCTCCAGGTCGGACATCTCGACGAAGTCCTTGTTGGCCATCGTGGCCATCAAGGCCGCCTCGTTGATGATCGCGGCCAGGTCCGCCCCGCTGAACATCGGCGTGCCCCGCGCGAGGCGGTGCAGATCGATGTCCGGCCCCAGCTTGATCTTCTTGGCGTGGACTTTCAGGATTTCGAGCCGACCCTTGACGTCCGGCAGCGGGACGAACACCTGCCGGTCGAAACGCCCCGGCCGGATGAGGGCGGGATCCAACACGTCGACGCGGTTCGTCGCCGCGATCACGATTACCTGGTCCGACGTGTCGAAGCCGTCCATCTCCACCAGGATCGCGTTGAGCGTCTGTTCGCGTTCGTCGTGCCCCCCGCCGTTGTACCCGGCCCCCCGGCGACGGCCGACGGCGTCGATCTCGTCGAGGAAGATAATGCACGGGGCGTTGTCCTTGGCCTGCTTGAAGAGATCGCGAACGCGCGACGCCCCGACGCCCACGAACATCTCGACGAAGTCGGAGCCGCTGATCGAAAAGAACGGCACGTCCGCCTCGCCGGCAATCGCCTTGGCCAGCAGCGTCTTTCCGCAGCCCGGGTCACCCACCAGCAGGACGCCTCGAGGGATGCGGCCGCCGAGCCGCTGGAACCGCTTGGGGTTCTTCAGGAACTCGATGATCTCGGCGACCTCTTCCTTGGCCTCGTCCACGCCCGCCACGTCGGCGAACGTCACCGCCGCGTGCTCCTTCGTACTGACGCGGTGCCGGCTGCGGCCGAAGTTGCCCAGCATGCCCATCCCGCCCCCGGCGCCGCGGAGCTGCCGAAAGACGAAGAACCAGATGAACGCGATCAGCAGGATAAGCGGCGCCCACTGCACCAGGAACGTGATGAAGACCGTGCTGGTCTCGTCGTACTTGACGTCCTTGATGCTGCGGCACTTCTCGCGAATCCAGTTCACCAGCGTGCTGTCGATCGCCCCGGGCGGATACTTCAATTCGAAGTCCACCGGCTCGTCCAGCCCCTTGGCGGCCCCCGGGGCCAGCTTGCCCTTCAGCGAGCTGTCCTGAATGACCAGCGACTCGATCCGGTCGTTCTCGACGTAGCCCCAGAACTGATTCATCGTGATGATCTGGCGCTTGTCGATATGCTGCATCAGCAGCGTGACGAGCATGATCGCGAAGAGGATGAAGACCACCCAGCCGAAGATACCGCGGCTCATGCGCATCGGCCCGCCGGGGCCGCGAGGCGGGCTGGGGCGGTCGTCGTGGTCGCTCTGAGGATCGGGCATAGGAGGCCTTCTGCGCTTCACGCGGCCCCGGGGATTTCGCAACGGCGACGCGGCACGCCGACGGGGTCCGCCTTCGTGGCCCCTTATCGGGCCATCCGATACATCATAGCGTGCTCACCACGCCGTTTCCATGCTATCGACGATTCGCCGGGCCAACTTGTTCATGGCGTCCTCGCTCGCCATGAAGAAGTTCTCGCGCAGCTCGGGGACGTATTCGACGGTCTGGGCGAACTGACGATTCTCCACGAGGATCCTGCCCGTTCGCACGTCCTTCCACCGGTAGCTCAGAACGACGGTGGCGGCCTTTTCCCGGGGCAGGTCGGTGGCGAAGTTGCGGCCCAGAACCCCCTGGCGGACCTCCAGGATCTCGCCCGAGATGATCGTATCCGCCTTGTCCTTCGGCGCGTTGCGGTACGGCGTACCGCGGTCGATCTCCTTGCGGAGCGCCTCGGTGAGCTGCATCTCCAGCCCGCGGCGAAACTCCTTGGACTGAAACATCTCGACGTAGACCGTGCGGATGCCCTGGGGATGAAGCGACTCGGCCGAGTAACCGCACCCGCCGGCCGCAACCGCCGCCATCACGCCCATCCACCGTACGGTCTTGCGTATTCGCCGATGCATGGCTCTCACCTGCCCCTTGCCGACGCCAGACGGCGGCCGCCGACGCCCTCGGACGGCCGCTCGCCGCCGGCCACGGGCTCCGTGGTCACGGCGGGCACGGCAAACCCCATCCGGCTGAGGCGGGCCTCCGCCTGCGCAGCCCACGTGGTCCCCGGCCAGTTCTTCACCGTCGAGCGGTAGTAAAACGCCGCCGCGTTCTTCTTGTGCGTCCGCTCGTAGTAATTGGCCACCTCGTATTCCTTCCACGCCCGGGTGGTCCGGATCTGATCGAGCAGCCGGGGCACTTCCTTGGCCTCGGCAATCTGCGGGTACCGCAGTTGAAACTGCTTGAAACGCTCTTCGGCCTCGACCAGACCGGCGTCGTCGAACTTGACGCCGGGGAAGCTCGCCAGCGCCGACTGAGCAGCCCGCAGCAACGCGTACGGCTCGTACCGGCTGCGGGCATAATCCCGGGCAAGTCGGGCGTACTCATCCTGTGCCAGTTCGTGCTCGCCCTTGTTGTAGTAGTAGTCCGCCTTGGTCTTCAGCGCCAACTCGGCGATATCCGTCCCGCTGTGGTTGGCGATGATGTCGTCCAGGATCTTGATGCCCTCGTCGTAATCGCGAATCCGGAGCAGCCCCTTCCAGGCCTTGCGTTTCTGACCGGCAAGGTACTGTTCGGCGATTCGAAACTCGGCCGCCAGTGCCCGCTCCGCATACGGCGATCCGGGAAAGTCGTTCAGCAATGCCTTGTAGGCGTCGTGCGCGGCCCGGTACTCGCCGAGTTCGAGGTCCGCCGTTGCCTGCACGTACAGGGCCTCCGGATACCGAGGCGCAGCGCCTCCGTACTTCTTGATCCACGCCCTGGCGCGTTGGGCGGCCTCCTTGAAGTCCTGACGGGCCAGCACCTGCCGCGCGAGGTCCAGGTCGCCGTCCTCCGTCCCCGGCTCGGGCGGCGGCGCCTCGATCCACTGGCCCGTCCGGGGGTCGAACCGCCACGTCTCGACAAAACGCTCCCTGGACGCCCCTTCCGCCAGCAGGGCGGCCGGCAGTACCGCCGCCACGAAGCAGGCGGAAACCGCTTGCCGGATTCGAAACACACAAACGGATTGGCACATAATGACCGAGAACCCTCGTGCGAGCCGCGCAGGCAAGAGGCGCGCAGGGCCTGCCCGCCCGTCTTCGCCGCTATGGGCCGGATTATAGGGACCGTTGCCGCCGATGCAACGGCCGCCTGCGGAGGGCGAGCGGCCACACGCCTGCCGGGCCCCCGTTCTCGGCAGCCGCCGCGGCTTGGCGGACGGCCGCGGCGATGTCATACTACGCCCGCCGGTCCCGGCGGCGCAACCGCGCATTGACGGCCGGCAGGAGGCGACTCGCGATGCGTTCAGACGTCCCTTGCAGGCTAGTATTCGGCCAGCCATCCTGGCGTGCGGCGTGCACTACCGTCGAGGCGTATGTCACCGAAACCGGCGGCCACCTGGCCCCGGTTACGTTTGACCGCACGGGACGAAAGATCCGGCCCTATCACATCGCCCCCTGGTGGAACGAGAAGCTCGACAAATCGACGCCGGCGATCATCCGCGTCCTCCGCGGCGACTTCTTTTGCATGCCGTTCGGCGGCAACGCCGAACCGTTCCGCGGGGAGCGATTTCCCGTCCACGGCGAGACCGCCAACGCCCGGTGGCGACTCGTCTGCCTCGATCGGGCCGACGGCCGCACCTGCCTGCGCCTCTCGCTCAACACCCGAATCCGCCGCGGGCGCGTCGACAAGTGCATCATGCTCGTCGACGGACACAACGCCGTCTATTGCAGGCACATCATCTCCGGCATGTCCGGCCCCATGAACCTCGGCCACCACGCCAACTTGCGCTTCCCCGAAGAACCCGGCAGCGGCGTGCTGTCCACCAGTCCGTTCGTCTTCGGCCAGGTCTGGGTCGAACCGACCGAGAATCCCGCCGATCGCGGCTACTCGCTGCTGAAGCCCGGGGCGGTCTTCCGATCGCTCAGCCGGGTCCCTACGATCACGGGCGAGATCGCCGACCTGACGCGGTACCCGGCCCGGCGGGGTTTCGAGGACATTGCCCACATCATCGCCGACCCGCGGCGAGGATACGCATGGACGGCCGTCACGTTTCCGAAGGAGCGATTCGTCTGGTTTGCCTTGAAGGACCCGAACGTACTGAACGGCACGCTCTTCTGGATCAGCAACGGCGGGCGGCACTACCCCCCCTGGAACGGGCGTCACGTCAACGTGATGGGCCTCGAGGAGCTCACAAGCTACTTCCACACGGGCATCGCGCCGTCGGCCCGGGCCAATTCACACACGCGCCGCGGGATTCGGACGGTCCTCACACTCGATCCGACGAAACCGACCGTGGTGAACTACGTCATGGCCGTCGCGGCCGTGCCGGCGGGATTCGATCGCGTGAAGGACATCGACCTCGGCCCGACCCGCGCCACGCTGGTCGCCGCGAGCGGCAAGCGCGTCACGGTCCCGCTCGATGGCGACTTTGTCGCGTCCGGTCATTGAGCCGGCGGCATCGAAAACATGCCATTCACGACCGTCGTCAACCGGGGGCCCGGGGGGAAATCGCGGCCGCAGGAAGGCGGACGGGGCCGAGCCGGGGTATCATTTCCCGGTATCGAGCCGACGGTAGTTGATGTCGATGACGTCCAACCGCCGCAGGTGGACGCGAAGACGCGAGAGAAACTCCGCGTAGTCGCGCTCGCCTTTCGGTGACCAGACGACCTCGGCCAGAGCGGCGGCACGGGGGTATGCCATGTATTCCAGGTGGCGCGGCGTGGGGATGTATTCGGCCCAGAGCTGACCTTGGGCACCGAGAACATGGCGGGCCTCCTCCGGCGACAGCTCCTTTGGAATCGGCTCGTATGCATAGACCCGTTGAAGCGGGAGATCGCCCCCGATCGCCAGCGGTTCCTTCTTGGGCGGGCCCTGATAGTAGTCGAAGTAGGTGTGAGAGGTCGGCGTCATCACCACATCGTGGCCGGCCTTCGCCGCGGCGATCCCCCCCTGCTCGCCTCGCCAGGACATTACCGTCGCCCCCGGGGCCAGGCCGCCCTCGAGGATCTCGTCCCAGCCGACCAGTCGCCGCCCGTGCGTCTGGAGGAAGGCGTCCATCTGCCGAATGAACCAGCTCTGCATCTCCGCCTCATCCCTCAGGCCGAGTTCCTTGATCCGGGCCTGGACCTGCGGGCTGGCCTTCCATGCGTCCTTGATCGCCTCGTCGCCGCCGATATGAATAAAGCGGCCGGGAAAGAGCTCCATCACCTCCGTCAGCACATCCTGCAGGAAGGCTACGGTCCGCTCGGACGGGTTGAAGATATCCGGACACACGCCCCACCGCGTCCACACCGCAAGCGGCTGGTCCGGCTTGCAGCCCAGCTCCGGATAGGCCGCGATCGCGGCGCGGGCGTGGCCGGGCATCTCGATCTCCGGCACCACGGTGATGTGCCGATCGGCCGCGTAGCGCACGATCTCGCGGATGTCGTCCTGCGTATAGAAGCCCCCATGCGGGCGCCCGTCAAACCGGTGAGGCTTCGTGTCCGCGTGGCCCACCAGCGTCTCGGCCCGCCAGGCCCCGACCTCGGTG
>CAZTVU010000093.1:16770-16988 GCA_964617025.1 uncultured Planctomycetales bacterium | reverse complement strand
GTCAGGCTGTAGCGGAACTCGAACCAGCCGTCCTGGCACGCCTTGTAATTGGTCATCCAGTAATTGTTGATGGCAAAGGCCAGGACCGTACCGTTTCGAATCGGAAGCTCCTCGAACCAATCCCCCCGCCAGAGGTCACACAGCGTGACCAGCGGTGTGTCGATCGGACACCACGCGACGCCGATGCCCTCGCCCGCGACGGTGAGCCAGTTCTGCAC
>CAZTVU010000093.1:4324-16732 GCA_964617025.1 uncultured Planctomycetales bacterium | reverse complement strand
GCAGGTGATCGGCGTTGGGCCGCACGCTCCCGCCGCCGACCTCATAGCGAAACTCGGGGCGTGCACCGGCGGCGAACGGAAACGCGACGTACAGCGCCTCCTTCTTGTTGTACGTCGGCTTGGCGTCGGCCGGATTGAAGGTACTGCGTTTGTTGATGCGGTTGATGAAGTCGATCCGCTTCACGTGATCGTACAGCCGAACGGCAAGGTCCACCTCCTCGATCCCTTTTCCCCGACCCTTCGCGTGGGCGGACAGATACACGTCGCTCGACGTGCCGCCCTCGATCCTCGCCCCTTCGATCTTTTCGATGTCCAGTTGGGGCCTGGGCCAAGGCGTGTTCCAGTCAAACACGCGCGTCTGATCGCTGCACGTGGCGTACACGACCTGGTTGAACAGGAACGAGCTCGACCCGTCGACGAGCTCCTTGCCGGTCTGCTTGTCGAGGATGCTCTTGATCGCGCCGGCCTGCTCGTCAAACGTCACGCGGTAGAAACGGTTCTCCAGCACGCCGCCCGCCAAAGCGGGCGCGGGCTTCGGCGCGGTCGCCGGCCCGGTCCGGTAGTAACGATAGCCCATCGCCGGCACGTCTCTCGCGACAAACACCACCTCGTCGACCGCGCCGATCTCGCGGACCTTTCGCGTCGGCACGGGGCCCGATGCATCGTAGACGGCGCGTCCCACGGGGATCTGCACGTGCACGAGGTCGGTCCGATCCCAGTTCAGCAGGTTGCAGACGAGAATGCCGCCCGGCGGAACGCCGAGCTGCCGGGCGACGGCGTGCAGCCCGTTCGCAACGAGGCGATCGGCCTCCTCGCCGGCGTTGTAGGCGTACATGGACTTGACGGCCCATTGCTCCTGCACGAAGTCCTTCCACGGCTCGCTGATGCTGTTGTGGGCGCCCCAGGTGTGCTCATCGTACAGCAGGATGTTGTCCCAGACGCGATCAAACGCCGCCTGCGGATACTCGATGCTCGCATTCGCCATGGTGGCGGCGGCCCAGAGCGTCTCGGCAGCGGTCACGCGGTTGTGGGCCACGCGGTTGATGGCCGTCTGCTTCGCCGTGGAGGCGGCGCCGTCCTCCCACCAGCTCCCGCCGCAGCCCCGGATCGTCGGGATGCTGTCGGCGAACTTTGCCTCGATGTGGCGGAAGTAGTCGGGCAACCGGCAAAGGTAGACCTTCGGATACTCGTATGTCTCGGCGAAGGCCTTCTGCGACTGGGCGATCGCCTCGCCGATCTTGACGTTGTCGCTGTAGGCCCCGTGGAGCAGGATCGCGTCGTAGGCATAGTCGGTCCGATTGTTCCACCACGTCAGGTATCCCTCCACCGCGCGGCGCATCTCCTCGACCGGCGCCCCCAGCGCGATCCGCCCTGCCTGGGCGTAACCGTCGGAGAAGTTCGTCAGGACCTTCTGCCCGTCGGGCCCCTCCCACCAGAAGGGGCTCTTGTGGTGGATGTTCTTGCGAAGGATCGGGGCGCGCGTCTGGTTGATGCCCACACTGAGGTAGCGGATGCCGGCCGACGCGAGGATCGACGGCACGCCCCAGACGTGCGACGGGGCATCGGTCAGCGTCAGGCTGTCGAACGTCGTCCCGTGCAGCCGGTGGAGCCGCGCCGAATAATACATGTTGCGGATCAGCTCCTCGGTCGAGCACAGGCCGGTAAGCATGTTCAGATAGCCCGCCTCGATGCCGATCCGCTCCTGCTTCGACAGCGCCATCAGCTTGTCCCAGTGCTCGTCGAAGCGATCGCGGCGGTAGACCTGCGCGGCCCAGGACGATTCCAGGTTCCACTTGTAGCCGGGGTAGAGGTCGCACAGCCGAATCGCGAGGTCGGTATTGCGGTTGTGGACGCCGATCACAAGGCTCTGAAACTCCGTGTAGCCGATATCGGTGTGCGTGCTCGGGGCGCAGAAGATATGCCAGCGCTTCTGCGGGCGAAGCTCAAACGTGACCGAGCCCTTGGCGTCGCCGCTGCCGACGGCGAGCGTCACCTGCGTCGGCGTCTCGGCCGGCGGCACGGGCACATCCTGCTCCACGGGGCCGAGCGCCGGCGTGTCGAGCGGTACATCCATCTTCCGATCACCCGCCTTCACGGTCAGCGTCGCCTGCACCTTCGGGGCGAGGCCGGTGATGCGAACGCGGACGAGTTGCATGGACTGGTTGTCGCGCCGGACGAAGAAGATCGTCGGCGCCGCCTCGATCTCGATCGGCGCTCCCGCCGCCGGCTTCTCGGTCAGGGCGACGGCGTCGTAGAGCAGCCAGGAGCCGTCCAGTGCCCGCAGCGTGATCTCGTTCTTGCCCTTGCGAAGGAGCGAGGAATGGACGGGTACCAGGAGCGTCTGCGGTTTGGCCTTGGTCGGGTCGATCAGCGCCACGTCGCCACGCCCGCGCTTGAGCTTGAAGACGCCCGCCGTGCCGTTCACGTTCACCCGCAGACTCGGCGTCATGACGGACTGGGTGTCGAGGATGTCCACGCGCAGGACGTAGCTGCCGGAGGGCTCATCGGCAAGGTCAAACGTGATTACAAACGGGTGTTCGCGGCTGCCGGCCCAGTCGTCGCGCGGGCCGGGCTGGATGAACGGCCAATCCTTCTTGGGGTCGCTTGTGCCGACCGCAAACGCGACATCCTTGGGAAACGCCTTCGCGTACGACGGATGGTCGCCCGCGATGGCGAATTCCTGGTAGCTCTGATCGGCGATGCCGATCTGCCAGATCACTCGGGGTTCCTGGGGGTACGCCCCTGCCGCCAGAAGACCGAGAACCCCGATGGCACATGCCGAACGAAGTGCCGCCATGATTCGTTTGCCTCCGCTGCCTGAAGGTGGACGGACGCGACCGTCCCGTTTGCCGATCGCGGCGGCCATGATAGATGAACGGCGGGGCCGGTCAAGCCGGAAGATCGGCAGGTGCGATGGGGCGTGCTCGCCCGCCCCAGATTTCTTTGCCTGGCTCCCCAGAAAGCGCCGCCGACGGTGTCGGCACCACTTCAGGCCGGTCGCAGTGGGGCCGGTGCCCTCACCAGCCATGGCCCATGATGCTGATACGACGGCCAATTCCCGACCACGAAGCGCCCGGGATCGCGGACTCGGAACTCAACGTGCGTCGCCACCTGCTTAGCCTGTCCCGTTCACCTGGATCCGATGGTCCCGGAAGACCGGTACAGGCCGCGTGCGCGTCACACCGGCCGCAGGAGATGCGTCCGCGCCGGCTTCGCCCTCAAGTCTGCCGCGCCACCGACCGATAAGCTACCAGTAGGCGGTGATGCCGTCGGGTGGAGGGTCTGCGCAAGAAGGACGGACGCGTGAGTACTTCGCAAGCCGATGTCGATTCGCTGCTCGCCCAGGCGGAGAGCCTCCGTGCGGAGACCGAAGGAGAGGCCGTCGCGAGCGTCGAGGCGGCGTCGGAGTCGGCCCCCCCGCCGCCGGCCCCGGACGCCGAACCGCCGCCCCCTCCGAACCCGCCGGCCCCGGCGCCCTCATGCGCGGCCGCGCCGACGGACAAACTGTCCCACCTGCTGAGAATCGAAGTGCCGGTGATCGTGAAGCTGGCGGAGTGCCAGATGCCCTTCCACCGCGTCATCTCGCTGAACACCGGATCGATCATCGAGTTCGACAAGCCCGCGGACGCCATGCTCGACCTGATGATCAACAACCGGACGATCGGCGTCGGTCAGGCCGTCAAGGTCGGCGAGAACTTCGGGCTTCGCATCATGCACATCGGAACGCTTCAGGAGAAGATTCGGGCCATGGGCGGATGACCTCCGCTCACGCGAGCAGCGACCTGAGCAGATCCGCCCCGTAGCGGATGTCGCCCAGGCGATTGGTGCCGGCCTCCCGCTCGATCACCAGCGGTCCCTGATAGCCGATCGCCCGCAGCTTGCTGACGACCTGCGGGATGCCCGCGTCGCCGTCGCCCAGGGGCACTTCCTGGCCCCAGGTCTTCCCCGGCGTCGACGACCAGGTGGCATCCTTCATATGGACGTGGGCAATGCGGCGGCCGAGGATCTCAACCGCTTCCACCGGTTCGCCCGCCCCGTACAGCACCATGTTGGCACAATCGAAGTTGACGCGGACGTTCGGCCGCCCGACCTCGTCGATGAACTGCACGAGGGAGTCGGCGCGCTCCTGCCCGGTTTCCATGAGCAGCGTGATGCCGATCTCGCCCAGAGCGTCCGTGATGCGGCGGAGCCGGTCGACCATGACCCTGTACTTGGGGTCGTTTCGGTCGTGCGGCACGAACCCGACGTGCGTCGCAAGCATCGTCACGCCGAGCCGGGCGGTGAGCCGGGCCGTGCGGATCGTTTCCTCGCAGCGCTGCTCGAAGAGATCGTCCGGCACGAAGCCGCCGGTGGCGGCGATCCGCTGGATGGTCGAGTAGTCCTCGCCCGTGAAGCCGATGCAGGTCGCGCTGACCTCCAGGCCGCTGTCCTTCACCACCCGGACGACCGAGTCGTGATCCGCCTCGGAGGGAATGTGCTCGCCGAAGAAACCGACCTGAACCAGGCCCAGGCCCAGTTCCTGCTGGATCGTCGCGAGTGTCTTCGCGAGGTCCTTGATCGCCAGCGACCACGAGCAAACGCCGATCTCATACGGTTTCATGGTTGTCTCCAGCCGACTCGGGCGCCGCCGGCAAGGCGGCCGCACGCAGACCGCCGGGGCAGGCGCCGACACCTGTCATCTCCGTCACGCCAACCGCTCCTTGTGCGCGGAGCGGTCCGGATTCCGCGCCTTCCGCCGCAACTGCCCGCAGGCCGCGTCGATGTCAAGCCCTCGGCTTCGGCGGATGTGGGCGTTGACGCCCTGCCGCCGCAAGGCGTTGGCGAAGTCCCGCATCGCCGCGTCCGACGGCCGGTCATAGGCCGGACCGGCGACGGGATTATACGGGATGAGGTTCATATTGCATCGCAGCCGCTGCGCGATGCGAACGATGCGCTGCACATCCACCGGCCGCATGTTGACGCCTTCGAGCATCACATATTCGAGGGTGACCTCGCGCCCGGTCCGCTCGAAGAAGTATCGCGCGGCCTCCACGAGTTCCGCGATGGTGACGCGCTCGGCCCAGGGAATCAACCGCCGGCGGAGGTCGTCCGCGGCCGCGTGGAGGGAAATCGCGAGGTTGATCTGGAGGCCCTCGTCCGCCAGACGCCGAATCTGCTTCGGCAATCCGATGGTACTGATCGTGATCCGCCGGGCCCCGATGTTCATGCCCCGGGGCGCGTTCATCGTCCGGACGGCCGCGACGACCGCCGCGTAGTTGGCCAGCGGTTCGCCGATGCCCATGAAGACGATGTTGGTCAGTCGGGCAGAACCGGTCGGCGAAGGCGGCGGCCGACCGCGATCGGGAACGCCCTGCGCGGTCCGTCGCTCCTCGCCGCCCCGCTCGCAGATCGCCCGCACGCGCATCGCCTGTTCAAGGATCTGGCCCGCCGTCAGTTGCCGTTCGAGCCCGCCGATCCCGCTGGCGCAGAACGTGCACTGCACCGGGCAGCCGACCTGGCTTGAGATGCACGCCGTGTGGCGGTCCGCCTCCGGGATCCAGACGCACTCGCTGGTCGCCCCGTCCGCCCATTGCAGGAGCGCCTTGACGGTTCCGTCCCGCGATCGTTGCCAGGCACCAATTGAGGAGGCGTAAACAACGATTTGACGGTCGAGATCCGCCCGGAGGTCTGCCGGGAGGTTCGTCATCTCGTCGAAGCCCGACGCCCCGTGCCGGTAGACCCACTCGAGCACCTGTCCGGCCCGATAGGCCGGCAGGCCCCGCTCCCGGAACCACGCCGCCAGCGCGTCCCGGGTGAAGTCGAACAGGTGAAGGCGGGCCTCGGTCTCCATGCACATCTCCACAGGGTCGGGCTCATGGGATTCTACGGCATCGCGGCCTCGACGGCGACGCCGCAGGCCGCGCACCGGCCCGTTGTGATCCGCGCCGTCGGCCCCTACGATATCCCGCGGGCCCAACAGGAGCGTACACGAATGAAGCTTTTGAAGAGACTCAGCGAAACCCCGGGCGTTCCCGGACGCGAGGAGCGGATCCGCGACGTGATCCTCGAGGAGACCGACGGCCTCTTCGCCCGGACGCGGATCGACGCGATGGGAAACCTGATCTGCCACAAGCCGCCCGGACGCAATCCTCCCCGCGGCCGCAAGGCCCCCAAGGTCATGCTCGCATGCCACATTGACGAGATCGGCTTTTACGTCCGCGCCATCGACGATGAGGGCCGGCTCCGTCTGCACAACGCGGGCGGCTTCGACACGCGCAATCTCTTCGCCCGACGGGTGCTGGTGCACGGCAAGCGGGACCTGCTCGGCGTGATGAACCCCGTGGGCAAGCCCATTCACCTCGCCAGCGACGAGGAGAAGAAGAAGGTCCCCGAGATCCGCGAGTTCTTCGTGGACCTCTTCCTGCCTGCCAAGAAGGTGAACGAGCTGGTCCGCGTCGGCGATCCGGTCACGCTCGTCCAGACGCTCGAGGCGATCGGCGACTGCTACTGCGGCAAGTGTCTGGATAACCGCGTGGCCTCGTGGGTGGCGATCAACGCGCTGCGGCAGGTCGGCAACCGCAACACGGCCGACGTCTACTACGTCGCCACCGTGCAGGAGGAGGTCGGCTGCCGCGGGGCCGGTCCGGGCACCTTCGGCATAGCACCGGATGTCGCGATCGCCATCGACACCACGCTCGCCTGCGACACGCCCGGCATCGACAAGACCGATGCCGTCACACGCCTGGGCCAGGGCATCGGGATCAAGATCATGGACGGGGGATCGATCAGCAGCCGCGACCTGGTCGATGAGATGATCGCCCTGGCCGAAAAGAAACGGATCCCCTACCAACTGGAGGTCCTCCCGCGCGGCGCGACGGACGCGTCCTCCATGCAGCGGAGCGGCGCCGGCCACAAGACCATCACCCTGTCGGTCCCGGTCCGTTACGTCCACACGGTCACGGAAACGTGCCACAAGACCGACCTGAAGGCGGGGGTGGACCTCCTCGCCGCGTACCTCGCGAAGTGACGCCATGAACAAGACCAAAGTCGTTGCCACGGTCGGACCGGCCTGCCGCGACGAGAACACGCTCGCCGCCATGATCGCCGAGGGCGTCGATGTGTTTCGGCTCAACCTCTCGCATGAATCGCTTGACCGACACGCCGTCGCCGTGGAACGGATCCGCGCGGCCGCCGCCCGCAGCGGCGAGGTCGTCGCCATCCTTGCCGACCTGTGCGGACCGAAGATCCGCGTGGGCGACGTGGTCGACGGGCGGTTCGACATCCGCGAGGGCGACTCGATCGCGATTGCGCCGGGAACCTTCCCGTGCACCCGCGAGCGGATCTGCACCAGCTACGACCGACTCTGCGTGGATGTCCAGCCGGGCCAGCGAGTCCTGATCGACGACGGGCAGGTGCGGCTGCGCGCGATGGACCGGCGCGACGGCGAACTGCTCTGTCGCTGCGAGACCGGCGGCACGGTCGCCACCCGCAAGGGCGTCAACCTCCCGGACACGCGGCTGTCGCTGCCGTCGCTGACGGAGAAGGACCTTCGCGACCTGGCCTGGGCCGCCGAGCAGGAACTCGACTACGTGGCCCTCTCGTTCGTCCGGTCGCCGGAGGACCTCCAGCAACTCCGCAGCGAACTGAACCGCCTCGGCAGCCGCCTCCGCGTCGTCTCCAAGATCGAACGCCCCGAAGCGATTGCATCCGTCGACGAGATCATCGACCTGTCGGATGCCGTCATGGTCGCGCGGGGCGATCTCGGCGTGGAGATGGACGTCGCCAGGGTCCCGCTCCTCCAAAAGGACATCACGCACCGCTGCGCGCGTGCCGGAAGACCGGTCATCATCGCCACGCAGATGCTCCAGAGCATGGTCGAGGCGGCGACGCCCACCCGGGCCGAGGTCACCGACGTGGCCAACGCCATCCTCGACGGCGCCGACGCCGTAATGCTGTCGGCCGAGACGTCGGTCGGCAAGCATCCGATCGAGGCCCTCCGCGTCATCCGCGACATCGCCGCACAGACCGAGGCGTTCCTCGCCGGCAGCCCGGACGACCCCACGCCCCGGGTCAGCCCGCAGGCCCTGCGGGTGAGCTCCGCCATCGCCCACGGCGCGAGCATCGTCGCGCGCGAGCTGGACGTCCGCCTCCTCGTTGTCTGGACCGAAGCGGGCAACACCGTCCGCCTGCTCAGCAAAAGGCGACCGCCCCAGCCGATCGTCGGCTTGACACCCAACGAGCAGGTCTGCCGCTGGATGAGCCTGTACTACGGCGTCCGTCCCGTTCGCATGGACCGGCAGGAGGCTTACCGGCAGATGGTCAAGGACGTGGACCGCGCGCTGCTCCGCCGCGGTTTGGCGGCCGCGAACGATCTGATCGTCATCATCGCCGGCACCCACCTGCGCCAGCCCGGGGCCACGAACGCCATGCTCATCCACAGGGTCGGCACCGCGGAGTGATCCCGGAGACGCCCGTTCGCCCCCAGGGCCCGTAGCCGCCCGGCGGCTTCGGCCCGCGGCGATTCTTGACGCCGCCCCCCACCGGCGTACCATGTTGGCCATGCGATCCCATGCAGGTCCGACTCTCTGGGCGGCCATCGGCGCGTTGACGCTTTCGGCATCGGTCGGATGCCGGCAACCGGGCCAGCCGGCCGGGGCGACGCTCGCTCGCGTCACCGTTCAAGACGGGGAGGACTTTGACCGCCTCTGGGAGACGGCGGCGGAGGTCCTTCGGGGGCACAACCTGGACCCCGATCGGCAGGATCGTCTGGCCCGCGTGATCACGACATATCCGGACACATCGCCACAGTTCTGGGAGTTCTGGCGACCCTTCCCGACGTCGGATTTCGGCCGCGCGGAGGCGAACCTGCAGACCATTCGCCGGCGGGTCGAAGTGCAGTTCACGCCGTTGACCGACACGACCGAGTACGAGATGTCCGTCCGGGTCGACGTGGAGCGATACTGCATGGTCGAACGCCAAGCGACAAGCGCGGCCGCGGCGTTCCAGATTTTCGGGGCCAAACTGCCGACCGCCGAAGGCCGATCGGAGCCGCGTGGGGCCGGCGTCTACTGGGAGTCGATCGGTCGCGACGAAGCCATGGAGCTCGCCCTGCTCGACCGCATCCTCCGCCGCTTCGGCGGCGAGGGCCGTCCCGACACGACGACGGCTCCGGCCGGAACCGAACCCGGCGCTCAGACGGCGCGACGGTAACTGGCCACAGGACCCGGTAGTGCCGCTACGGCCGACGTTCGCTGTCTTCCCATAACCGGTGAATATGATTGCGGTAGGCGTCTTTGGACTTCGCGTACTTCGCCAGCGTGTCGGCCAGCCCCTTGAGCAGCTTGGCCGCCGTATCTATGTAGCATCGGTCCGCCGCCGCCTGTGACCGGTCCGGCAGCGTGAAGATGCGGCCGGCCTCCAGCAGGCGCCGCCGCTCGGGGATGAGATTCGCCACCTCGACCGCCAAACGCGCGTGCTGGGCCTCGTAGCGATCGCCGTAGCCGGCCTCGACCATGCGCTGGTGGAAGACGTGCGCCCGCGCCGCCAACTCGCGAAGCGGCGGCGTGGCCGGCGGAGTCTGCTCCGCCACCGGCTTGCCGTTGACGTACAGCACCTGCCGCCCGGCCGGGTCCACCGTCGCCGCGACGTGCGCCCACTGGTCCGGCGGCAGCTTCGCATCGTGGCCGAGGGTCCCGGCCTCGATGATGAACCGTAGCGAATTGCCAGGGGCCGTGTCGAGCAGATAGCCGTCCGACGTGCCCGCCTTCGACTTGTCGATGATCCGGCCCCCGCCTGCCGGAAGCGCCTTCGGACGAATCCACGCCTCCAGCGTAACGGCGTTGCGAAGATTCAGCCGCGCCCCATGCCTCACCTCAAGATAACCCCTGCCGGTCAGCCGGATCGCCTTTCCGCCGGGCGCATCGACGACCTCGACCTCACCGATCGCCCGCGCCATCAGCGGATCGGGCACACGGCTGACGAACAGTCCGTCCTCGGTCCGCTCGTCAAACGCCCAGTCGCCAACGATGCCCTGCCGCGGCCCGTCGGCTGCCCGGTCACGGTACAGCGAATCCACTTCCGGAGCCGTGAGCGCTCTCCGATACACGCGAACCCGCCCGATGTCGCCGACAAAGCGGTTCTCGCCGTTACTGTCCGCCCCGATCCGGAGTGGAAGCTCGTTCGTGCCGATGCGGTCCGGCGGCGGGACCAAGCGCCAGTCACGCTCGCTTGGCGCGGCGACCGGCGAACGTGCCGGCGGCTTCGGGCACCCCTCGGCCTGCGCGCCGCCGAGGACGATCTCGATCGTCGCCACATCCGGCAGCTTGCCATACGGTAGCGACACCGACCGCTTGTCGAACGAATCCCACGGACGGTCGTTGACCCGCACCTGCGTGATGTCGCCGTGGCCGGTGCTCGCGAAGTACAGCCGCTTGGTGCCGAGTCGGATCGGGAATCGCTGCTCGAGCCGCGCGATCCCCGGCGGGACGTGCGGCAGGATTGTCAACCCCTCCGCTTGATACAGATACTCGAACAGGCCGCGGATCATCGCTGCCGCGGGCGCGAACGTGTCGTAGCACAGGTTGATCGGCTCATTCGGCTGGTAGACGTCGCTGCCGAACTTCACAAGCGGGTTGTCCATCCGCCACCGCCTCGCGAATGTGAGCAAATGCTGCATTGACCGACGGACGTCTTCGTGTTTGCCGAGCCGGTAGTAGGCCATAACCATGCGGCCCTCGCACGTGGACCAGTGTCCGCCGTTGACCCAGGTGCCGAAGCTCCATAGCCACGACGTCGGCGGCTCGTACATATCGTCGAGCGACGGGCAGTTCGCGATGATGAAGGCGTGCGGCCGCAGGCCCGGAATCGAGGCGATCTTCGCATAGATTCGCTCCGCCTGCGCATCCGCAACAACGCGGAACGCGATCGCATCATGGTTGGGCGAGGCCTCGAAGTAACCGTGCTTCGCCGCCCCATAGACGCCGTGCCTCGTGCCATCGGGATCGAGCGACTTGATGAGGTAACCTTCGTCCGTCGCCAGGAGAGGCAGGCCCTTTCTCGCGAGGTCGCGCCATTCGGCGTACTGCCGGGCCCGCTCCGGCAGGCCGCCAAGCTTCTCCAGATCGATCAGCCGATCGAGCGCGGCGATGTACGTGACGGACAGGCCGGCGAGGTATGCCTTGTCATAGGTGCCGTCCGGCCGCCTCCAGCCGGCGTAGCTCGGGGCCAGCAGGTTGCCCGCCGGGCCGGCGAGAAAGAGGTTGTTCTTCGGGTCGCGGCGGCTCTCGACGAAGGCGGCGCAACGGCGGAGCTTGGGCAGGTAATGGGCGATCGCCTCCGACTCGCGCGAAATCAGCAGGAGTTCGGCCTGCATCAGCAGCCCGGCGGCGGTGAACTCGATGGCCCAGTCGTGGATGTCGACGCGCCCGTCGCCCTGCTTCGCGACAAACCACCCGGGGCTCGCCGCATCGCACAGGCAGCCGTCCGGCGGCACCCATTGGAACTCACGGAAAGGCCGGACCGTCTTGCCGTCGCCCATCTGGTCGAACCACAGGTCGTGCGAGTTCTGAAGGAACGTCGTCATCGGCTCCTGCAGGAACGGCAACGCGCAGTACGTCGTTCCGTAACTGTTCTGGATCCACCACGCTCCCCATGTCGGCCCCTCGACCAGGCCGTTCCAGGCCGGCATGTAGAGCATGGGCAGGTTCTGCAACTCCGGATCCGGCTCGAACATCCGCATCGCGGTCTCGAGCAGCCGCAGGTACTCGACATCGCCGCGGCCGGCGAAGAATCGGCCGTCAAACCGCTCCTCCGCGCCCGCGACGGACCCGATCCACGCCAAACCACAGAGCAGCCATCCCAGGGCACCGCTGACGTGATGCACGAACATCGGCCACCTCCTCACCGGTCAGCCAACGTGGGGGCCCGACCCCACGACCCGGCGGCATCGTAAGCCGCAAGGCGACCAACAGCCAATACTTACGGGCAACGCCACATGTCGCCCCGCGGCAACGGCGGCGCTCTTTCGCAGGATCGGCCGCAATCGCCCGTTTCACGGGTGAGGGCAGCGAGAAATGAAACGGAATCGCCTCAACCTGATCATCGACGCCATCTCGCTGCTTGGGCTCCTGGGGCTTATTCAGACAGGCCTGATCCTGAAGTACGTACTGCCGCCCGGCAGCGGCGGACATGGCGGCGGGCGCGGCGCGGCCCTGCTTGGCTGGACTCGGCACGACTGGGGCGACGTCCACTTCTGGATGTCGCTGACGATGGTCGTTCTCATGCTCGTCCACGTCGTGTTGCACTGGGGATGGATCTGCACGATCACGCGCCAGATGTTCCGTGGTGTCGCGGAGCCGAACGGCGGCCCCGGGACGGCAGCCAGGGACACGCGCTACGGGCTGGCCTTTCTCGCAGCGCTGGTCATCCTCC
>CAZTVU010000093.1:2405-4299 GCA_964617025.1 uncultured Planctomycetales bacterium | reverse complement strand
TATTCGCCTGGAGCCGGGCGAGCGTCGGGACCGTTGCGGCAGGGGACGACCACGGCCGCGGCTGGCGGGGCGGCCGATCATCGCCTGCGAGCGTCGCCGAGCGCGGCCATGGAACCGAACGGCAGGCACTCGGCACTCCCTCACGAACCGGCGAAAACACCCGGGCGCAGGCCGACACGGCACCGGCGGCCTCGCGACCTGCCTTCACCCAGAGGCACAACGAGGGAGACGGCCCGCGTATACGCGGCAGCATGACGTTGAACGATATCGAAGTCGCGTACGGCGTGCCGCCGAGTGTGATCCTGCGGGAGCTGGGCTTGCCGAAAGACACGCCGACGGACGAACGGCTGGGCCGGCTCCGTCAGGGGTATGACTTTGACATGGAAGAAGTCCGGGAGATCGTGGAGCGGGCGCGGCCGTCGCGCCGCCCCTGAACCGGATGCAGGACGTGATGCAGGGATCGTATGCGCGCAACGATCGTGGTGTATATGGTTCTGACAATCGGGTGAGAAACCCGGAGGAGTATGCAGTATGGTGAGAGGACTCGCGACAATCGGACTGGGGTTGCTGTTCGTCGGTGTGCTTTGCGGCTGCGATGGACAGACGGCAGCGCTTCCCGACGATATCGCCAAACTGGTGTCGCTCGAAAAGGGCGGCTACCAGAACGGCGCCACCGTCGGGGACCAGACCCAACAGCGCCTTCGTGACGGCACCGGCGTGAACTGCCCGAATGCCGGCACGGCCACGGCGGGCGCCGGCACCGGCGGCCAGGGCACGGGGAGCGGCGACCGGCTGCGCAAGCGCGACGGCAGTTGCCTGAACTGACGCGCCGACAGGGGAAGCGAAGGGCCGCGCGGTCCCAGGCCGCCGGCCCTTTCGCCTTGCTGCTTCGGCCCTCGACGGCGCGACGAGAAACCGGGCCGTCGCACGGCGTTACCCCGAAACACGACGCCGAAAGAATCGTACGGGCCTGCTCGCCGGAAAAACCATCGCCAATCAGGGCCGAAATGTCGTAGGCCACAACCGCGCTCGAAATCCCTGAAGCGGACAGGTCATCGCGCCCGCAGGGTCACCGGCGGATACATCAGGATGTCGCGGCCCTGGATCTGCCAGACGCGGAACGACACCGGGTCGCCCCGCTTGACGTTTTCCAACAGAAGCCCGACCTGGTCGAGGTCTCGCGGGTAATCGCCGGCAATCGTCACGATGATCATGCCGCGAGTCAGGCCCGCGCGATGGGCCGGCCCGCCCCGCTCGACCTCCGTGACGAGCAGACCGCCCTCCTCCAGATTCAGCGCTGCGGCGATGTCCGACGGCAACGGAGCGATCTTCATGCCGAACTTCTCGCGAGCCAGCCGGGCGCCGTCGGGGATCGGGATGGCCCGCAGCGTCAGCGACGCCGCATACACCTTTCCGTTCCGCTCGACCTCGAGCAACACGCGGTCGTTCGCCCGCTTCGAGAGCAGGCCGACGTAGAAGTCGACGTCCTCACGCAGCGGCCGGCCGTCCATGCTCACGATCCGGTCGCCCGTCTGGATGTTGGCCTTGTCCGCCGGCCCGTGGTCGCGAACCTCCACGACCCGCAGGCCCGCACCACAGCCGACCTTCATGCCGACCTCGACCCGTTTGATCCGCTCCAGCGAAAGCATCGTGGGGATCGCCCGCCGGAGGGCGTCGACGGGAATGGCGAAGCCGATGTTCTGGGCGTCGCCGCGAATGGCCGTGTTGATCCCGATCAGCTCGCCGAGGATGTTGAGCAGAGGCCCGCCGCTGTTGCCCGGGTTGATGCTGGCATCGGTCTGGATCAGGCCGGAATACTCGACACCCTCGTTGAATCGCAGCGTGCGGTTGATGGCGCTGATGACACCCGTCGTCAGCGTGTGCTGATAGCCGA
>CAZTVU010000093.1:0-2393 GCA_964617025.1 uncultured Planctomycetales bacterium | reverse complement strand
TATGGCGATCACCGTCTCGCCGATCATGAGATCGCTGCTGTGCCCGAGCGTCAGGGCGTGCATCGGTCGGTCGGCATCGATCTTGAGGATGGCCAGGTCGGTCTGCGTGTCGAAAGCGACCGGCCGGGCCTTGTACTCCTTCTTGTCGACGAAGATGACGCGGCTGTCCACGGTCTTGAGCACGACGTGGGCGTTGGTCACCACGTACCCCTGGGGGTGCAGCACGAAGCCGCTCCCCATGCTGGTGACCTTCTGCTTCTGCTCGCCGAGGGGCGACCGAAAGTCGAAAAAGTGCTCAAACAGATCGGAGGGAGAGGGCGGCGCCGACACGTACTGCGCACACGCGATGTTGACCACCGCGTCGCACGTCTTCTCGAACACCTCGACCACCGGCGTTCGCCGAAGCTGGCGGCCCGATGCGGTCTGCCCGAAAACATCCGGCCGAGGCAGCCCCGCGGCAACGCCTCCAACAAACACGGCCACCACGAAGTCCCTGCATCTCATCGCTGTCAACCATCCCCGCACATCATCCCACGGACGGACAGATGTCCCGGGCGTTGGTTAGAGGCCGCCGGGACACAACGTCCCACGCCCGAGGCAACCCCATACGGCAAAGAGTATAACGCCGTCGCTCGGAAGGCGTCCAAGACGAACCGCAGGGAAAGGCCCCCGCTGCCTGCCGCAATCCGGGGGCAATCCCCGCGGGGCGTGCCGCCACGGCTTGGTTGCGGACCGCCTCGCCGGCGCGGTATTCTCCGCGCGGTCGATGGATTCGTGGCGCGGTGGAAAGCCATCCCGCGGCTTCGGGCGTTCACGAATCAAGGCTCAGGCACAGAGGCAGAACCCAGATACCGAGGAGACCAGGATGGCATCGAAACAGACGAGCAAGTCGTCAATCCCGCGCCGGGAGTTCCTCAAGCGATCCGTGGCGACCGCCGGGGCCATCGGCGCCGTTGGAGCAGGCGGCTGCGAAATGACGCAGACGCCGCACGGGGCAGGCGCGTCGGTGGATCGCGCCGCCCCGCAGGCGCTGAAGGCGGGCAAGCGCGATCCGAATCGCTACAACGGCGTCTACACCGGCGACCGGCTCGCCCACTTCGCGTTCCCGATGGGCGGCATCGGCGCGGGAATGATCTGCATCGAGGGAACGGGCGCCCTGTCGCATGTCTCGCTGCGAAACCGGCCGGACGTCTACAATGAACCCTGTGTGTTCGCGGCCATCTGCATCAGGGGCCGACCCAACATCGCCCGCGTCCTCGAGGGCCCCGTGCCGTCCTGGAAACTGTTCGGCCCCCCCGGCACCGGCAACGGCGCCGGCGGCAGGACGTACGGCCTGCCGCGATTTGCCCACGTCACCGCCACGGCCCGCTTCCCATTCGCGACCGTGAACCTGGCTGACCGGAAAGTGCCGCTGGATGTCACGATCACCGGGTGGAGCCCGTTCGAGCCGGGCGACGCCGACAACTCGAGCCTCCCGGTCGCCGCATTGGAATACCACTTCGCCAACAAGGGCTCGAAGCCCGTCGAGGCCGTGTTCTCGTTCAACGCCCGAAACTTCATGCCCGCCGGCGGCCCGCAGGCCGTCAAGCCGGCGCCGAACGGCTTCGTGCTCTGGGGAGGCGGGGCGAAGGAGAGGCCCTGGGACGAGGGCTCCTTCTGCGCAAGCGTCAACGACCCCGCCGTGAAAGTCAACCACGCGTGGTTTCGCGGCGGATGGTTCGACCCGCTGACGATGGCGTGGAAGGACGTCCAGGACGGCGCGTGCTACGACCGACCGCCGATCACCGAAGGCGACGCTCCGCCCGGGGCAAGCCTCTTCGTGCCCTTCACGCTCGCCCCCGGGGCGACGAAGACCATCGTCCTCCGCCTTGCGTGGTACGTCGGGCAGTCCGATGTCCGACAGGGAAAGGACCCGCAGGATCCCGCCGTTAAGCCCCCCGGCACCTACCAGCCGTGGTACTCGGGGCGATTCAAGGACATCGACGAGGTCGCATCCTACTGGGCCGAACGCTACGATACGCTGCGGGCAAACGCGAAGCGTTTCAGCGACTGCCTCTACGACAGCACGCTGCCGCCCGAAGTGATCGACGCCGTCACGGCAAACCTGACCATCCTCAAGTCGCCGACCGTCCTGCGTCAGACGGACGGCCGGCTGTGGGCATGGGAGGGCTGCAACGACGCCGCCGGATGCTGCTACGGCTCCTGCACACACGTGTGGAACTATGCCCAGGCGGTGCCGCACCTCTTCCCGGCACTCGAACGCACCCTTCGCGAGACCGAGTTCGAGGTTTCGCAGAGCGAAGCAGGGCACCAGACGTTCCGAAGTTCACTGCCGATCCGCCCGCCCGTGCATGACTTTCACGCCGCCGCCGACGGCCAGCTCGGCGGCATCA
>CAZTVU010000092.1:16543-17208 GCA_964617025.1 uncultured Planctomycetales bacterium | reverse complement strand
CACTGTTTCCGTTCCACACCTGGCTGCCGCTGGCGCACACCGAGGCGCCGACGGCAGCCAAGGTGCCACTGTTTCCGTTCCACACCTGGCTGCCGCTGGCGCACACCGAGGCGCCGACGGCCGGCAGCGTCCTCCTGGCGGGCGTTCTGCTCAAGCTGGGCACGTACGGGTTCCTGCGGTTGAGCGTCCCGATGCTCCCGGCGGCCAGCATCGAGCTGGCGCCGGCCATGGCGGCGCTTGCCATCGTCGGCGTCGTGTACGGCGCCTTGGCCGCGTGGGTGCAGCAGGATGTCAAGAAGCTCGTCGCGTATTCCTCGGTCTCGCACCTGGGTTTCTGCATCCTGGGGATGTTCAGCCTGAAGATGGCCGGTCTGACCGGTTCGCTGCTCTACATGGTCAATCACGGCCTGTCGACCGGCGCCCTGTTCCTCGTGGTGGGCATGCTGTACGAGCGATATCACACGCGCAGCGTCCATGAGATCGGCGGGCTGGCACGGCCGATGCCCTGGCTGGCCTTCTTCCTGGTGTTCTTCACCCTCTCCAGCATCGGGTTGCCCGGTCTCAACGGGTTCGTGGGCGAGTTTCTGGTCCTCGTCGGTGCGTTTACGTCGGATTCGCCGGCCATCGGCGATGGAGTGGGCCCGCTCGGCGTCGGGTACGCCGTA
>CAZTVU010000092.1:8750-16526 GCA_964617025.1 uncultured Planctomycetales bacterium | reverse complement strand
GCGCCGTCTACACGCTGTGGATGAGCCAGCGGGAGCTCTTCGGCCCGCGAAAGGAGCCGGCCGGCACGCCGGACCTCTCCGGCGGGCTGCGACCGGACCTGACCGGACGCGAGATCGGCATTCTCGCCCCGATCGCGCTGGCATGCGTGCTTCTGGGTGTGTGGCCGCGACCGGTTATCTCGTCGATGCAGCCGGCCCTGCAGGAGCAGATCCTGGCCTACGTGCCGCTCGTGAAGGAGCTGCACCCGGAAGCGCCGGCCGCACATGCGCCGCCCCGCGCCGGCCGGGTCGATTCTTCGCCGGCGAACATCGATCCCATGACGAACGTGAGGACCGGAGAGGCCGAAACCCACGGCACGGGGGCTTCGGTGCGGTCGCCGCGCGTGCCGCCGCCGACCGCCGTGTCGTTGTCCGTCGGCCCGGGTCTCGGCATCGTCGAGCGCCGGAGGGCGGCGCCATGATGAGCGGGTATCTGGGTCTGCTGGCCCCGGAGATCCTCCTGCTGATCGGGGCGGCCTGCGCATTGCTGATCGGGGTGTCCGGCCGGCGGCGCCTCGAGCCGGCCGCGCCGTGGATCGCTGTGGCGGCGACGGCGGCGGCGCTGCTGGCGGTCTGGGTGGTGACGGCCTCCGACCTTCCGTCCGGAGATCGGTTGCCCGGCATTCACGCGGGTGCACTGGCGGGATATGTGCGACTGATCGCCGCCTCCGCCGGCCTGCTCATCCTGCTCATCAACATGCACCTGCCGGATGCCGGGGAGCGCGGCGAGCACTTCGCCATGATTCTGTTCTCGCTGGCGGGGGTCATGCTGACTGCTGGCGCGGACGACCTGATAACGCTCTTCCTCGCCCTGGAGCTGGTCAGCGTCCCGACGTACGCCCTCGTTGCCGCCGGCAGTGCTGACGTTCGCGCCCAGGAGGCCGGCCTGAAGTACTTCTTCCTCGGCGCGCTGGCGGCGGCCGTCCTGGCGTATGGGCTCAGCTTCCTGTACGGCGCGACGGGAACCACATCGCTGTCATCGCAGTTCGGCGTCGTGCGGGCAGGCGATGCCTATGTCCTGATCGGCCTGTTGATGGTCCTCGGCGGCCTGGCGTTCAAGATCGCCGCGGTCCCGCTGCACGTCTATGCGCCCGATGTCTATCAGGGCGCCGCCTCGCCGGTCACGGGACTGCTCGGCTTCTTCCCCAAGGCGGCGGGATTCGTCGCCCTGCTCAAGATCCTTGCCCTCCTTGAGCCGTCGACCGTGACCGACATTCGCGATCCCTCGTGGGTGCCGCCGAACGTGGTGTTCTGGGTCCTGTGGGTCCTGGCCGCCGCCACGATGACCGTCGGCAACTGCGTCGCCCTGCTTCAGTCCAACGTCAAACGGATGCTTGCCTACTCGAGCATCGCACATTCCGGGTACATGCTGATCGGCGCGCTGGTCGGGCCGCTGATGACCGGCGGCCCGATGCGGGACGGTTGGGCGGCGGTGCTGTTCTACCTGTTCGCGTACGGCGTGGTCAACCTGGGCGCGTTCGGCGTTCTGGCCTTCCTGCGAGTGCAGGGGCGTCCGGCGGAAGACCTTGACGATCTCCAGGGCCTCGCGCGGGTCCATCCGGGGGCGGCGCTGACGATGGCGTTATGCGCGTTCAGCCTGATGGGTATGCCCCCGAGCGTGGGCTTCTTCGGCAAGGTGTACATCTTCTCCGCGGCCCTCGGGGTGGACGTCCACCACCCGCACCAGACGGCGATGGTGGTGCTGGCCGTCTTCGGCCTGTTGAATTCGGCGGTGGCGGCCTCGTACTACTTGCGCATCATCGGGACCTGCTATCTTCGGGAGCCGAGGGAGTTCACGACACTCATGCCCCATCGACCGCTGCGCCTGGGGCTGGCGATCTGTGCGGCGTTTGTTATCCTCGCGGGGGTCTGGCCGCGGGACTTGTTCCGCCTGGCGGGGTTGGCGACCGGCGGAATGCAGCCCGCGCCGCGTATGCCGGGGCCCGTCGAGGAGACGCGGACGCTGAAGCTTCCGCCGTGAGGAAACACGCAGGTTGGCCATGCAACTCTATCTCATTCGGCATGCCATTGCAGTGGACCGGGGGGCTGCGGGCGTTGTCGACGATCGTTCACGAGAATTGACGATTGATGGCATCCGGAAAATGCGGCGCGTCGCGGCCGGTCTGTCAAAACTGATCGAAGAGCTCGACGAAGTGTGGACAAGCCCGCTCGTCCGTGCGCGGCAGACGGCGGAGATCGTTTGTGAGGAGTTCGGCCTGAGGAGGCCCCCGCAGACGGTTCCGGCCCTCGAGCCTGGGGGCAAGCCGCAGGATATTGTCGCCCGACTGGTGAAGCACGCGGGTCGGGAGGGCATCGCGCTGGTCGGCCACGAGCCGGATCTGGGCGAGCTGGCGACCTTCCTGATCGCCGGCACGCGTCGATCGGGCATCCGCTTCAAGAAGGGGGGCGTCGCCTGCATCGAGATTTCGGACTTCCATGCGCCCGTTCGCGGCGAACTGTGCTGGCTGCTGACGCCGGGTCAACTGCGGGCGATCAAGTAGCGGCTTGGGTATCCGACAGCGGCACTCTTAGCGAAATCCTAACAAACGAACTGTACCGCCGGGTTGCCGAGCGCTGTATACTAAGGGGCTCGGATCGAAGAGCGTGTGGGCAGGCCGGTGGTCTATGAATCAGCCGATCGGATCCGCCGACATTCCGAACCTCGTTCGGTATCAGCGGGACCAGCTCACGCGGTTCCGCAGCAGCCTCGAGCGGGCGATCGCGGCGGATGACGTGGAGGCCGTTCACGACCTGCGGGTCGCCTCGCGTCGGCTGCACGACGGGCTCGATGCGATGGCTCCCTGGGCGGGGCACAAGCGGGTCCGTCAGTGCCAGCGGGCCCTTCGCAAGGTACGGCGGTCGTTCCGTCGAATCCGGGACATCGACGTGCTGCGGGGATCGCTACGCGAAGCGCCGCCGAGCGATCCGCCGGACGCCGAGACAAGGGCGTACGTGGATGGCATCCTCGCCCGCCGGCGTGCGGAGGCCATGGCCCGGGCGCAGCGGGTCGGACAGCGGGCGGCGCTCGCCCGTGCCATCGAGATGATGGGGGATATCACGAGCGGCTTTTCGCGCTCGGCGGCGAAGGAGCCGATGGTGCTCGCCCAACAGATGGTGCAGTCGTTTCGGCAGCGCGCCGTCGCCGTGCTCGCCCAAGATCCGCAGGACGAGTCGACCGACCTTCATGGCGTGCGGATCCGCGTGAAGCGGGCGCGGTATTGCGCGCAGTTGCTGGATGAGGCGGCCTGTCTCGACCTGGCGGACCTCCTCAACGATCTCACCGAGATGCAAAGGCTGCTGGGGCACTGGAACGACCAAATCGTCGCGGCGCGAATCCTGTCGCGTCTGGCCGGTCGATGGCGGAATCTGACCGCCCAAACCCGGCGTGCCGAGACGCTCTTCGAATGTGCGGCCGCCCGGGCACGGCTTGCGCAGGAGGATCGCCGGCGGGTGGTGGAACGTTGGCCGGCGTTTGCGGCGGCCGTTCGCGGAGCCGTGCCGGCCGCGGAGACGGTCGGCGAGCCGCCGGCCGGGACGGAAGGGACCGACGCCAATGCATGACGGAGACGGCGCAGGGACGGCGGAGTTGCCCATGGAGGTGGAGCCGGCCGCCGCGGGCGCGGAGGCGGCCGTGGGGGAGACGGAGCTTCGAGCCGTTCGCGAGACGGCGACGGCGATGCGCAGGCCGCCCGTGGCCAAGTTCGGGGCCATCGACGTCGGCACGAACAGCATTCACCTGCTGATGGTCGAGATCTCGCCCGAGGGGGATTTCACCATCCTCGGCCGCGACAAGGAGATGGTCCAGCTCGGCAAGGGCGGCTTCGTCCGCCATGTACTGACGGCCCGCGCGATGAATGACGGCGTGGCGACGCTCAAGCGCTTCATGAAGATGACGCGGCTCAAGGGGATCCAGCGTGTGCGAGCGGTCGCCACGAGCGCTGTGCGCGAGGCCCGCAACGGCGGCGACTTCGTCCAGCGCGTCCGGGAACAACTGGGCCTCGATCTGCACGTCATCAGCGCGGAGGAGGAGGCCCGCCTGATCTACCTGGCCGTTCGGCACGCCGTCGATCTGGGCGAGGCGGACAACCTCATCGCGGACATCGGCGGCGGGAGCCTCGAGATCATCGTCGGAAACGCCGATCGGCCGGAGGTTGTCGTCAGCGTGAAGCTCGGGGCGTCGCGGCTGGGCGAGCTGTTTCTCCGCGCGGATCCGCCGACGCCGGGCGAGCTGAAGGCCCTGCGAAACCACATCGAGAGCAGCCTCGCGCCGCTGGCGGCCCGCATCGGCCCGCGCCGGTTCGCGCGGTTCATTGCGACCTCGGGCACGATCCAGAACGTGGCCACGATCTGTGCCTACCGTCGCGGGACGCAGGAGATCGAGCCGGTTACGCAACTGTGCATCGATCGCGGCGAAGTGAAGTCGCTGCTGGCGGACCTGAGCGACCTGACGCGGGAACAACGGACGCGGATCCCCGGGGTCGACGAGCGGCGCGTCGACGCCATTCTGCCGGCCACGATGCTGCTCCACGCGATCATGCGGACGTTCGGCGTGGATACCGTCCAGCACTGCGACATGGCCCTCCGCGAGGGCGTCATCCTCGACCATATCGCGCGGCACCGGGCCCGCCTGCGGGCGCGGGCGACCTGGCCCGACCCGCGGACACGCAGCGTCTTTCAGCTGGCGGAGCGGTGCAACTGCCGCCGCGAGCATGCCGAGCAGGTGGCGAGGCTGGCCACGAGCCTGTTCGATCAGCTCGCCGGGCTTCACGGGCTCGACGCCCGGTACCGGGAGCTGCTGCGGTACGCCTGCATCCTGCACGACGTCGGCTACCTGATCAGCCATAAGAGCCACCACAAGCATTCCTACTACCTCATTCGCAACGGCGGCCTTCAGGGCTTCAGCGAATCCGAGATCGAGGTCATCGCCAACGTCGCCCGCTATCACCGAAAGGGCCGGCCGAAGAAGTCCCACTACAGCTACCAGAACGTGCCGGGGCCCGAGCGATTCGCCGTTCGACGGCTCATCCCGCTGATCCGCCTGGCGAACGCCCTCGACCGCACGCACTTTTCCGTGGTCGACGCCGTCGCGTGCGAATCCGCCGCCGACGGCGTACGGCTCCGCGTGCACACGGGCCGGGACGCGGAGCTGGAGCTCTGGACGGCCGGGCTGCATCGCAAGGTCTTCGAGAAGGAGTTCGGCGTGCCGATCGACATCGCGCTCGCGCCGCCGAACGCGGAGGAACCCAGGACGTGAATCCCGCCAACGACGGCCTGCTCAAGCCGCACAACTACCCCGGGCGGCTCATCATCGTCGAGGGCATCGACGGCTCCGGCAAGAGCACGCAGATCCGGCTCCTGCAGCGATGGCTGACGGCGATGCGGTTCGACGTGTTCTTTACCGAGTGGAACTCCGCCGCGCTCGTCCGCAAGACGACCAAGCGCGGCAAGAAGAAGCGGAGCCTGACGCCGACGACGTTCAGCCTCCTGCACGCGACGGACTTCGCGCACCGGCTGGTCAGCAACATCCTGCCGCCGCTGAAGGCGGGAATGATCGTTCTGGCCGACCGGTACGTGTTTACGGCGTTCGCGCGGGACCGCGTCCGCGGCTGCGATCCCGGCTGGGTTCGCAAGGTCTACCGCTTCGCGCCGCGGCCCGACGTGTCCTTCTACTTCCGCGTGCCGATCGACGTGGCGCTCGATCGGATCCTGACGACCCGGCCCGTGCTCAAGGACTTCGAGGCGGGCATGGACCTCCATCTGCACCCGGACCCGGTCGAGAGCTTTCGCATCTTCCAGGGTCGGATCCTGGACGAATACGACGCCATGGCCGAAGCCAACGATTTCGTGGTCATCGACGCGACCGGGGCCATCACCGAGCAGCAGCGGCAGGTCCGCGCCGTCGTCCGAAGGCTGCTGGAGCAGCGCCACAGAAAGCCGAAAACCGCATGAGCGATCTACAGTTCTTCGGAGAAGGATTGCCGTACATCGAACCGGCGGACTACCCCGGCGTGCTGATCAGCGTCGAGGGGACCGACGGCGTGGGCCGGACGACGCAGATCACGCCGCTGCGCGAGTGGCTCGAGGTGCAGGGCTACGGCGTGGTCGAAACCGGCTGGACCCGCAGCCCGCTGATCGGCAGCACGATCTCGCGGGCCAAGCAGGGCCGGATGCTCAACCGGCTGACGTACTCGCTGCTCTACGCGGCCGACTTTGCCGACCGGCTCGAGAAGCAGATCCTGCCCGCGCTGCGGAGCGGCTTCGTGGTGCTGGCCGACCGGTACGTCTTCACGGCGTTCGCGCGGGACGTGGTCCGGGGCGCCGACCGGCAATGGGTCCGCGACCTGTACGGCTTCGCCCCGAGGCCCCACCTGGTGCTGTATCTTCAGATCGACCCCGGCACGCTGATCCGCCGGGCCATCGCCCGCGGGGCGATCGACTACTTCGAGGCCGGCATGGACATGGCCCTCGGCGACGACCCGTATGACAGCTTCAAACGCTACCAGACGATGCTGATTCGCGAGTACAACACGCTCGCCCGCGAGTTCGGGTTTCACACGTTCAACGCGCGGCTCCGGTCGGAGCGCATCCAGGCCCAGCTTCGCGAGGCGGTGTCTCAGTTCTTCGCAAACCGGCGGTTTCCGGGAGCGGCGCTCCGGCCGGAGCCGAACGAGGCTTCTTTGGACGCACCGGTTGAGTAGGTCGTCACGCGCCGCCGGCGACGCACGCGGCCACCTGGCAGGCCGCGCGGCCCCGGTAGGACCAGGTGTTCCGCCCGAGCGATTTGGAGAGGCTGAGCTGCCGGCCGGCTTCGGCCAGGAGTTCGTCGGCGGTCGGTGCGGCGGTGAAGTCGGTCGTCGCGGCCAGCCCCACGCTGACGGTGGTCTGCAACCGGCATCCCTCCATGTCGATGCGGAGATCTGCCGCGCACTTGCGGACGCGGGCCGCTGCGACGCACGCCTCCTTGGTGTCGGCAACGGGCACCAGGACCGCGAATTCGTCGTCGCCGTACCGCGCGAACACGTCGTAATCCCGCAGCGCGTTGCGCACGGCCTTGATCAGCCGCCGGAGCACGAGGTCGCCGGCCTCGCGGCCGTGCGCGTCGTTGATCGCCTGGAGGCGATCGACGTCGAAGAGGACCAGGGCGAATCGCCGGCCGGTATCGCACTGCCCCATCGCCTCGTCCAGCCAAGCCCTGAGCACCGACTGATCGGCCAAGCCCGCGAGCGTGTCCTCGTCGTCGCAGGCTTGCGTTCCGCTACTGGCGCCGCCGTGGCCCTGCTCGGGCGGAGCGACGGCCTCGACGCCCGCGGGGGCCGCCTGGCCCTCGGCAAACACATCGCGCACGGACATACGACCCTCGATCGGGACGCCGAAGATCTTTGCCACTTCCTCGTAGTCGACCAGGACGGCGTCGACGATCGGTTGCCACAGGGCCTGATCGAGCTTGAGCTCCTGCTCGACGATCGCCCGGGCCGTTTCGAATGTGCGCGAGCTGCACGCCTCGCCCTCCACGAACAGTGGCGCGAGATGAACGGCGGCGTGGACGACCCGGGCCATCTCCTGCGCCGGGGCGCTGGCCTCCTCGGGCGCAAGCTGGTGGCGAACCGCCGCGACCAGGAGTTGCGGGAGCTGCCACTCTTCGAGGAGCTGAACGCCCAGTTCTACGTGATCGACGCCGAAGACGCGCCGCTCCGCCTCCACGCACGAATCCGCATCCGCTGATTCGCGCAGCGCGCG
>CAZTVU010000092.1:0-8735 GCA_964617025.1 uncultured Planctomycetales bacterium | reverse complement strand
GCACTCCGTGCGCCATGGTCAGGCGACCGATCTTTGCCAGAAGGGCGGCCGTAAAGGCCTCTTCCTCGTTTACCGAGAAACATGTCTCCGCCAGCTTGCGGGCGATGACGGCCGCCACGAAGCTCTCCAGCCAGAACACTTTGGGGTCGAAGCCGTCGCACGAGGTGCCCGTGTCGGGGGGGATGACCGAGAATCGCAGGGCCAGGAGCTTGACGGTGCGCAGTCCGAGCAGAAGAACGGCTTCCCGGATCGACGCCACGCCGTGATCGAGACCCGCGATCGAGGAGTTGCAGAACTTCAGCAGTTGCGCCGACAGCGCGGGATCCTTCATGATCGCTTCGGCGAGCTCGGCCAGGTTGGAGTCGTCCCTGCGGCAGAGATGCAGGACCCGCATGGCGACGCCCGGCGGACTGGGAAGGCGCTTGGAGGCCTTGAGGCGGGCCATCAGCGATTTGGTCTTATCCATTGGCATGCCGGTGCCGTGCCGCACCCCGTTATTGGGCCATCCGACGCGTCGCCCAAGACGCGGGTCGGCTCAAGGGCCTCCCCAAACGGGGAACCCTCTCGTGCATTGAGCCGATGCGATCCATCCGTCCGCCCGATCGGCCGTCCGATTGGATTCGCACAGGAGAGTTACGATAAAAAGCGTTTCGCCGCGTCAGATGCTGAAACGACGCTTTCCACATGGCAGCCTCCGTGCGACGGGGTCGCTGGAGGGCGTGGGTCGCGCCTGCTTCCGCATCGTCTAACCGTTGCTAACTCTTGAGTGCCGAAATAACCGATTAGCGCGTGAATCGGTGCGATCGGCCAAGAAGGAAGACGTACTCAGTGGATGAATTACATCTTCACGGAAATCGCGGCTCGCGAACCCGCGGAGGAACGGCCCACCCCATCGATCGCAATCTTCGCGGCCACGGTGACCGCTATCGCGCGCTTCCGCTCAAGACCTCCGGCAAGGCCTCCGCGATGCAGCCCGACGGCGGTTTGATGTCAAGATAGGACGCGATGGTGGGCGCAAGGCATGCCGGCGTGATCCGACGGTGAATGGTTTGGCGCGGGATGCCGGGGCCCGCAATGAGCACCGGCACATACGTGTCGTATGCGTAGGGCGAACCATGCATCGCGGCATAGGCCTCGGCCTCCTGGTACAGGTACCAGCCTTGGGCGGGGAAGATCAGGACGTTGCCTGAACGCAGCGGATGGAATGACAGCGAGATTGCCCGACCGAGCGGATCGTTCGGCACGAGGCCGGCCAGCATGTCCGTCCGGGTGACGGCGAAGGCCATGCCGGGCATTCGCCGCATGACTTCCGCCGCCGCTCTCTCGACGGCGGGCAGATCGAGCCCCAGTTGCCGCACCGCCTCCAGATCGAAGTACAGGCTGGGCGGCCAGAACGTCGTCACGAGGTCGCGATCGATTCGAAACTGCGCCCGCAGCGCCTCGTTGAGCGCCCGGATAAACTTCTCCGGATAGTGCCGCCCGGCGGGCAGGCCCATCGCCTCCGCGCACTCGGGGATCTCGTCCATGCCGTGGTCGGCGGAGAGCACGAGCAGCGTCTTGTCGAGGCCGATGGTGCGATCGAGCCGCTGGAAGAAGCCCGCCAGCATCGCATCCACGCGCCGGACGTTGTCCTCGGCCTCGAGGCTTTCGGGGCCCCAGGCGTGACCGATCTGGTCCGTCGCTGACAGGCTGATCGCCAGCAGGTCCGTCGCGGGGCCCTGGCCGAGCCTCTCCTGCCGCATCAACTCCTCCGCGAACGCCAGCGTCAGCTCGTCGTAGAACGGCGTGTACGTGATGGCCGCGTGCACATCGGCCGGTTTCTCGGCCGCCAGCGGGTGCGGAAACATCCGCCCAAGGTGCTTATAGCCCTTCTCGCACGCTCGATCGTCGCGGTCGCGGTGGAGGTAGCCTTCGCGATTTCCCATGAGCGACCACACCGCCTCGCGGTACTTGTCCGCGGGCCTTGCCTCATTCCAGGCGGCGACCCACGCTGGATATTCCTTGTAGTACCACGTGCTTGTGACGAACTGCCCGGGGTCCGCGGCGTACCAATACGCCTTGCCCAGCCGCCCGCCCGGCAGGATCGCCCCGCGGTCCTTGCCCGAGACGCTGAACACCCGCGACCGTCCCCCGGAGGCCAGAATCAGTTCGTCGCCGATCGTCGTCGAGGTCAGGTTGGCCGGCGAACACCCCTTGCCCTTTGCCGGCGGCCGCCCGATCAGCGGGTGGCGATCGTCGCCGACGGCCGGCATGCTCTGCCGCGTGGCGGCATCGTACCATTCGTTGCCGGCGATGCCGTGCTGACCGACATAGCCGCCGGTAAAGATCGTGGCGTGGCCGACGGCCGTGAACGTGATCCCGTGTTCGAAGTGGGCGTTGCTGCAGAACGTACCCCGCTCGCGCAGAAGGCGGAATCCGCCGGTGCTCGTCGCGGGAACATACCGCCACGGCATGTCGCCGCGAAGCTGATCGACGGTGATCCAGACGATCAACCGCGGCGGCGCCGACTCGGCCCGCACGTGCACGACGGGAACAAGCAGAAGACCGACCCCTACCACCGTAGTCCATCGCCAAACCGTTGGTGTTCGCTTCATGTGCATGTTCCCTCAGGCAACTCGCAGAGCATGAGCGGGTCTCGTTGGCACAGCATGAGAGAATCACGAAGGGATCATTAAGATTCGCTGGCACGCATCGATCGGCGGACGCGTTGCTGCGCGGTGCAGGCGTCCGGCGAGACGATGCCGGCTTGCTGCCTGAGCCGGAAAAGTTGGGTGGTCCGTCAGCGACGGGGCGCGCAGCTACCCGCCGAGCAGCACGGTCCGTTGCCGGAGACGATCAGGGCGAGCCAGACCCCTGCCGCCGCCCACAGGAAGGAGGAATGGACGAAGATGCCGAGGAGGACGCTCACCGCGACGCCGACCAGGCCGCCCGCGCGAAGCCAGCGGGCGGTGCCGCCCCCCGATCCCTCCACCGGCAGGCCGGCCCGCTGCCAGGCGGATGTGCCGCCCTCGACGTTGACCACGTTGTCCACGCCCTGCTGCATCAGGCGGGCACAAGCGGCCGCCGACCGGCTGCCCGCCTGGCAGATCACGTAGATCGGGTGCGTGCCGTTGCGGCCCCCGGCGAGCACGGCGTCGCGACTGAGCGTGTCGAGCGGTACGGATCGGGCCCCGACGGCGTGCATCGCCTCGAATTCGCCAGGCGTGCGGACGTCGATCAGCTCCACAGGCTCTCCGGCCTTCATGCGTTCGTAGAGGGCGGCAGGCGTAATGCTGTTGATGTGCATGGTCTTCAGCTCCCTTGCGCGGACGATGAACACGCCGCGCCCTGGTGGCGCATTCCCGCCTTCTCCAGAATCCAGATCATCGGGCACCAGCCGGTGAATCCGGATTGCAGCAGGTTAAGGCCGACAAACGCCGTGAAAAGGAGCCATGCCGGATGCACGAGGTGGGCCAGCCCCACACTCAGGAGCACAAAGAAGCCGGCGATGGATCGCAACGCGTTCTCTATCGTCATGGTCGAGTCTCCATATTCCAGTCCACCACGTTGGACCCGCGTCCGGCCGTCGGGTTACAGGGTTCGCGGCGTTCGCCGCTATAATCCCGGCCTGTCGCGATGACCCAGGCCGCCGCCATTCCGACGCCGGACCCCGATGCCGAACGGGTCCGCCGCGCCCGCGAGGGCAGCTTCGAGGCCTTTGACGAGCTGGTTGCCCGGCATGAGCGGTCGATCTACGGCCTTGCGCTGCGGATCATGCAGCGGCCGGAGGATGCGGAGGATGTGGTTCAGCAGACGTTCCTCAGCGTCCTGGAGCACCTTAAGGACTTCGGCGGCCAGTCGCAGTTCCGCACGTGGCTAGTCAGAATCGCGACGAATCACGCCCTGAAGGCGCTCCGCAAGCGCCGCGGCTTGCCGACGGTGCCGATGGATTCGGCGCAGGTGGAGGACGCCGCCGCCCTTCCGCACCCGCAGTTCATCGCCCCCTGGCGGGACGAGCCCGGCAACGTCGCCGGGCAGCGGGAGACGCGGGAGTTGCTCGCCCGGGCCCTGGACCGACTGGACGAGAAGTACCGCCTGGTGTTCGTCCTGCGTGATGTCGAGGAGTTATCGACCGAGGATACCGCGGAGCTGCTGGGCATCAGCGTCGCCAACGCGAAGGTTCGCCTGCTCCGGGCCCGGCTGATGCTGCGGGAGCAGATCACGCAGGCCCTGGGCGACCCCGCGCGGCAGGTGGTCGGCGACCACGCGCACGAGGATTGATGTAACCGGAGGACGATTCGCGGATCCAATCCGAGGGACGACCATGAAGTGCGAAGACCTCCTCAAGGCGATGAACGACTACGTCGATGGCCAGATCGACCCGGCCATCTGCGAGGAGTTTGAGAAGCACTTCGCCGGCTGCAATCCCTGCCAGGTGGTCGTCGACAACATCCGCAAAACCATCACCCTCTACCGCATGGGCGAGGTCTGCGAAATCCCCATGGTCTTCCAGGCCC
Organism: uncultured Planctomycetales bacterium; assembly: GCA_964617025.1. Lineage (GTDB taxonomy): Bacteria > Planctomycetota > Phycisphaerae > UBA1845 > PWPN01 > CAZMVY01. The sequence continues at coordinate 4,239 of CAZTVU010000092.1, read as the reverse complement.
GACTGCACCGGGCGCTGCGGGAGCAGTGGCGGCTCCGCCACGCCGGCGATCAGGCCCGCCCATCTTGTTCGCCCTGACGGTCAGGCGACGCCGCTTTCCTCGAGCACCTTGAATCCCATCAGCGCGCCCAGGTCCTCCAGGGGCTTCGCGTAGTCGCCGTAGAACACCACGCGGTGCAGCAGGGTCATCACATCGCCCTTGATGACGTCCGCGCCCCAGTTGAGGAACAACCTCCGTGCATCCGGTACGCTCTGGGCGAACTGCGTGCGGCAGGCCAGCGGGCTGCGGCTCGTCTCGATGATCTTGCCCGGGCAGACCAGCATCGTGTCCAGGTTGACCAGCTTGGCGCAGGTGACGGGCTGCCCGACGCGGTTCTCGACCTCCAGGGCGACGCCGCCGCGGCTGTCGGTCTGCGTGCGGATCCGAAACGGCAGCCGCTTGCCTTCCGGCCCGTCCATCCTCGTCGCCGACGTGCAATGGAAATGGATCATCGCGTTCTTCGCGGTGTCGATCACCGGATCGCTGATGAACCCCGGCACACGGAACGCGTAGGCAAATATCAGCATCGTCAGCGTCGAGTCGATGTCCCCTTCGCACGCCCCCACCAGCCCCGAGTCGTTCAGCTTGCTGAACGTCAGGCACCCTCTCGGGTCGCCCATGCAGTGCACGCTGCAGATGGCCTGCGCCCTTTCCTGGATCATGAGCTCCTTCACCGCCAGATACATCTTCGCCGACTGGACGATCTCCGGCGGCGTCGGCTCGACGATCTCCTTCGCCTGGCTGATCCAGTACGCCTGCGCCTCGGCCTCCGCGGCCTTGGGATCGACCGCGTTGTACATCTGCATCACGCGTTGGTTGGGGATGGTCACCAGCTCGGCCCCCAGCCGCTTCTTGACCTGCTCCGCGGAACACGCGGCGGCCGTGCCGTGGGGCCCGCCGACGGCGAGGATCCGCGTCTGCTTCATCCAGGCCGGCACCCGCATGAGGCCGACCACCTTCTCGATCTCCCCCCAGTCGCTCGAGGGCAGGAGGACGACCTTCTTCCCCTGCTTGTGCCATTGCGGGAAGTACATCCAGCCGTGGCCGCTGAACGGCTGCGAGAACAGCGCCGTCGGGAGGCCCACGTCAATCAGCTTGCCGAGCACCGGCGCATCGCCCCCGTGGCCGGACAGGTGGATGATGAGCAGTCCGTCGGCGTCCTTCAGCTTGGCCGCCACCTGCTCGACGTTCGCGGGAGGGACCAGGTCGCCGCCGATGAATTTCACGTCGCCCAGCTTTTTCTCGAGCTCGCCGAAGTATTTGTCGAACCTGGCGATTTCCTCCGTGGGCCGGGTGAGGTAGGCGTCGCCGGTCCGGCCGGCGAAGACCTTGTAGATCCTCGCGGGCGGGAGCTTCGGCGAGGCCCCTCCCTCGGCCGCCCCCGCGGCCGCGCCCAGAAACTCCCGCCGAGTCAAGGAATCGCTCATGGCCTGCGCCTCCGGAATGGGACTTGCGGTACCGGACATTGGCGGACTCGCCCCGACGGCGAGCCCGGTGACCCATTATCCAGGATGCCCGCGTCGTACGCCATCCCCCGGCCGGAGGCACACCCGCCGGGCCGTCGACGGCGTGATCGGGAAAGGGCGCCGGGGCCGTGCGCGAAGCCGCCGCGGCATGGGCGATTCGCTTTGACGGCCGGTCGGGCACGCCGGTAGAGTCTGCGCTGTCGTGCGCGGTCGCGGAGCCGACCGCGACCCGAAATGCAACGGAGTACCCGGGAGCGAGTTCATGGTCAAACGATGCGAGTGCCTGGTCGCCCTCGCGGCCGTATGCGGCCCGTCCCTTGCCCTGCGGGCCGACGAGGGGATGTGGCTGTTCAGCCGGCCGCCGCTTGAAGTCCTGAAGTCGAAGTACGGCTTCGAGCCGACGCCCGCCTGGCTGGAGCACGTGCAGAAATCATGCGTCCGGATGGGCGCATCGGGGTCACTGGTCTCCGCGGACGGGCTGCTGATGACCAATCATCACGTCGGCGTCGACCAGCTCCTCAAGCTGAGCACGCCGCACCGCGACTTGATGCGCGACGGCTTTCACGCCCGCACCCGCGACGCGGAGCTGCCGTGCCCGGCGATGGAGGTGCAGATCCTCTGGTCCACCGAGGATGTCACCGGGCGTGTGAATGCCGCCGTCGCACCGGACATGTCGCCGGCCGCCGCTTATGAGGCCCGGCGAAAGGCGATGACCCGCATCGAGCAGGAGTCCAAAGACGCCACCGGCCTCGACAGCGAGGTGGTCACGCTCTGGCACGGCGCCCGCTACCACCTCTACCGCTATCGCCGGTACACGGATGTGCGGCTGGTCTTCGCCCCGGAAAAGTCGATCGCCTTCTTCGGCGGCGACACCGACAACTTCGAGTACCCCCGCTTCGACCTCGACTGCTGCTTCTTCCGCATCTACGAGAACGGCAAGCCGCTCCGGCCCGAGCACCATTTGCGTTGGGCCCGCTCCGGCGCGGCCGAAGGCGAGCTGGTCTTCGCGCCCGGCCATCCCGGCCGGACCCGCCGGCTGCTGACCGTCGATCACCTGAAGTTCCTGCGAGACGTGGAGATGCCGGCGGTGCTCGGCTGGCTGTGGCGCCGAGAGGTCCAGCTCGCCGTCTTCCGCAACCGCGGGGCCGAAAACGCGCGGATCGGCGACAACGACTTCTTCGGCGTCCAGAACTCGCGCAAGGCCTACACCGGCGTATACGAGGCGATCCTCGATCCGGCGTTCCTGCGCCGCGCGGAGCAGGCCGGTGCCGCGCTGCGGGCCGCCGCGCCGTCCGCCGAGCCGTGGGACCGCATCGCCGCCGCCCAGCAGACGTACCGGACATTCTTCCTGCGCTACCTCACGCTGCGAGCGGGCCATCCGTTCGACTCGAAGCTGTTCAATATCGCCCAAACGCTCGTACGGCTGGCCGAGGAGCTGCCCAAGCCGTCGCCCGACCGACTGCGGGAGTATCGCGATTCCGAGCTTGACTCGCTCTACCTGCAACTGTATTCCCCCGAACCCATCTACGATGAACTGGAAATCAACGGCACCCTGAGCGGCCTGCTGCTGCTGGCCGAACGGTTCGGCGGCGACGACCCCGTCGTCGCCCGGGCGCTCGACGGGCTGCCCCCGCAGGCCCGCGCCGAACGCCTCGTGCGCGGCTGCACGCTGAAGGACCTCGAGACCCGAAAGCGGTACGCGAAGGAGGGTCGGAAGGCGATCGACGCATCGGAGGATCCGATGATCCGCCTCGCCGCCGCGCTCGATACCGAAAGCCGCGCCCTCCGCAAGCGCTACGAGGACGAGGTCGAAGGCGTCGAGCGGGAGAATTACGCGAAGATCGCCGCCGTTCAGTTCGCCCGATTCGGCGAGGGCCTTTACCCCGATGCGACCGGCACGCTGCGGCTGGCCTTCGGAACGGTTCGCGGCTACGAGGAGGGCGGGCGGGCCGTCCCGCCCTTCACGACGTTCGGCGGGCTGTACGAGCGGTGGCGGGAACGCGGCCCGCGGCCCCCGTTCGACCTTCCGCAGCGGTGGATCGACTGTCGCGACCGCCTGGACCCGAAGACGCCGCTCAACTTCGTCCTGACGGCCGACATCATCGGCGGCAACAGCGGCAGCCCCGTGATCAACACCCGGGGCGAGGTCGTCGGCCTGATCTTCGACGGAAATCTGCAATCGCTCGTGTGGGACATCGCGTACGACGACCGCCAGGGCCGCGCGATGGCGGTCGACGCGCGCGCCATCGTCGAGGCCCTGCGCACCGTGTACGATGCCGGCGAACTGGCGGACGAGCTGACCCGCGAATGACGGGGCGCGGAACAAAGCGGGCTGCCCGGAACCTGCGACGGTACCCGCCGCACGCCGCGCGCATCGCTTATGGAGTCGCATGATGAACGGCAACGAGGCGGGCACGCAACGAACGCTCTTCGGGCATCCCACGGGCCTCTTCCTGCTCTTCTTCGCCGAGATGTGGGAGCGATTCTCCTACTACGGCATGCGGGCCCTCCTGCTGTTCTACATGCTCAAGGGTTTTCTGGGTTACGGCGACAGCGACGCCTACGCCGTCTACGGGTCCTATACCGCGCTGGTCTACATGACGCCGTTCTTCGGAGGGATGCTGGCGGACCGGCTCCTGGGCGCCCGGCGGGCGGTGGTCCTCGGCGGGCTCCTGATGGCCGCCGGGCACCTGATGATGACCGTGGAAAACTCCATCGGCTTCTTCGCCGCGCT
>CAZTVU010000091.1:0-17225 GCA_964617025.1 uncultured Planctomycetales bacterium | reverse complement strand
CACGACCCAGGCCGGGACCGAAGCCGATCACGTCCGCGACCGCGACCGCCTCGGAGAGTTCGCGGTTCGCCGCGCGGATCCTCCCCTCCCTGTCGCACGGGAGCGCGATGCTCGTCGCACACGGCACCAGCGAGGCGACGGCCGGCTGAACACAGGCGGGAACGGCCATCGTGACAAGGCCCGCCCCGGCGCGAAGCGCGGCGTTTGCGGCCAGCGAAGGGGCCCCGACCATCCCGCGGCTCCCGCCGATCACGAGGATGCGCCCGAAATCGCCCTTGTGGGAATCCGCCCGACGCTTCGGCAGCAATGGGACCGTGCGTATCCGCAGTGGGGTAGCCGCCATGCCGTACTCCGACTGATCGTGCAAGACGACGCGATTATACCGCCAGCGGAAGCCTCAGCACGAAGGTCGCGCCCGGAGACGCCTGCGGAGCAAGGCGCAGATCGCCGCCCAACTCACGCGCCAGTCCCAGGGCGAGCGCGAGCCCCAGGCCCACGCCCGAGGCTGCGTCGCCGGCCGTGTGCCCCCCGCGATGGAACGGCTCAAAAACGCGCCGCCGTTCGGATGCCGGAATGCCCGGACCGTGATCGCGCACCGACACTTCGAACACCCGCCCCACAACCCGGGCGTTCACATACAGCCGCCGGTCCGACGCATCGCAAGCGTACTTGCACGCGTTGTCCACCAGATTGTACAGGATCTGCTCCACCGCCTGGCAATCCGTGCGAATCCTCGCACCGGCCGAGTCGCCGAGCTGCGCATCGAGCGTCATGCCCCCGTCTGCCGCCCGACGCTCCAGCCGTGGACGCACGCGATCAAGCAACTCGCCCGCCGTCAGCGTCTCCAGGCGGGTCGCGGCACGGTTCTGCTCGATCCGCGCGTAGAGCAGCACGTTCTCAACCACGCCGCAAAGCCGCTGGGCCTCACGGGCCAGCGTCGCCAGGTACTCGCGCCGGGCCTCCTCCTCCCGCACCATGCCCTCGGCCAGCATCTCCGAGTACATCCGAAACGTCGTCAACGGCGTCCGCAGCTCGTGCGTCACCGCCGACGCGAACTGCAGCCGGCGCTCCCCCAGCCGCATCGCCGCCCGCAGTACGAGGCCGACGGCGGTCACCGCCGCCAACGTCGCCGACCACGCGATCGCCAGCGTCAATCGGATCGGCGCGAACCGCGCCGTACGCGCGGACTCGTCCGCCGCCGATCTCGCGGACAACACCGCCGGGACCGTGGCCAGCATGCCCCCGGCCGGCTCGCTGCGCGAGGCCGTCACCGGCTCGAGCCGGGCGTCGACAAGCAGGTCATGCACACCGTCCAGGAGCCACTGCCGCAGCCGCGGCCAATCCACCCACACCCCCTGAACGATTCGAGCGGAGCCGATGGTCACCACCCGCGCCAACACGAGTTCAACGTCTTCCCCCCGCGTGTCGGCACACCACACCGGCACGAACCCGCCTTGCACCACGATCGCATCGGGCCGCCCCGCCGGCGCGAGCGGCCGGACGTTCTGCGCCACGTTGACCAACTGCTGCCGAGCCGAAAAGTCCGCGGCCTGTTGCGACGGCAGGACCGACTGCTGTTGCTCTATGGCCGTCTGCATTGGTGCCGCTGAACGGGCCATGACGACCGTCGCCGTGCCGTTCGGCGCGGCCCGGGACACCGCTTCCAGCAGCCGGGCGCGGTCGACGAACGAACCCAACCGGGCAAGAAGCGCGGCCGCCCCGGGCGGGCCACGGTCTTCCGCAGCCGTCGTCACCGCCGGGGTCTTCGCACCGACCGCCGCGACCTGCGGCGAGGCAACCTGCCCATCCTCCCCAATCTCGAAGTGCAGCCGCAGGAACTCGGACCGGAACTCGGCCAGCGGCGACGGGCTCGCCGGCCGCAACGACCGCTTCACCCCACCCGTGCGATCCGCCTCCGGCTCAGCCGAGACATGCGGTGCATAGTGCGTGTACGGTCGCGCCGCCTCCTGCGCGACAAGCGGCGCTACCGCCGAATCCATTCGCCAGAGGGCCAGACGCAGCGCCGTCTGAAGGCGCGCCTCGGCCTGCGCGGCCGCTTCCCGCTGCTCGAGCCGCACCGCGCTGAGCGTGACATACGCCAGCGCCGTCCCCACCGCGAGGGCGCACGCTCCAAACGCCAGCCACATCCGCTTTGAGCGCGACACGATGCGTCTCAGCCCTCCGGGGCCTTCCCCAGCATGTACCCCTTCGATCGCACCGTCAGGATGATCCGCGGCGCCGAGGGGTCATCGCGAAGCTCGTCGCGCAGCCGCGCGATGTGCATGTCGATGGTCCGCGTCTGCACCCCGCGCGGATCGAAACCCCACACGCGGGCCAGAAGCTCGGACCGCGAAATCGCCCGTCCCGGGTTCGCAGCCAGATATTGAAGAATGGCCGCGCCACGCTCCGACAGCGGCGCACGGCTGCCGTCGGGAAAGCGGACCTCCCGTCGCTCAAAGTCGACCACCCGCCCTGCGATCGCCACCGACGCCACCGCCTGCGGGCGCTCCGCCGAGCGCCGCAGCACGGCGTCCACGCGTGCAAGCAATTCCCTGACGCTGAAGGGCTTGACCACGTAATCATCCGCGCCGCCCCGCAGGCCCCGCACGCGGTCCTCCTCCGCACCCTTGGCCGTCAGCATGATGATCGGCAGCGCCGGCCGCGCCCGCCGAAGCTCCTCGAGCACCGCGAAGCCGTCCTTCTTCGGCAGCAGAATGTCCAGAAGGACGAGGTCGATCTCCGCCCCGATTGCGGCCGACAGGCCCGCCTCACCATCCGCCGCCTCGAACGCCTTGTACCCGGCGAAGCGAAGCGCATCGACGATGCCCCGCCGGATCGGCGAATCATCCTCAACGACAAGCACGGTGCCGATGGGCATTGCGCGCCTCGGGGGAAGAGTGGAACATTGGAGGGAAAGGGTTTAGGGTCTCGGGTTTAGGGTAGAACCGGCGGCACGCAAACCCCAGACCCTGAACCCCAAACCCTCTCCCCCGCCCCTGCCCCTTCAATGATGCACCAATACATAATACCGATACGTCAGCGTCTTCGCCGCCCCCGGCTCCAGCGACAGATCCCACGTCAACTCGCTCCGCTGATTCACCGAGTACACGCCCTCCTCCCGCAGGACGACCTTCGGTGACTCGTCACCCTTGATGAGCTCGCCCGAGAAGCACCGCCGCACGAGCACCCGCAGCCGCTCGTTGCGGTAGTTCGCCACGGCCAGCTCACCCTCGACCTGCACCTTGCGAAACGACCGGCCGCCGATGTAGACGATCTCGCGCCGGCCGGTGTCGTCGCCGGCGTTCTGCACCTCGCGCTCGACGGCCCGCGTTCGCAGGCTCAGCGCCTTGTTGATCCGCAGAACCGTTTCCTCGCCGGGGTTGACCCAGTAGCTGAGCTGTTGCCCGCTGAACCGCCCTTTGGCGACGATCATCGCCGCGGCCGTGGTCATCGGGAAGGGGAACGGGTTCTTGAACCGCACCGCGTCCCACGCCGCGTCCTCGTACTTCTCCGGGTTCTGCCGCCGCTGATACTCCTCGATGTGCCGGCCGTACTCATCACGGGTGTCGGGCACAATCCACTCGACGATCCGGTCGTACGCAACCTGCGCGGATGCGACGGTCAGGCACATCGCATCGCCCTCCGCCAGCGATCGGCGGCCGATCGAGTGGTAGTAGACGTCGACGCCGTCGCCCGTCGGCACGGCCGCCAGCGCCCGCTCGACGGCCGAGTTGTCCCGCGGCCCGATCTGCTGCTGCGTGACCACGTTGCTCAGGGACACGTGGCCGGTCTCCAGTCGCATGCTGATCTGCCGGAAGAACTCGGCCCAACTCGTCCGCGTCGAGAGGGGCGAGACGACGTGCCCGAACTTCACGTTCGGGAAGCCGCTGATGAGCTGCACCTCCGCCCCGTCCACCGCACCCATCTCGTTGCGGATGACCGCCTCCTGCTCGATCGTCAGCCGCTCGGGATCCGTCACGTCGACGCGATAGGCCGGTGCCCACGACATGCCCTTGGTCAGGTACGTCATGACGATTGTCGCCGGCGTCTTCGTAACCTTCTCGACGGTGAAAATCAGCACAGGCGCCTGCCGCCGGATCGTGTCGCCCGCGCCGTCCGCCTGCAGGTACGCGATCATCCCGGCGTCGACGAAGCTCCGCCCCTTGGCCGTCCGCAGGACCAGGAACCGGCCCCCGGCGCCTGGCTGCGGCGCGGCAGTCGGCCCCGCGTAATACCGATCGTATACCGACCGCTCGTAGCTTCGACTCCAGGCCTCCGACCCCGTGCCCGCCTGGAGCTCCTCGACCACGCCGGTCGCCGGCGGGATCTGACCCTCGCGGAAGAAGATCGTCACCGACCGACCGGCTAACGCCTCCTGAAAGTCCAGCCCGCCGCCGCGTGTCGCGGGCACCTCCACCGTGCGGCTCGTGATTCGCGTCTCGACCACGGCGTCGCTCTCGATCCAAAATGTCCCGTGCACGGGTTCCGGCACATCACTCACGGTATAGACGCCCGGCCCGGGTACCGTCGTCACCCGCCGGACAACCGCCATGCCGTTCTTGAACAGCCCGACCGAATCCACGCGGCTCTCGACCGGCGTCTCCGCGCCCGCGACGATACCGGCGGGGACCGTCACCATACCTACAACTGTCGCAATCAGCGTCCTCATGTGCGCCACTCCTTGCCTGGTACCCTGTGACACCCTGCCACTGAAGAAACATACAGCGCAAGACCGGGCGCGGACGTAACAGACATGTAACAATGCGGCGCCCCCGCCCGCCGTCGAACGCCGGTCTCGTTCGCGAACTCGCCCCCCCTCAAACTCCAGAAGGGCGAACGAAGCACCCGGTCAAGCGGTGCGCACGATGCGGCTCGAGCCGAATGCGCGAGCGTCGAGGGCGGCCCCTGTTCCCGCCGTTCCGACCGATCGGAACGCCTTCACGGTTGCAGCACCCGTACAAGAACGCTATCGTTTCTTCCGCTTGACCGCCTTCGATGATCGATGCCTGGCATGCGGTTTCGGCCCCTTGCGACTTCTGCACAGGATCCGCGGCTATGCGATCCTTCAGTGTCCGCGGTGCCTCCTGGGCCGCACGGCCGGCGCGGCAATCGACCCCGTCTCCTTCTACGACGATGCGTACTTCATCAACCCCGACGCCGAAAAAGGCTACGGCGACTATCTGGCGCTTGACGCGGCCATGGCACGCACAAATCGGGCTCGGTTGCGCCTTCTGCTGCGCCTGGTCCCCGCCGCTCGCACGCTCCTCGACGTCGGTTGCGGCCCGGGGTTCTTCCTCCGCGACGCCGCCGAGGCGGGCCTGACGTCGTGCGGCCTGGAAGTCTCCGCCTTTGCCGCGCGGTATGGCCGTGAGCGCCTGGGCCGGCGGATCGTAACCGGCCCGATCGACCCGGCGCACCTGGCCGAGACCGGCGGGCCGTTCGACCTGATTACCCTCTGGGACGTCATCGAACACCTGCCCGAGCCCGATGCCGCGTTGCGGCTTCTGGCGGAGCGCCTCGCACCCGGCGGCGTCCTTGCCCTCAGCACCGGCGACGTCGCCTCGCTCGCCGCCCGCATCAGCGGCCCCCGATGGCACCTCTTCAACCTCCCCGAGCACCTCTGGTTCTTCTCGGTGCCGGCGTTGCGCCGGTTGCTCGCGCGTGCGGGCCTGCGCATCGTCTCGGTGCGACGCGAGGTCTGCTGGTACACCCTCGACTACCTCGCCCGCCGGCTCCTATTCACCGCCGGACGCCCCGGCGCCCGCGTCCCCGCCGCCGCCTGGCTGCGCCGGGTCTCGCTGCCGGTCACGCTCTTCGACATCGTCACAATCCACGCCCGAAAACCGCCGCGCGAAGATGTGTAGCCAAGCAGCCGTTCCCCCGGCAATTCTCTTTGGCCGTTCCTCGCGAGACCGTATCACGTGCGGCCTGCGGCGTCGATTCGGACGATCCGCCTCAAGCCGGTCTGCACGGAGGAATCGGACGATGCCGCCCGTTCACGGCGCAGGCGTGAGCCGCCCGCCGGGCTTCGGCGCCTCGAACGGCGGGGTCTCCTGTTTGGCGAGAATCTGGAGGATCGCGGTCGCGGCGGCAAGCTGTATGCGGGGGTCGTCGGGATCCTCCATCTGCTGCCGCAGCGGTTCGAGGGCCTCTGTGCGACCGATGGCACCGAGGGCAAACGCCGCGAGCGTCCTCACACGCATGATCTGGTTGGCCGGCGGGTCGTCGCGAAGCCGGGTGTTAGGGGAGTTCCAACGAATCGACGCCATCGCCAGATGAAAGCCGTCGTTATGGCCCATCAGACCCAAGGCCTGGGCGGCCGCCAGGCGCGACTCCAGGTGCGGGGAGTCCCGCAACGCAAACCGAAGGCTGTCCACGCTTCGCGGGTCGCCCACGCGTCCCAGCGTCTCGATGGCGAACGCCTGCCGCTCGCCCAGCCCGCCGCCGGCGTAGTACATGAGCTGCTGCAGCGCGGACTTGTCGCCGAGCAACGCCATCGCCTCCAGCGCCTGCAGTTGCACGCTCTCATCCTTGTCGTCGCGCGCCTTGCGCAGGACGGCGACCGCGCCGGGCTCCTCGAGCCTCCCGATGGCGAGCACGGCATTGCGCCGCACCGCAGGGTCGGGATGCAGCCGCAGGATCTCGTCGAACTCCCGGACGAAACCCGGGTCGCCCATGCGGCGAAGCGCGAACATCGCCGCCACGCGAACGCTGGCGTCCGGATCGGCCAGGCGCAACCGAACGAGGCCCTCGGACGGCTTGTGCCGCACGGCGCCCAGTGCCATGCACGCCGCGAAGCGGACCCCGGGGTGCTCGTCGCGAAGCGCGTCGCGAAACCACGAGACCGCCCTGTCGCCCTCCAGCCTTTGCAATGTCTCGATCGCCTGCGCCCGCAGAAGCGGATTCTCGCGAAATGTGGCGGCCGCCGTCACATAGCGCATGGCCAGCGTCTGCAACTCCTGCGGAGTCAGTCTCGGACGGGGCGCGCAGCCGCCCGCCAGGGACAGGCCGACAAGCGTCGCCGTCATCGCCAGCCGACGGCCGCCGCGCGACGCCACACTCCCCGTCCTCGCGCACCCTTGGTACCCGGCGACCATATTATTCCTCCGCACCTCCACGGGGCTGCCAGTTCGCCCGCAGTCTCGCGGCAAAGGCGTCGAGATAACACACCAGCCCGACAATCGCACACGCCCATGCAAACCAGTCGCCGAAGCGGCTATAGAGCGTATGCCGTGGATCCAGCCGGAGCTCGCTCACTCGGTATCCCGCAACACCCTCCCAGGGCTCCTTGCGGGCGGACGGGTTCGGGTTGTCGTCCTCGACGATGTCCCGGATCCGCCCGTCGGGATCGATGAATCCGCTGATGCCCGTGTTGACGGCACGCGCGATCGCCACGCGATTCTCGACCGCGCGAAACGCGCAGATGACCAGGTGTTGCGGCAGCTCCGTGCTGTGCCAGAACCAACCGTCGTTGCTGATGTTCAGCAGAAAGTCCACGCGTTTGCCGCCGTCCGGCCCGGTGACGAACCGGCGGATCACCTGCGGGATGGCGTCCTCGTAGCAGATCGGAACGGCGAAGCGGTACTGCCGGCCGTCCTGCGACGGCGCCCGCATGTGGAACACCGCGTAGTCCTTCCCGGCGGTCAGCGAGTACTCCTCGCCCTGAGCGCCCCAGGGGGTCAGCGAGTTCAGCCACCGATAGACGAAGTGCAGCCGCCCGTACCGAAAAGGCACATACTCTCCGAACAGCACCAGGTGGATCTTGTCGTAGCGAAGCGGCTCCGGGCACTCGGCCGGGGCCGTCGTGCTCCGTTCGGGCCGGTACACGAACGCGCTGTTGAAGCGCTCGTATCGCGGGTAGACCCGCGTCGGATGCTCCTCGTGGGACAGGCTTCCCACCACGACGTACGCGTTGTGCCGGCCGGACGCCTCGCAGAACATCTCGTGACACTGCCGCGAGAACGGAACGTCCCGCCGGCGAAGCGGATCGAGCTCACGGTATTCCCGGTTCAGCGACATCGACCAGGGCGTCTCGGGAAGAAGGAACAGGTCCGGCGACTGCCCGGCCGCCGCCTCGAGCAGGCCCATATAGAGTTCCCGCTGCTTCAACGGGTTGATCACCAAGAACGGCGTCAGCGGGTAATCGCCCTGGAGCACGGCGATACGCGGCCCGGGTGCAAACTGCTGCGTGCCCAGACGAAATCGCCCGTAGGCTATCGTGAAGATCACAACGGCCCACGTGAAGACCGTCGAGGCGATCAACCGCCGGGATCGCCAGCCCCCCGCGCCGGGTCCGGCCGACCGCGCGAGCCGCAACCGCTCCAACACGACGTCGCACACCCACCCGTTGACGGCCGCCACGACGAAACTCACGCCGAACGCCCCGGCCATGTCGCTGATCTGGATCATGCTCAGCAGGCGATGCTGACTATGACCCAGCAGAAACCACGGGAAGCCCACCGCGGTGCGCGAGCGCGCCAGCTCCGACAGTACCCAGATCACCGGCACTGCCACCGACAGGAGGATCGCGCGTTTGCGATACGCGTGCCGGAAACCCCACGCGGCAACGAGGAAGTGGATGCCGCTCCACAGGCACAACGCGATGTACCCGGGGTACGTGCTGAAACGCAGCCACCGCAGGTTCACCAGAAAGAACGCCGCCCCGAGGAGGTAGCTGACGACGTAGACCACCCGAGGGCGGCTGCCCGCACACACCGCGATCACCCACGGTACCAGGCAGACGTACGCCAGCGGCCACATCGCGTACGGCGCGAAGATCTGACACTGGAGAGCGAGGGCCACGGCCGCCAACACCAGGACGGACGCTCGGCGATGAATGCCCCCGTCGTCGGATTCCTCACGGGTCTGCGGGGCCGCGCCGCGGACCGTCGAACCGCCTTCGCGGCTGCCGCCGGGGGCCTCGCCCCTTCGTCGGGATGGAACCGGACTCCTCGAAATCGCGATCAACCCTCGCTCCGCTCCGCGCCGCCAAGTGCCGGTCTGTTTCAACGGCTGCCGTGCGGGTACGGTCGGCAAGCCGTCGGATTGTGCCGGGGCGCACAAGTGGCGTCAAGGCATCATGTTCCGATCCCTGTAAACGTACCCCGCATCGGCAATCGGCTTGACCGTCGATTCGTTCCTCAGTAAAGTATTTTCCCCATGGAACCACAGCTCGAACGCGAGGCAATCGAACTCGACCGTATCCCGCGAACCGCCCACGGCACGATCCCGCTGGCTGCGGCGGGGCCTGCTTCCTCGGATGCCCCGCCGGAAGCCGTCGAAGTGAGCTTCGTCATGCCCTGCCTCAATGAGGCGGAAACGTTGGAATCCTGCATCCGGGCGGCCCAGGCGTGTATCGCCGCGAATCACCTGTCCGCGGAGATCATCGTTGCCGACAACGGTAGCACCGACGGCTCACAGGAGATCGCCTGGCGATGCGGCGCCCGCGTCGTGCCGGTTTCGGCCCGGGGCTACGGCAACGCCCTGATGGGCGGCTTTCGCGCGGCGCGCGGCCGGTATCTGATCATGGGCGACGCCGACTGCAGCTACGACTTCTCGGCTGCGATGCCCTTCATCGAGAAGTTGCGCCAGGGATGCGACGTCGTCATGGGATCGCGTTTCAAGGGGCGGATCATGCCCGGGGCGATGCCGTGGAAGCATAAGTGGATCGGCAACCCGGTCCTGAGCTGGCTGGGGCGGATCCTCTACCGGACGAACGTGTCCGACTTCCACTGCGGTTTGCGGGCGTTCACGAAAGAGGCGTATGAACGGATGGGCACCTGCACGACGGGCATGGAGTTCGCCAGCGAGCTTGTCATGAAGGCCGCCCTGCGGAAGATGCGAATCGACGAGGTGCCGATCACGCTCTACAAGGACGGCCGCTCCCGGCCGCCGCACCTCCGAAGCTGGCGCGACGGATGGCGGCACCTCACGTTCATGCTGTTGCTGTGCCCGCGGTGGACGCTCATGATCCCGGGGCTGCTGATGATGGCCCTCGGGCTGCTGCTTGGATCGGTCGTGGCCTTCGGCCCGGTCGTGTTTGCGAACGTGACGTTCGACGTCCACACGCTCGTCGCGGCGAGCCTGTTTGTGCTGCTGGGTTACCAGTCGCTGCTCATCGGCATCGCGGCCCGGATCTACGCGCTGGACTTCGAGATCGGCCCGCCGCGACCCGTGCTCGGCCGCGCCAGTCGATGGTTCAACCTGAACCGCGGCATTGCACTGGGCGCCCTGCTGTTTCTGGCGGGCCTTGTGCTCGTCGCGCGGCTGACGGGCCAGTGGATCGGCGCGCGTTTCGGCGATCTGCACGTCCAGCACACGATCCGCCCGATGGTCATCGGCTCCACGCTCATGGTCCTGGGCGCGCAGACCGTGCTCATGTCGTTCTTCTACCGGATGCTGAGCATCCAACGGACGCATCGCGACGGGCCCGGCGGCCGCTGACCCGGCACTAACGCCACCGATCGGGAGGCGGGCACGCACGACCCGGACCCAACGCCGTCATCTCCGCAACGGCCTGCCGTTCGCCCGGCCCTGGATCCTCGGACTGGGTGCGTTCGTCCCGTATACCATGAGCGCCTCCCTGTACGTCAGCTTCTGCGACTACTCGACGCTCCAGCCGCCGGTGTGGGCAACCCCCCGCACCTGGCGGGCTGAGCGCAAAAAAGGGCCCCCCGCGCCGGCGGGAGGCCCCGCGACTCGCACCGTCGCGTCGGCTACTTCACGGTCATCTGCACATCGACCGCGACTTCGCCGCCGTTCGAGATGAACTGGACGCTGCCCACGTAACCCCCGGGGACCAGCCCGGTGCCGTCCACGGTGATCTCGTAGACGTACACGCCCGGCGGCGGCGGCGGAACGACCGTCGCCGTCACGTCCGCGACGCTGATCCACGGCTTGACGATATGGACGCTCTTGATGACGAGCTGGCCGGTGCCGCCGTTCGTCAGCCGCACGCGGGCCCACATCGGTCCGATCTCCCCGTCCACGAACGACACCTGGTTCGGATAGACCTGCAGCACCGGCCCCATGCCGACGAGCAGCTTCACCGGATCGGAATTCGTTGTGCGACCCTCGTTGTCCGTCGCCTTGGCGACCACCTGGTACTGCCCGGTTCCCTGGACGGTCCACGAGGCCGTGTACGGCGCCACAAGGGACTCGCTCAGCTTCGTGCCGTTGACGTAGAACTCTACCTTCGAGATCGTCCCGTCCGGATCCGAAGCGTCGGCCGTGATCGTCACATTGGCGGGGACGGTCTCGTACGGCGTCCCGTCCGCCGGCGAGGTGATCTTCACCACGGGCGGCTGGTGCAGGAACGGCAGCAGATACATCAGGTTCAGCTTCTGCAACGCCTCGATCGTCCGGCTGTGGAACGTGATTCCCTCATAGAATCGCTTGAAGAACAGGTCCGTGTTGTCGCCGGAGTCGTCCCCATGCACGTCCGACGGCCGCGTCGTGATCGGCCCCTCGTTGACGGGAATCAGTTCCCGGTCGAGTTCGATGAAGTCGGCGTGCGTCTTGCGGAGCACGATGGCAAACGCCCCCGGGCAGACGACGAAGGCGTCCGCCATGTACGACCCCTTGGTGATGTACTCCGGATCGGTCTCCTTGACTCCGTCAAAGAACGCCATGTTCTCAAATGCGTCCTGTGGGGCCAGGACGAAGCTCGAGTTCGGAATGATGTAGCCGTCCGCCGTCACGTAGTCCTTCAGCCGAACGACGAACGGGCACGGGCGCCCCATCAGCCGCGAATCCACCGTGGTGGATGAGAACCCCAGCGGCTGCTCCGTCTGCAGGATGGTCGCGCTGGAGATGTCAAAGATTTCCTGCGTCAGGCCGGCGATCGTCCGCCGTTCGATGTCCTGGCCGTTCACCTCCAGCGTCACCGCGACGGCGGAGCTGGTAAAGTTCTGCACCGCCACCAGCAACTGGAAGCTGTAGCCGGACAGGTCCGCCGCCCGGTGGAACGGCATCGCCGCCAGGAGGGCATCCCGATCCAGCGGATACATCCACGGCAGGACCGCCTGCCCGGTGGGCGCCGGAGTGATCGGGCGGTGCTCCGTGCTGCTGGTGACTGTGACGGGCGTCGACGTCGCAATGGCGCCGTCGTTGTCGGTGGCCGTCGCCGTCAGAACATACCGCTCCGCGTCGCCCACCGTCCACGCGATGCCGTACGGCGCCTGCGTGGCCTCCCCGATCTTCACGTTGTTGGCGAAGAACTCCACCTTCGTGATCGACCCGTCCTTGTCGTACACCTCGGCCGTGACGCTCACCGCCGACCCGCGCGGCAGCGGTGTGCCGTCGGGCGGGCTTGTCAGGCGCACCGTCGGGGCCTGCTGCGGCTGCGTGGTGGCCCCCTTGATGACCGCCGGCGGCAGGAGCCAGAGCATGTTCAGCTTCGTCAGCGCCTGGATCGTCTTGTCGTGATACGTCAGACCGCCGTTGGCCAGCGTCTCGTACGACCGCTCGAACGTTACCTTCTCCACATCGCCCGACTGCGTCGCCCCGACGTCCGCGGTGTCCTTCCGCGTAAGCTGCTGCTCGACCACCGGCACGAACTGGCGGTCGAGTTCGACGAAGTCCACGCGCGTTTTTCGGATGGCGATGACGAACGCCGACGGCGGAACGAAATGCGCATTGATGAGGTACGACGAGTTGATGGAATCGTCGAACGTCATGCTCTCGAACACATTCGCCGGCGCGAGCACGAAGTTCGAGTTGGAGATGATGTACCCGTCCTCGGTCACGTAGTTCTTCAGGCGTATCACAAACGGGCTGACGGCCGCGCCGAGGCGCGCGTCCGCGCCGGCCGACGTGATGCCGAGCGTTTTCTCCGTCTGCCGCACGATGTCGTCGGTGATGGCGAAGACCTCCTGCGTCAGCCCGGCGATGTTTCGGCGCTCAATGTCCTGCCCGTTCACCTCCAGCGTCACTGCCATGCCGGACTGAAGGAAGTTTTGAATCACGATCAACGTATTGAACGTGAAGCCCGACAGATCGGCCGTCCGGTGGTACGGCATCGCGGCGAGCAGCGCGTCGCGATCGATGGGGTCCATCCACGGCAGGACCGGTTGGCCCGTGGGTCCGTCGGTCAGCACTCGATCCGAGCATCCGTCGACGCAACCCGCCAACGAGCCCGCGATCACCAGACCCCCGATCCACAGGACCCGTCGCCACCTCCCGCCCCCCATTTGACGATTCCGCATCGGCCGATTGGTACGCATGGTAATCTCCGCTCTCGCTCAGGACCCCACCACCGCCCCGCGCGCAGCCAACGGGCAGCGGCCTACGTTATTGGGACACCGTGAGAGCCTTATCGGCCGACGGACGGACCCAGTTCACCACAATAACCGAGCCGGGTCGTTATCGGACGGGGATTTTCGACCGGCGGCTTGAACGCGGCCACGCCCAGGGCTGTTACGCGTGCATCCGCCCGAAGGGCATTGTGCTTACGACCGGCATAGCGGCAGCCGCCCGTGCGCCCGATCAGCGAAGCGCCTTGCAGCCGTGATGCAGGCGAATCCGGTTCGCACGCTCCCAGACCTTCGCGTCGCTCTCAATGAAATGCACGAGATTCCCGGTGGTCAGACCGAGCAACTGGGCCGCGTTCGCCACGCTTCCCGCACACGCATGGAGGAGATCGAGGACCAATCGCACGACATGCCAGTACACCGGGCTGCGCGGCGAGGGGCACAACCTCCGCTCGCGCCCCACGAGGTCCTCGAACCACGCCGGCGGCCGAAACGCGGCGAGATCCACAGGCCGCCGCAACTCCAGGGCCATCGCCTGACGGAGTCGCTTCAACGCACGGGCCTTGTTCTCGTGCTGCGAACGACTCTCGG
Source organism: uncultured Planctomycetales bacterium (assembly GCA_964617025.1). Lineage (GTDB taxonomy): Bacteria > Planctomycetota > Phycisphaerae > UBA1845 > PWPN01 > CAZMVY01. The sequence continues at coordinate 3,384 of CAZTVU010000091.1, read as the reverse complement.
CCGCCGTGACGATCAGGCCCGTCGGACCGTGATGCAGCCGGACGGCCGAATCCGTCTTGTTACGCTTCTGACCGCCGGGACCGCTCGCACGATAGGTGTGCACCTCGCATTGACGCAGCAATTCGCGGTCGCTCATCGCCAGCCAGTCCGCCGACTCCGACGGACCCCGAAAAGCATCCGACCCGGACGCCGGGAATGCACCACCCATGCCACGGCCCTTCTTGGGTCCTCACGCCAGCCGCAAGCGATACACCGCCCCGCGAATCAGCAGGCCCTGCGGCGAAACCCGCTCCGTTGCAGTCCGCTCGACGGCCAGCCCCACGGCCGCAGCGGCCGCTGGGAATCCCTCGGCGGAGCTCCGGTTCGAGTCGCTGACAAGTCCCTCGCCGGACGGCGTCAGGGCCGATCGAATCCATCGCGCCACCGGCGTCAGGTTTCGCCGCTCGTACAGCACGTCGCTTGCCAGCACGAGATCGAACGGCTCTCCGACGAAGGGTTCGCACCAGTTGGAAACCAGCGTACCCGCAAGCGACACACCGTTTCGGCGGCAGTTCTCCTCGGCAAACCGCACGGCATCCGGATCCCAGTCCGCCGCGGTGACGCTCCAGCCGGCCCGCGCCGCCGCCACCGCCACCAAGCCGATCCCACAGCCCAGATCGACCGCCCGACCGCACCCGCGGCGCGAATGCAGGACGTAATCCGCCAACAGGATCGCGCTGGGCCACGGAACCCCCCAATACGGCATGTACTCCTCCCGGGCAAACCGCTGGCGCGTCCGGGGGTCGTCAAGCAGGGCGTCCATGCTGACCGGCCGGATCAGCTCGAACGGCTCCCCCGCGATCGTCCATCTCTCGCACCGGACGGGATGCGTGAGGAACGTCGCTTCCTCTGCCGGAGAGCCCTGCGCCTTTGCTGCCATGATCGGATATCATACACGGGGATGTCGCTCATGAAACGGCTCATCGGCACGGGGGCCTCCGCATCCGCGAGCCGCGCGGACCGTCCGGACGGCGTGCTCATGCCGTTTGAAGACGTCTTTGCGCCGGTCGTGGCGGGATGGGTTCGTTCCGACGACGAGCTGTTTCACCTGACGCCGAAGACCCCGCCACCCATCACGCCGGAGAAGGTCATCGGCTGGCGCCGGCCGCTCGGCTTCCCGATGCTCTATTGGCGGGACGGCGCCGCCGAACCCTGCGGCTACGCGGAGTTGAACCGCACGGAACTCGGCGAAGCCCGCTGGTGGCTGGGCCACTGCCTCGTCGCGCCGGATCAGCGCAGCCGGGGCGTCGGATTGACCATGGTGCGTCTCCTCCTCGGCATGGCATTCCAGCGGAAAGCCGCGCATGTCGTGAGCCTGATCGTCTTTCCCGGGAATCTCAATGCGGTTCGCTGTTATCGCCGCGCGGGCTTCTCGGAGAGGGGAGAGGTGTTTCGCCGCTTCGAGACGAGGGCGGGCGAACACCGCATGATCCACATGTCGATCGACCGGCACGAATACGCGTACAGGCAGCAGTCCTGTGAGCCGGGTTGACGTCCCGGCCGATCGACCGATTACTTTGCGGATTTGCTTGTCGCGTTGCTCGAGGAGCTGTTCGCGCTGCTCGAGGAGCTGTCGTTGGCGTCGACGACCGCCACGATCCCGTCCACGATCCCGCCGAACACTGTCTTGATGCCTTGGCCGATCGTCTCGCTTGCCTCCCGACGAAAGACCTTCCAGGACTCGTCGTCCGTGCACCCGGCCGCCAGGCCACACGCAAACGCAACCAGAATCAACTCACCCCAACAACGCATGATCCGCCTTCGACAGAGAGACATCCGAATACAACTCCGTCGCTGCATGACGCACCGACGAGAAAGCGAGAAAGCGGAAAAGCGAAAAAACGCCGTCAGAAGGCCCTGATTGACGCCCACCCGTGGTGGAACAGTCAGTCTATCGCGTCAAAAAAAACGGTTCTCGCTTTCTCGTTCTTCCGCTTTCCGACGTCGCGGCTTGCAACGCTGGAAATAACCGTGGGAGCCCGTGTAGCGCACAGAAGCAGGCCCCCGGCAGCAACCCTTCCGAAATATCGGCTGTCCGCCCGCGCCATCTTGACGGGCTTTCGCCGGGTTCGGCGAGAGCCCCCTGCCGACCTACCTCGCGATGAGCCTCCAGCCGGCGTAGGCCATGATGACGACGAGCACCAGCCGCAGCACGCGCACAGGCATCTTGTGCGTTAGCCGTGCCCCCCAATACCCGCCGATCACCGCCGTCGGGATGAGCACCGCCGCCAGACCCAGCGTTCGGTCGATCGTCATGCCCTGACTGACGAGCTTGATGTTCTTGAACGTGGCGCCGATCGCGCTCAGGCACACAATGGTGGCCGACGAGTTCGCGATAGCCTGCCGGAGCGGAATCCTGAGGAAGATCTGTTGGGTCGGAACGGCCAGGATGCCGCCGCCAACGCCCAACAACCCGCCGATCAGGCCCGTGGGTATCCCCACCAGGACCGCCGCCTTCCACCACGGCACACGAGCGGGCGGCACGCCGGTCGCCGTGGCGACGGGCCCCCGACCGGCCGCCGCCCGCCAGAGGTTGTAGCCGGCCTCATACCACAGAAAAACACCAAAGAGCCGCGACAGCCAGATCTCGTTCGGACCGCGAAACCAGCCGCTTTCGCTCAGGGCGACGCCGAAGAGGACGGCGATGGCCGCCGTGGGGATCGTCGTCCGCACAATCTCCGGCATGACCGCCCCGCGCCGCACATGCTGGAACGTCGCCGGCACGACGACGAAGAAGTTCACGATCATCGCCGCGCCCTGATAGACGTGAAGATCCGCGCCCAGCACGATCATCATGGCGGGAATCATCAGGATGCTACCGCCGATGCCCAGCATCCCGCCGAACCCGCCGGCCAGCAGGCCGATCGGCACCAACCACAACTCCATCCAGGACCACGCGAGCATTTCCGCTCTTTCGTATCGCCTTATCGCATCCCTTCGTAGCACGACCGATGGTTGTGCGACACGGCTTCGCGCGTAGGGCCAACCGGCGAAGATCGCGCAGTTCCGCGCCCGAAGAGACCCGTCGGGCCCGGGCACTGTAGCCGCCGGCGTCGGAGACGTCAAAAACGCGGGTCGTCGTATTACATCGTATTGCGCCCCCTTGACACGGGCCGGCACGGCCGCTAGCATCAGGCACATCCGATGAGACAGGGCACAGCGGTCATCCTGGCTCTCCTCCTGCTGGCCTCGACAACGGGCGCCGCGATGGCGCTGCATCTGCACGCCGCCAACGACGGCCATTCGCACGACAAGTGCCTGCTGTGCCTCTACCTGTCGCTCGGCGCGACGGCCGTAGCCGACGGGCCCGCCGCCGGCATCGTCGCCCCGGCCGACCGCGAGGTG
>CAZTVU010000090.1:0-17331 GCA_964617025.1 uncultured Planctomycetales bacterium | reverse complement strand
CGGCGTTGACCCGCGACCCGCTCGCCGTCCGATCGCCGCCGGCCGGGCGAAACCGCTTATGCAATCACGAGGAGGGGACAACCCGGTTCAGGCGGCCGAAGCATGCACTGCTACCGGCTGCCCGAGGGGAAGTCGTGCCGGTATCGCGCCAGGAGCCGCGGCACGTCATTGGGGACGACGTAGAGCTTGCCGTGGCGGTGCTTCGTTTCGCGCGGCTTCAGGCCGCCGATCCGCAGGTCGCTGTGGATGCACACGATGATGCCCTGAAACAGCTCCTGTGTGTCGTCCCAGGCCATCGCCAGGATCATCGACTCGTCCGCGGAGAAGCACCCGACGAGGCCGTTGACCGGTCTCGTCCGGCTGATGGGGCGGGGGTTGACGTCGTTGAGGTCGACGCCGGCCGGGACGTACACCTGCCCGGGGACGTAGCGCGCCTTCGTTTCCCGGTGCGTCTGATCCATCCGCGTCAGGCCCGCGTCGGTGAAGAGGAAGCACCGTCGGTAATACTCGTCCTGGCCGAGCCCGGTGAAGCCGCCGACGCGCATGCACGGCTGGGCCCACTCGATGTCCACCGGCTCGGCCGTCCGGTTGGTGATCGTCAGGCGGAAGTCGACGTTGTCGACCCCGGCGCGGATGTCATGCTCGATGTCCACCCTGTCGTCGACGACGGTGTGGAGCCGGACCCGCCGGCCGTCGGCGTCGGCGGCGATCGGCTCGGTGCGAAACGGGAGTATCGTTTCGTTCCAGTCGCGGTGGGTGCTGCCGCGGCGGCAGAAGGCCTCGAGATACCAGATCTCGACGGACCCGCCGGGGATGCCCGGCGATGAAACGGTCAGCATGTCGCGTGCCCACGAGATGCGGAGAGAATCGCCGCCGGAAGGGCCGGCGCATCCGATCGCGGCCGCCAGTGCCGGCAGGAACAACCACCTTGCCGTTGTCATTGCGTCAGGCTCCTTGCGGCCCGGGTATCGCTCGTCACGGCCGCCGAACATCGTACACCGGCCGTCCGGGCCGCGTCATCGGGTCGCGGGGCGGACGACGCGGTGCCCGCCGGCCGCGACGGTGAGTTCATCGGCCGTGGCGGCCTCGCCGCCGGCATTGACGTAGATTCGCGTGCCGTCGGAAAAGGTCGTCCGCGTGAACCGCGGGGCGAGCTGCCGGTGGTCGACGATGAAGGCGTAGTCAAGGTCGCCGCCCCACTCGAGGTGGCGGAGATAGCGCTCGCGGATCTGATCGACCTCCTGCTTCGTCGGGGCGGCGTTGAACTCGTACCCCGTCCGCCCGGCCAGCTCCGGACCGGCGGCGTAGCAGCAGAGTCCGTGGTAGATGATGTGCTGCAGCGGTACCCAATGGTCGATCAGGCCGGCCTCGCAGAAGCCGTTGGCCGGGAGGCGCCGGGATGCCCCGCCGTGCGGATACGTCGTGTTGCCCACGTTCACGACGATGCCCAGCAGCGGCGCGATCGACGTCTCGCAGCCGACAGTGCCGAAGACCTCGGCGGCATAGCGGAAGTATGCGAGGGCGCCCTCCCCGTATTCGCGCCGGGTGAGGATCCGGTTCGCCGGCACGCCGGCCCGCGAGGGAAACGTCTCCTCCATGACGGACAGGCAGGCGTCCCAGTAATGCATCCCGCGCAAACCGAGTTCGCGGAGCCGGGGCAGGTCGCGCCGGCCGAACCGCTCGAGCATCTCCTGGGGGATCGCCTGGTACGAAAAGCCGCCGATCCACGCCCCGTGGAAGCGGAGTTCACCGTATTCGTTGACCTGGATCGCCTCGGGCGTCCAGTCGGGCGAGCATCGGTACGTATCCTTGTAGTTGAGGTGAAACGTCGCGCGGTAGCCGGCCTGGTCCAGGCGCTGCATCATCCGCCGGAAGGCCCGCTCACCGCCGTGCGCCTCCTCGAGCGGGAAGACGGTCGGGTGGGCGCCGTCGTGCCCCTGATAGTTGGCGCCGACGAACACGAAGTTCACCTTGCGGAATCCGGCCGCCTCAAACAGCGGGATGCTTTCGCGAAACTGGTCCCACGACTGGAACGATCGCATCTCGCCCCGGCCGTCGAGTTGCGACCGCTTCATCCCCATCATCACGCGGAGGTAGACGGAGTCCATGAAGTACGCCACCTCCGGGTTGTCGGCGGCGCGCTGCCGGAGCGTGCGGACGCCGCGCTCCCGAAGCAGGTGATCGCGGAAGAGGTTGCCGACGCCCGAGTACGAGGCCTGCTCGGGCTTGAGCGCAACCAGCCGCACGCGGCGGTCCACGGGGTCGAGCTTCGAGTGCCAGTGACGGCGGTAGTGCCAGACGGGGTTGACCGAGCACGTTCGCTCGGGGCCCTGGTCGCGACGGGCGCGGACCTCGGTGTCGTATTCGCCGCCGAGGAGGATGCCGGCGAGGCCGCCGCCCGCGCGGATCGTGGCGTACACGGGCTGCTGGGCCTGGTCCTCCCAGGCGGCCTGCACGCCGTACATCATCGTGCCGTATTCCGCGGGGGCGTCCGGGCGGAAGTTCCAGCGGGTGCCGAGCCCGGCCTCGGTGGTCGGGTCGCCGTAGCCCGGGCGCGTGTATTCCGGGTTGGCCCGCGGGTGCGCGCGGTCGAAGTAGTACACGGCCCCGGACCAGCTCGGGATCAGGATGTAGCCGGGCGAGCCCGCGGGCGTCATGCCGAGGTGCGGAAACAGCTCGACGCTCATCAATCGCCATCGCTGCGGCAGGTCCTCGCGGAGCGAGGCGATCGGGACGGCGAACTCGAACCGGTCGCCGCGCAGCGACAGCTCGATATCGAAGGCGATGCCGAAGCTCTGCGGGCCCATCGCCGAGGCCGAGCCGGGGCCGGTGGTCACATGGACGACGGCCGTGGCCGCGTCCCTCGCCTCGACGGCCAGCCCGCAGGCGTACGCCGTCGAGTCGGCGCTGAGCAGCAGCACGCGGCAGCGGTCCTCCGTGTTGTCCCAGACGCGGATGACGCCGAAGGCGACGGCGGCGTAGCGCTCGCCGGTCGCGCGGTCGGTCAGCACCGGGCGGGGGTCATCGAGCCCCAGCCTCGCCTCCAGGCTTAACTGACTGTTCGACAGCCGGACCTCGGTAGCCCCGTGACACACGGACGCGATCGTCACACCGGTTAGCCAAGCCGCCTGCCTGATTCTCATGCCGCGAGCTCCTCGCATGTCTCTCACACCGAAGTCGGCGCGCACCGCCAGACTACGTGATGAGCCGGCACCGGTCCAGGCAACGGGTCAATCGTTCTCGGGCTTGGGTGGTGTGACGATGATCTCACCCTGCGCGCCCCGCCTGGCGAACTGGAGGGTCATCTTGCCGCACTTCGGGCACTTCCGCCCGTCGCCAAGCGGCTCCTCGGCGCGCTCGAGCGGCATGTAGCCCTTCTTCACGAGTTCGAGCCGCGAGTCGCTTGTGATGTGGCCGCACCCAGCATCCGTGCACTTTCGGTAGATCGTCTCGGCGTATCGGCTGTTCGGGGAAATGGGTTCCGGGCGCGCCTGCACGTAGATCGCCGCCGCCAGGATGGCCAGGGCGATGATTACCACAGCGCCCGTCGCGACGGCAGGCAGCCGATTGAGTGTTTCACGGAGTTCGTTCAGCATGATCGTTCGCCGGGCGGTCCATCACGGGCGACGCGAGAATTCATCCCACGCATCAAACCGTTTCTTGTCGTCCGCCTGCCACCATTCGCCGTGCACGATCTTGCGGTTGGCGTCGTTGATCCACCTCGCGTGGTAGTCGCTGAACAGGACGTTGTACCCCTTCGCGTGGCCGAAGTACCAGCCGTAGCCGCCCGCGTACCGGTCGGAGACGAGGGCGTGGACGTTGCGCTTGCCGAACCCGGGGACCTTCACGCGCCGCTCCGTCAGCCACGACCAGGCGTTTACCGGCTTGTCTGCGCCCGGCAGATACGCGAACAGCAGCCGATCCTCCCGGTAGAAGACGGGGATCTTCTGCCCGCGGAAGTCCTTGATCATCTCTTCAGGGTAGCACCCGCGTGAGTCGTTCCGCGGAAACGCCCCCTGGGCCCCCAACACAGCGTAGTCGTAGCCTTGGTAAATCCGAGGAGGGTTGTCTGAGGTTGGAGCGGTCTTGGAGAGAAGCCGCACGAAGGCCTGTATACCCATGGTGGGATTGGTCAGGAGGCTCAGCTTGTCGCTCGGACAGAAGAAGATCGACAAGTCCTTGCCGCAGTACTTCCCGTAGAGCACGCCGAGATTGCACAGCTCGGGCACCCGCTTGTCCACCTTCCCCTTGTCGTAGTACCGAGGAATTATCCACTTTCTTGGGTTGATCAGTTCGTCCGTCATCTCGCCGACCCACGGCAGGCGATCACGAGACTCCCCCGCGTACAACGCCATCCCGTTGCCGACCAGCTTCTCGTGCGACATGCACATGGTTCGCTTGGACTGCTCTCTCGCGACAGACATTGACGGCAGCAACACGGCGACGAGCGTAGAGAGGATCGCAACAACAACGAGCAGTTCGATCAGCGTGAAACCGCAACGCTCTTGACGCAAACCGGCCCCCATGAAGCCGCCCTCGATTCGAGACGAACTGCACTCCAGAGTTGCCTACCTCTGTATACTAACAAGATCGACCCGGTTATGTCAACGACTCGACGCAAAAGAGCCTGAACCGCCGGGCGCGGGTTCGCCCATCAATTCCGACTCTCGGCGCTCGTATATCGCCAATGCCGCCCAGGCGGGCTCGCTGAGTGGAGAGCTGATTCGGTGCTTTTTTCTTGCAAGCGGCCGGTTATGGCGGTAGAGTAGAGGTGTCGACAGGGCCAGCGCGCTAGCGCTGACGCAATTCAAAGGTCGTGCTTCGAGTCGTCTTCGGACACCCTGTGCAGTTTGCGGGCGCTCGGCACGTGCGCGCGGCATGATTTCGTGCGGGACAAGGCTTCCCGCTCCGTGCATGCGAAGGACGCGAGGAGGAAAAGCCATGAGGTTCATTTCCGCTCTGATCGCGGGACTCGCGATCACGTCGGCGGCCTCGGCCGCGGTCATCGGCCCTTGGCCACTGTGGTCCAGCTACATGTGGGAGGATAAACCTATTCCCGGCTACAACAGCGGGACGGTGTCGATCGTGACGCCGCCGCCGGACGGCACGCTCAACATGCCGGCCTTCACAGGCGGGACCAAGTCGCTGTGGCTGCCCTACCCCGGCTACGCGGGCGAGAAGTTCACCGTCGCGAGGCTAAACCCGCCAGCAGGCACCGGCGCGACGCAGATCCATGCCAAGGTCTACGACCCGCTGTCGGGAAGCGGCAAGAGCGGCTGGGCCGTCATCCTGCGAGACACCGCCGGCAACATGCTGGACTTGGGAGTTCGACCCGTGGGTGCCGCCGTCGGCGGGGCGGCCAAGGTACTCGGCCACTACTACAACGGAAGCAGTTGGACGGACTCCGCCTGGGTCACTCGGGCGCGGGTCGGCAACAGCTACTACACCATGGACATCACGCAGAACGGCGACGGCACGCTGTCCTGGACCGTCAACGGGCTCGAGAACAACGTCCCGTGGCCGCAGCCCCTGATCGGCACGAGCAACGTCAGCTACGGCACCATCTCGGAGATCTACCTCTCCGTTTCGACCCCGGATACGAGCGGCGCTGCCACGTACAAGTGGACCGAGTTCTGGGTCCCCGAGCCCGCTACCCTGGTGTTGCTGGCAACCGGTGCCCTGGTATTGCGGAACCGCCGCCGGGTGTTGCCGTAGTCCCGACTGAGCGGCGCCGTTCTTGGGCAAGCGGGTTACGCCCCAATCCGGTGCAGGGTGTTGGCCTGCCCGGGCACGACCGAATACGCCAGGGTGCCGCGTGCAAGCGGGATGAAGGAGGAAGCCCCATGAAATCGCTCGCCATTCTCGCCAACGTGATAATCGCCGCAACCGCATCGGCCGCCGTTCTCGGCCCCTGGCCGGCCGGCACCGTCTACACGTGGGAGACACAGCCGATTTCCGGCTACGCCTCCGGCCTCGTGTCGATCACGGCCCCCGACGTGCTCCTCATGCCGACACCGACCGGCGCCCCCAAGAGGGTCTGGCTGCCGTATGCCGTCGTCGATCCGGCCTATGCCGAGCGTCTTGCCCTTGCCCAATTGATCGTGCCGCCCGGCAAGCTCATGGCAACGCTCCACGTCAAGATCTACGACCCCAACCAGGTCGGCAAGAGCGGATGGGCCGTGATCCTCTATGACAACACCGGCAAGATCCTCGACTTCGGCGTACGCCCGTACTTCGCCCCGGGCAAAATCATGCCCCACCAGTACGACGGCACCGCATGGACCGACAACCCGGGCAGCCCGACGGGAACCTGGTACGAGCGTCTTCGAACCGGCAACGACTACTACACCCTCGACCTCACGCGAAACGCTGACGGGACGCTGTCGTGGAGCCTTCTCGGATGGATCGACGGTGTCCCATGGGCCGCCCCGCACACGGGCACGACGACCGTTGCGTACGGCGATATCGCGCAGGTCTACCTCTCAACGGCCACAAAGGACACCAGCGGCGCCGCCAACTACAAGTGGACGGAGTTCGGCTTCGTGAGCAGCGTCCCCGACCCGTGCCCGGCGCCGACCGTCGCAACGATCCTGCCGAACGCCGGCACAAGCGGCCAGACCCTCACGGGCGTGGCCGTCACCGGCAGCGGCTTTGTCGCCGGCGAAACGGGCATCGCCTTCAAGATGAGCGGTCAGGCGGCCTTCGGAGCCACCAACGTAATCGTAACCGACGCCGGGAACCTCACCTGCGACGTCGCCGTGCCCGCCACGGCCGGCGCGGGAGACTGGGACGTCGTCGCCACCACATGGTGCGGTCAGGGCACGCTTGCCGGCGCGTTCACCGTCGCCTGCAACGACCCAACGGCAAGCGCCATCGTGCCCGGCGAGGGGACGCGGCTCCAGACGACGAACGTCATCATCACGGGGAGCAACTTCGTATCCGGGCAAACGACCGTCCGGCTGAGAATGGCCGGCCAGCCGGACATCCTCGCGACGAACGTCAACGTCATCAACGCCGGCAGCCTCACCTGCGATATCACGCCGCCGGCCGGCGCCGAGGTCGGCTTTTGGGACGTGGTAGTCTCCACGTGCTCCAGCGCGACGATCTACTCCGGGTTCCAGGTGCTCTGCAACACCCCGATAGTGAGTTCCATCTCGCCGGCCGAGGGCATGCAAGACCAGACCGTGTCGGTGACGATCGGCGGCAGCGGTTTCGACCCCAGGCCCGGCCGGACGTTCGTCATGCTGCAAAAGGCCGACCAGCTCGACATCTTTGCCATCGGCGCCAAGGTCAACGGCGCGGGGACGAGCATCACCTGCGATTTCTACGTGCCGATCTATGCCGGCGGCGGAGCCTGGGACGTCGTGGTGACGACGTGCGCCACCGGCAGCCTGGCGGGCGGCTTCACTGTCCTTTGCGCCCAGCCGGGACCCTCGGTCGCCTCGATCGCGCCGGCGGAGGGCAACCCCGGCCAGACGCTGACGGGCGTGGTCATTACCGGGGCGGGCTTCATGACGGACTGGACGACCGTCTTTCTTACGAAGGCCGGCCAGGACCCGATCGAGGCAACGAACGTGATTGTCACCGATCCCGGCAGCCTGGTGTGTGACTTGGCGCTGCCGTCGGGTGTCGCCACGGGCCTGTGGACGGTGGAGGTCGTGACGACATGCTCCATGGGCACACGGCCGGACGCCTTCGAGGTGAAGCTGCCGTGCAATACACCCCCGCAGGATGCGGACGGCGACCACGACGTGGATCTGGACGACTTCGCGACGTTCTCCGTGTGCTTCAACGGCCCGAACCGGCCCTGGCCGGGGCCACCCGTCCCCGCCGACGACTGTGCGTGCCTCGACATCGACAAGGATCTCGATGTTGATCTGGGCGATTTTGGCGCCTTCTCGGCGTGCTTCAACGGCCCGAACCGGGCGCCCGCTTGCGGATAGAACGGACTGAGTGCTGGGGCTGGGTGCGGAAGCCGACGAAGCGACGCGGGGGAAGAGAGAAACCAGATGACCGACGCACGCAGCAGCGCTCTCGTCGAATCGCGCCCCCGGCCTGGGAAGACGTGGGGCACGTGACCGCAACATACCGCACAGCCACCCCTCGCTCGCGCTCGGGGCGTGCGATGCACGTCAATGAGGTTATCATATCCTCGATACGCTGTCATTCTTTCCGGCGCGCGGAGCGCGTGCCAAGGAGAACGCCGAGTGAAGTCAGCAAGCGCGAGTTCGGAGGAAGTCGCGGTGATAGGCGCCTTTGCCAGTTTCCCACTTCTCCACCTGGTCACTTTCTGCCTTTCGTTCCTCTTCCCGGCGCCCGCGCCTGCTTCTGCTGCCCCGGCCGACGACGCTCGGACGCCCGGGATCGAAGAACTCTCCCGCCTCGACCGGCTGCCGGCGTTTCGGACGTCGGTCCGCGTCGCGTCGGTGTCGAGCTACGACCGCACGGGCGGAAACGACGACGGCTTCTCCGGCAAGTATTCGTTCGTGCGCAAGGAGCCGGGGGGCCTGGTCCTGGCGGACCTGACGGGGCCGGGCGTCATCTACCGCATCTGGACGCCGACGCCGACCGCCGACCTGTTCGAGTTCTTCTTTGACGGCGAGGACAGGCCGCGGATTACGGTGCCGTTTCGCGACCTGTTCACGGGTCGGCGGAAGCCGTTCGTCGCGCCGCTGGTCGGCTTCGGGGCCGGCGGGTTCTACTGCTATGTCCCGCTGCCGTTCGCGAAAAGCTGCAAGGTCGTCGCGAAGGCGGAGAGGATCCAGTTCTACCAGATCAACTACGCGGTCTACCCGGACAACGCCGGGATCGCGAGCTGGCGGGCCGATCCGTCGCCCGAGTACCTGCGCCACCAGGAGGCGGCGCAGAAGCTCTTCGCATCGGTCGGCGCGGACATCAGTGCCCATGTCGCCCCGCCGGACGCATCGATCGTCCGGCACGCCCATGAGCCGTTGCCGCTCGGGCCGGGCAAGACCCTTACCCTGTTCGAGGCGGACGGCCCCGGGCGGATCGTCGGCATTCGCCTTTCGCCGGCATCCGCGTTCGAGACAAAGGACCGCGACCTCCTCCTGCGGATCACATGGGACGGCGACGCGCAGCCGGCCGTCTGCTGCCCCGTGGGCGACTTCTTCGGCTATGCCTGGGGCCGGCCGGCGATGACGTCGCTGCTCGTCGGCACGGCCGGCGATGTGAACTACTGCTACCTGCCCATGCCGTTCGACCGGAGCGCAAAGGTCGAGCTCGTCTCGCAGCGCAAGGCCGATCCGCCCGTCCAGGTCCGTTCGGAGGTCCTCGTCGCGCCCGTGCCGCGCCGCCCGGACGAGGGCAGGTTCTACGCCCTCTGGCGCCGCGAGAACCCGACGACCGCCGGCGTACCCTTCACGTTCATCGAGACGCAGGGGCGCGGGCACGTCGTCGGCTGCATCCTTCAGGCGCAGGGCGTCGTCTCGGGCAACACGTACTTCTTCGAGGGCGACGACCAGACGACCATCGACGGCGAGCTGGTCATTCACGGCACCGGGTCGGAGGATTTCTTCAACGGCGGCTGGTACGACGTGCCGGGGCGCTGGGAGAAGCGGCTGTCGTTCCCGCTCAGCGGGTGTCTGGGCTACCAGCGGCCGCTCGGTCGGACGGGCGGCTACCGGTTCATGATCGGCGACGCGTACGCCTATCGGAAGGGCATCCGCCACGGCATCGAGCACGGCGGCGACCGGAACAGCATCATCACCGACTACTGCGGCGTGACGTTCCTCTACTCGGAGGCCCGGCCGACGTGCGACCTGACCCCGCCGCCGCCGGAGCAGCGCCGGGTCGTGGACTTCACGAAGGTGATCTTCACCGCCGGCTGGGCCCTGCCGATCCACGCGTTCACGTTCGACAAGGCGGTGCTGACGCGGCGCGGGGAGAAGCTGGGCACGGAGGATGTACGGTTCCTGTCGATGCGACCGGAGGGGCCGAAGGACTGGTTCGGCGCGCCGTTCCTGTCGCTGACGTGCGACCTGCCGGCGGCCGGCATGTACGCCGTGGCGATCGAGGCGATCAAGGGCCCGGCGCAGGGGATCGTGCAGCTCTTCCGCGACGAGGGCCCCGTCGGAGAGCCGGTAGACCTTTACGCCCCGCAGCGGGACAAGACGGCGCCGCTTCCCCTGGGCACGCTCCGCCTCGACGAAGGCCCGAACAACCTGATGTTCAAACTGGTGGGCAAGAATGAGAAGTCGACCGGCCTGGCGCTCGACCTGGTGAACATCATTTGTGAGAAACAGTGAGAGCAGCGCCGGAGTAGGGCCGGTGCCGAAGTAGGGCCGGCGCCCTCGCCGGCCACCTTGCCCGACGTCGAAGTAGGGCCGGCGCCCTCGCCGGCCACCTGCCCAGCATCCGCTGCGATTCTGCCTCCCTGCCCACGAAGTCAACGCCGCTGCATGACCCGGCAACGGGACAGGCTCGGGTGAGCTCGTATCGCGGCCTTCGGCCCCGCGCGGTTCGTGGCGCGGATTCGCGGTACGAGCCGGTTCCGATCGCCGCGCCTACAGTGAGGATGCGATCTGGCGGAAGTGATGGCCGATGATCGCGAGCGTCATCGCCTCGGGGAATGCCCGACGGTGGAAGACGAGACTCCGGGTGAGGAACTTCCAGTACTCGCGGCGGCCGCGCGTCCGCACGCCGAGGACCCAGAGCGACTTGAAGAAGGCCATCAGGTCCGCCCGGCTCAGCTTGAACCGCGGCCCCTGCGGCTGGTATTCGCGGAGAAATGTCAGGATCCGGCGGTAATACGCCTGCGGCGTGTACAGTCGCTTGACGAGCGAGCGGTAGCCTTCGAGGAGCACCTCGCGATTCAACTTCGGAACGAAGTTCAGCACGCCGTCCATGTTATTGCCCGTCGCATCCTGCAGGAGACGCCCCTCGCTCCTCAACCGCGAGAACAGCCGCGTGCCCGGCAGCGCCATCAGCAGCCCCACCATGGCCGTCACGACGCCCGCCTCCTGGATGAACCTGATCTGCCGCTCGAAGATGCCCGGCTGGTCGCTGTCGAACCCGACGATGAACCCGCCCATGACCTCCATGCCCGCCTTCTGAATCGTCTTGACGGCGGCGAGCATGTCGCGGCCGGCATTCTGCACCTTCGCACATTCGAGCAGGCTGTCCTCCTGCGGCGTTTCGAGCCCGATGAAGACCTTCTTGAAGCCGGCCCGGACCATCAGGCTCAACAACTCGGGGTCGTCGGCGAGGTTCAGCGAGGCCTCCGTGGTGAACTGGACGGCGTACCCCCGACGCTGCTGCCAGGCGATCAGCTCGCGGAGCAGCACCTTCACGCGGGCCTTGTTGCCGATGAAGTTGTCGTCGACGATGAACACGGGGCCGCTCCAGCCGGCCTCGATGAGCCCGTCGAGCTCCCGGATCATCTGCGCGGGCGTCTTCAGGCGGGGCACGCGGCCGTTCATGACGATGATGTCGCAGAACTCACAGTTGAACGGGCAGCCCCGCGAGAACTGCACCGGCATCAGCGCGTAAGGCTTGAGGCTGATCAGGTCCCAGCGCGGTGCGGGCGTGCGGGTCACGTCCGGCCGGTCGTCATGCCGGTAGAGCGGCTTGACCGTTCCCGCGATCATGTCCGCAACGAGTTCGGGAATGATGTTCTCCGCCTCGCCGAGGACGAAATGTTTCGCCTCGGGGAATCGCTCGTATCCCGTGGTGAAGAGCGGGCCGCCGGCGATCACCGTGCGGCCCTTTTCATTGCATCGCTCGATCACCCGCCGGGCCGAATCCGCCTGGACGATCATCGCCGAGACGAACACGTAATCCGCCCACTCGATGTCCTCGTCGGACAGGCGACTGACGTTCAGGTCGACCAGCCTGAGGTGCCATTCCCGAGGAAGCATCGCCGCCACCGTCAGCAGCCCCAACGGCGGAAAGGCGGCCTTCTTCGAGATGAACGGCAACACGTGTTTGAAGCTCCAGAACGTGTCCGGCGTGGCGGCCGAGACCAGCAGGACCTTCAGCGACGCCTCGCGAGTGCAGTTGCCGACGCAATTGGTGGAAGCGGTTTCTATCCCAAGCACAGCATGTTCACTTTCGTCTGGTGTCGGCGGACCCTCGCGCAAAGGCCACGCCGGGTGTTCGAAAGGGTCTGTCGAATTCCGTTGGGATTATAGGGGTCGCGGTCGAGTTGTGCAACTCCCGTCCGACGGATTGTTCCACAAGCCCAGCCGCCCCGTGCCCGCGTCGAGGCGACGGCGTCAGCGGAAGCAGTCCCGCAGGCGCACGGCGGCGGCCGTCAGGCGCTGGAGCTTCTCGTACGCCTCGTCGATCGTCGGCGGCTCGCCGGCGTCGGGGGCGAAGCCGCAGTCGGGGTTCAGCGCGATCCGGCGGGGGCTCACCACCGACGCCCCGGCGGCCGCGAGGGCCTCGATCTGCTCGATCGTCTGCGGCTGCTCGCTGCGGACATCCACCACGCCCATGCCGACGTCGAGGTGGCCCGGCAGCAGCGCCAGGTCGCCGACGTCGCCCGTGCCGGTGTAGGCGAACTCCAGGTTGACGCGATCGACGCGGATGTCCTTCAGCCGCGGCAGGATGGGCTTGTAGTCGCCGGTGACGTCGCTGCGGCGCTTGTAGACGCTGTGGCAGCAGTGCAGGTGCACCTCGGCCCGCAGGCCCTCGGCGATGCGGTTGATCGCGGCGACGGCCTGGGGGAACTCGCGGTCGACGTCCCAGTCGCGCCGGAGCCGCTCGTCGTGAGAGCCGGTGCCCGCCATCAGGTCGCGGTCGCAGAAGTACGTCAGCGCCGGTTCGTCGATCTGCACGATATCGATCCCGGCATCGACCAGCGCGCGGGCCTCGCGGGCGAGGATCTCCGCGAGGTGGTCCATCAGGTGCTGCGGCGTCGCGTAGGCCGGGCGGCTGTAGTCCTCGTGCCAGTAGCGGACGGCGATCAGGAAAGGGCCGGGCAGGGCGAACTTCGTGCAGCGGTCGGTGTGGGCGACGAGGAACCGGGCGTCGTCGGCGAAGACGGGCTCGCGGGCCTCGATGCGGCGGACGGCGACGTAGGCGTACTTCGTCTCGCCCTGGTGCTCGTAGCGCCGGCACCGCTCGAAACCGCCGATCCGCTCCAGGTACTCGTTGATGTACTGCGTGCGGCGCCACTCGCCGTCGCCGACGACGTCGAGCCCGGCCTGTTCCTGCAGCCGGATCGCGAAGACGACCATATCATCCATTCGTCGGGCGAACTCCGCCGGCGGCATCTCGCGCCGCCGCGCGAGGAGGTCGCGCACGACTTGCGGCCGCGGCAGCGACCCGATGCCGTGCGTGTAGAAGAGCGGGAGTCGGGACGTTCGCTCCGTCTTCATGGCCTTGCCCTCCAGCGCCGCTCATACGCCTCGCGGTGGACCGCCCGGGCGGCGGCGACCATCTCCGGGTACGGCTCGTCCGTCACGGTCAGGAACCCGATGTTGTAGTTCTCGCCGTCGTACGCGCGGCCGGTGAGCGGCTCGTCGACGTACTGGAACCAGTGGCAGCCGACCAGGGCGGGGTGGTCGAGCACGCTGTGCAGGTAGTCGCGGTACATCGCGGCCCGCGCCGCTTGGTCGGGCACGGCGACAAGGCCGGTGTGGAACATGCCGCGGTCGAGCGCCCCGAAGTGGAACTCGCCGATGATGCACGGCCTGTTCAGGTCGTTGAGGAAGGCCCACTCCTTCGCGTCCACCCTCGGCCGGTAGATATTGAAGCTGACGACGTCGCAGACCTCGGCGGCGGCCTCGACGGCCTCCGGCGTCCGCCAGGCGAACCGGCAGCCGAGGTAAAGATGATGGGGCGCGGCCTTCCGCAACTCGTCGCGGACGACGAGGAAATACCGCCGCGCGAAGTCCTTCACGAACGCGCCCATGTCGGCCTTCATGGCTTCGGGCGGCGGCGACGGCGGTTTGTACGACGGCTTGAGCGCGTCCCAGTCGGCGAACGTCGTGCCCCACGCCCGGTTCAGGCGGTCGACGTCGCCGTACTTGGTCCGCAGCCGGTCAAGGAACGCCTGCTTCGCGGGCGACGTCCCCGGCTCGGCCAGCGCCCCGCGTGCGAGGCCGTGGCGCCCATCGTCGTCGCCCCAGCCGCCCCAGCTCAGCTCGTTGTCGACGAACCAGCCGACGCACCAGGGGTCGTCCTTCACCCGCGCGGCCGCGCCGCGGATCGCCTCGGCCGCGTGCCGGGCGAATCGCGGGTCATACGGGTCGTGCATGCGGCCCCAATAGTCGCTGCCGCTGCTGATGCGGGCGTGGTCGCCGCCGATGTGGACGGTGGCGACGTACGGGATCCGGCCGTTGCCGTACAGCCGCCAGTTCGACCAGTTGCCCACCGTGTTGAAGCCCCAGGAGAGCAGCCGCGTGACGGCGAGGTCGAACCACGCCGGCTCGTATTCGCGGCCGTACTTGCGTTCGAGGTTGGCCGTCAGGAAGTTGAACGTGTCACCCTCGCGGACGGGGCCGCTGTGGACGCCGGCGACGCGGCCGCGATGCCGCGCGAGCGGGTCACCCTTGTCCGGCAACCACGTGAACATCCGCTCGCGCCCGGTGGTGATCGTGGCATCATGCGTGCTGACACAGTCCATGCCGAGCGAGAGGAACAGGCGTCCCTCCGGCGTGATGAGCCACCATCGGCCATCGAGCTTCTCGGTGCGGAACCAGCCGGTCGCCGGACGCTGGGGCCCCTGGGCCCAGCCGCCGTAGCGGTCGCGGTCGACCGGCGGGGGATGGGCCTTCAGGTCGGCCTCCTCGGCGGCGCGGCGGGCGGCGAACTCGGCGGCGTCCTTGAGCTTGCCGGGCCAGTCGGCCCCGGTGTACTGGCCAAGGGCATCGACGATGCCATCCAGCGGCGGTGCGGCGGGCAGCAGGCGGACGTTGTCCACGATCAGCACGCGGGGCCGAGGCGGCCGATGCAGGAAGATCTGGAATGCGACGATGTGCCCCAGGTCGATCGGCCCGGAGGCGTGCATCGTCAGCGCGCGGATCCCCGGCTCCGGCGGCAGGCCGCGCATGCCGTACCGCATCGGGTCGGCGGGGGCATCAAGGGCGAGTGTGAACGTTGCCGTCGCCCGCGGCCCGATCGTGCCGCCGCCCTGCCGGCAGTGTTTCGCGCCGTCGGCGGCGGGGTTGTCGTCGACGCGGACGCCGAACTCGATCGGCTCGTCGCCGGGGTTTGCGATGTCGATGGCCAGGCGGCCCCGGCCGCGCCAGTCCCACGGGGCCGCCGGCCGTACGGTCGCGTTCGGCCACTCGGAGGGCAGAAACTCGACGCGCAGGGCCTGCCGGCCGTGGGTGGCCCGCTCCCGCATCGGCTCGACCTTCGTGTTGTTGGCGTGGATGAAGCTCAGATCGGCGGCGGTCTCAAACGACGTTACCGGCCGCGCGTCGTCGGCCGCATCGAGACCGGTGTCGCAGACGCAGCACACGAGGATGAGGCAAAGGGATCTCATGCCGCTATCCTCGGCTCGTGACGGCAGCGCCGCAAGCGCGGTCCGGTGCTCGATGACGGTTCGCTGGGCAGCGGACGACTGACCGGCCCGTCCTGCCTGCTTCGCGGGCAGTTGTCGTGATTAAGAGTTCATGAACGTGCGGTAGAAGGCATCATGTGCGTTCCGCACGGGTAGCGGCGCAGCGCCGGGCCTCGCTGGCACGCCGTTTGCTGCAAGACTCGGCGATTGTGGAAGCGTAGTCCGATATGAATGGTGGATATGAAACGTGGTTTTCTGATCGACATGGACGGCGTGATCTATCGAGGGCGGGAGATGATTCCCGGTGCGGATCAGTTCGTGAACGAGCTCAAGGCGGCCGGTATTCCCTTCCTGTTTCTGACGAACAACAGCCAACGCACGCGCCGCGACGTGGCGACGCGGCTTCGTCGTATGGGAATCGGCGCTGACGAACGACACGTCTTTACGTGTGCGATGGCGACGGCCCGCTTCCTCGCGAAGCAGAAGCCCGGAGGGACCGCCTACGTCATCGGTGAGGGCGGCCTTCTGACCGCCTTGCATCAACACGGGTATGCGATCGTGGATCACGATCCCGACTACGTCATTATCGGCGAGGGAAGGACCTTCACGCTGGAGATGGCGGAGGCGGCTGTGCGAATGATCTCCAACGGCGCGAAGCTCGTTGCGACCAACCTTGATCCAAGCTGCCCGACCGCCGACGGCCTGCGTCCGGGGTGCGGGGCACTGGTGGCGATGCTGGAAAAGGCCACCGGCACACAGGCGTTCAGTGTCGGAAAGCCCAGCCCGGTCATGATGCGCGCTGCACGCAAGGAGCTGGGGTTGCGGACTGAGCAGACCGTCATGGTCGGCGACACCATGGAGACCGACATCCTCGGCGGCGTGCAGATGGGATATGAGACGGTGCTGGTGCTCTCCGGTGCGACGCGCCGCGAGGACCTGCGACGCTACGCCTATCGACCCGACCGCATCGTCGAGTCCGTGGCCGACCTCTGCTCGCCCGAACACCTCGGCGCTGAGCCGGCGGGGCAAGCGCTTCGGTGACATGTCGGACAAGCGGGCAGGCGTCTTGGGACCGGCTCGTTCCGGCGATCGTCGGGGCACATCGGCTTTCGAAACCGCGTGGGGCGTGGAACGGCGAAACGCGCGCCGGCAGGAAGGCCGGCGGGCGCGCCGGCCCTACTGTGGTGCCGACGCCCTCGTTGCGATCGGCAATCGTGGAGTGGCTCTGCGGCGCGGGTGCGCGGCCGTGCGAATGGGACGGGTTCGGACGGCGGGCGCGGGTCCGGTGCGGCGGCTTCAGGCGCGGCGTTCCCGTATGCTGCCGATCGAAGCGGGAGCGAGCCCGTCCCGCGCGCCGTACCCCTCTCCCTTTGAGGAAGAGGGCAGGGTGAGGGTCCCGTTCACGCTTTCGTTCCCCTCGAACGGCCGGAGTGGTCCCTCGCCGCTATTGCGGCCGGAAGACCTCCTGAGGGCCGGCCCAGTGGCCGTCTTCGTCGACGCGGAGTGTGCCGGTGTCGCGGCGGAACTGGAGGATGGCGAGGTTCAGGCGGGCCTGAGCCTGGGCGAGGCTGTTGCGGGCGCTCAGCAGGGCGTTTTCGGCCTCGATCACGTCGCGGTTGCCGATACCCTTGACGCCGCCGGCGGCCTGGAGCACCTCGTACGCCTTTCGCCGATTGAGGGCGACGTCGCGGTTGAGGATCTGGATCTCAAGCGACTTCTGTTGCTGCCGGACGACGCGGATGGCCCGGCGGACCTCCAGCGTCACCTGGTCCCTGGCCTCCTCGTAGTCGCGCTCCGCCTGGGCCTTGGCGATGAAGGCCTGGCGAAGGGCGTTGCGCTCCGCAACGCGGTCGAGCGGC
>CAZTVU010000089.1:13052-17365 GCA_964617025.1 uncultured Planctomycetales bacterium | reverse complement strand
GTGCTGTCGCTCGGATCGAGCACCTACTCGTTCACCTGCATCCTTGCGGCATTCATCCTGGGCCTGGCGGCGGGAAGCCTGTGCATCGCGCGGTGGGTGGACCGCCTCCGGCAGCCGGTGGCGGCCTTCGGCCTCCTGGAGATCGCGATCGGGCTGTCCGCGGTGCTGATCGTGCCGCTGCACGGGCGGGTGCCTTTAGTCATGGCCCGGATCGTCGAGGGCTTCCGCGAGGATTACGGCACGCTACTGTGGCTGCAGTTCCTGCTGATCATCGCGATCACGTTTGTGCCCACGGTCCTCATGGGCGCGGTCTTTCCGCTCGTCACGCGGCTGATTGCGATCGGCAAAGGCGACCCCGGCGCGGCCACCGGCCAGGCCTACGCCGTCAACACGCTCGGCACCATCCTGGGGTCGTTCCTGGCGGGGTTCGTCATGATCCGCAGCGACGTCCTCGGCGTGCAGAACTCCATCGTCGCCGCCGCGCTGATCAACACGGTCGTCGGGGCGTGGCTGCTGCTGGCCGCCCGCCCGTCGGGAAAGCCCATCCGGCATCGCGCCGCCCTCGCGGCCGTCGCCGTAATCCTCGTGCCCGGGCTGGCGACGGCGGCGGGCACGTGGGACCGCGGCCTGCTGTTGAGCGCGCCCTACCTCGCCCGAGGCTCGCCCTGGGGCGGGCGCGCCCATGACCGGATCCTCTATTACGCGGAGGGAGTGGACCTGACCGTCGCCGTCGGCCAGGCAGTCGATCAACCCGACTCGATGTGGCTGAGCGTCAACGGCAAGGGCGACGCCTCCACGGACCTCGGGGACATGACGACGCAGCTCATCCTGGGCCACTTGCCCGCACTCCTGGTCGACGACGGCAAGTCGGCCTGCGTGATCGGCATGGGCTCGGGAACGACGCTGAGCGCCGTCGCGCGGCATCCGTCCTACGAGCGGATCGACTGCGCGGAGATCAGCAACGAAGTCATCAAGGCGGCCGAGTTCTTCGCGCCGTACAACTATGACATCCAGAAGGCCGACCCGCGCGTTCACACGATCCGTGCCGACGGCCGCAATCACCTGCTGCTGACGGACCGCACGTACGACCTGATCGTCTCCGAGCCGTCGAACCCGTGGATGTCGGGCGTGTCGAACCTCTTCACCCGCGAGTACTTCGAGCTGTGCAAGCGGCGGCTGGCCCCGAACGGCCGCCTCTGCGCGTGGCTGCACAGCTACTCGATGTCCCCGGACGACTTCCGCATGATCATCCGGACGATGTTCGACGTGTTCGAGTTCGTATCGATCTGGGAGCGGACCACCGATTACCTGTTGATCGCCGGCCATACCCCGACGCCGGTCCCGCTCGATGACATGCTGCGGCGCTTCGCCACGCCGGCGGTGCGCGAGGACCTGTACCGCATCGGCATGGCCGACCTGGGACGGATCCTCGGGTCGTTTGTCACATCCGGCAAGCCGCTGCGCGACTGGGTCGAGGGCTCGCCGGTGCACACGGACGACAACGCCCTCCTGGAATTCTCGGCCCCGCGCAATCTGTACCGCAACAGCAACCGTGAAATCGCGTCGGCCCTCGCCGCGCTCCAGCGATCGCCCTTCGACGAGGTCGTCGCCGCCTCGGAGCGCGATGCCCGGCATCGGGCGGTGCGAGACCGCGTCTCCGCAGCCGTCACGGCGCGCGGCGAAATCGCCGAGGCGTGGGAATTGGGGCGCCGGGCCGACTTCGCCGGCTCGTTGCGGCTGTTTATCTCCGCGTACCGGCGAAACCCCGGCGACGCCGAGACCTACCGGATCCTGCGGGAGCGTCGGCCCCTCCTGGAGATGCGCGCCCCCGCGCTGGCGCGGTCCCCCGCGATGCAGGCGCTCTTCGCCGAGGTCGAAGAACTGCGCCCGCCGACCCTGGCGCCCATGACCGGCGCGAAGCTGGCGGACATCGCGCAGATGCTGAAGTCGTCGGGCGTCGAGGCCCTGAAGCAGCGTCGATGGAGCCTGGCCGCGGAATACCTCACCGAGGCCCGCGAGTGCCTCGAAGACGACGAAACCGTCGCTATGCTGGCCCTCGCTCTGATTCGCGCCGACCGGGCCGCGGAGGCCGTGGAACGGCTCGACGCGTATCTGCGCGAACAGCCGACCGCAGGCCGGTCCAGCTATCTTCGCGCTCAACTGGCCGTTCGTGAGAACGACCCCGACAAGGCTCTCACGATGATCGAGACCGCGATACGGTCGGGAGCCGTCACGGCAGACCAAGTCCGCCGAGAGCCTGCGCTGCAAGCGCTTTCCGAGGACGCGCGGTTCAAGATGTTGGTGGGCGGCAACGCTGACAGTCGGCCCGCCACCGCGCCGGCCTCGCCATAGTCCGGGCGATTCTCCCGGTACCGCCGCTCCGCCCGGGAGTCGGGGCGATGCGAGCCGCACGCGCCTACAGGCACGCGGGAGGCCGGTTCGGGCCGTTGAAACACGCCTGGAAGCTCCCGAAGTCGGACAGGTCCACGTCGCCGTCGTTGTCGGCGTCGACGCCCGCGCAGCCGAGGCCGGTCGGGGGCTGGTTCGGGCCGTTGAAACAGCCCTGAAACGTCGAGAAGTCCATAAGATCGACGTCGCCGTCGCGATCGAAGTCGCCGTACGGCAACGGGTCGGAGATCTCGAGCGTGGACGTGCCGGCTCGATTCATCTTCATCGCAATGTTGCGGTTGAAGAACACATTCATCCCCACGATCCCGTCCAGCGTGCCACCTTCCACGGACGGGACGTCTTCGATGATCATTGGCACCTGGGAGAATGAGATCGGCCCTCCGAAGGCGTCGAGCTCCAGGAGGTCGACATAGAACCCCGGCGCGACGTGGACATCGCCCGCCACGCCGGTCACCTCGACCGTGAACTCCGGCTGCGCCGGATCGAGGCCCAGTTGCCCGGCAACAAAGGACCGCATCAGGCTGATCTGCGCCCCCGTATCAACCATAAACATCTTATTGACCGCCGGCCGCGGGCCTTCCCGGAGCCACGTGCTGGCGACGAACCAGCCGCCGACCGGGATGTCTCCCTCCGTGGTGACCAGGGCCGTCGGAACCCATGGGGTCTGGAAGTCCATGTTCAGAATGTCCGGATAGTAGGCGGAGGTCGTCTGGCCCGGCGGCCGCGGGTCCAACGGCACGACTGTGGGGAACGTGGGGACGGCGGGATCGCCCCAGTCGTAGATCTCGACCGCGGGGCCATAGTATATCCTGCCGCCGTGCTCGACCTGCTGCGGATTGTCATTGCGGATGACGACGCTGTGGAACGCAAACAAGGGCGTTCCGATCGCCGTCGGGATGTCGATGATATCGCCGCATGCCGACTCCTGCGGGCTGGCCACGCTCACATGCCAATGCCCCACCATCGCATTCGTATCCAACGCCGATGTCACGGGATCGATGTCCTGAAGCCCCGCGACGAAGACGCCCAGGGGTTTGCTGACGTCCGCGTCGATCTGGCCGCCTACGCCGCCGACGGGGACGGTGTTGCCCGTCAGCCATGCGCTTGTGAGGCCGAGGGCCTCTCGCTGGCAGTAGCCGATGATGTTGACCGTGCCCCCGGTGTCGAACGTGCCGATCGCATAGTTCTGCGACAGGGGCGGGTTCAGCGGCGAACCGACCAGCGAATTCGCAAGGACGTGCGCCCAGACAAACTCGCCCGACTTCGCGGCGTTCGTCAGGCCGACGGCGATGTGGGGCACGGGGCCGGCGATGGGGATCGGAAGGACCGAGGCCGCCGCCGCCGTCGGCCCCGAGGGCGCAATGGCGCGCGGCGATCCAGCCGGATAGTGAATAGCCGTCACCCGCAACCCCAAGCCCGCGGCGATATCGGTGCTGTGACGCACCCAACCGTCGGCGGCATAACTTATCGGACTGTAGGCCAAGGCCGCGCCGAGCACGACGGTGGCCATTCGCAAGACTCGTGTGGGCGAAAGCATTGAGGGCATACGGCCTCCTCCCGGCCCCTGCGCGGGGACATCCCCACCTCATTATAGCCGGCTCTTGTATGTCGCCGGAGTGCGGGATACGTTCAGGACATGCGAATTCTGGGGCATGGGATCGATATCATCGAGTGCAGGCGAATCGAGGAGGTCTATCACCGGCACGGCGCCCGTTTCCTGGAGCGCCTGCTGACACCCGCGGAAATGGACTACGTGATCGGCCGGCGATTTCCCATCCCGCACCTGGCCGGCAGGTTTGCGGCAAAGGAGGCCATTCTGAAGGTCCTGGGCACGGGGTGGCGAGGATCCATCGCGTGGCGCGACATGGAGATCCTGAACGACCCGAACGGCGAACCGCACGTCA
>CAZTVU010000089.1:7593-13029 GCA_964617025.1 uncultured Planctomycetales bacterium | reverse complement strand
TGCCCGCGAGATCCGTCGCATTCTGGTGTCGATCACGCACACCGCCCACTACGCCGCCGCCAGTGCCATCGGTCTCGACGAGGGCGACGACCCCCGACCCGGCGACACGCCCCTTGTGAGCCGACCCTGACGCACCGGACGGCCCCCGTCTTCCGTCAGGCGGCCCCAACGGCCGGAAGGGATGACTGGTCGACGAACTCCAGACGATTTCCGAACGGATCGCGGCAGAAACAGCGGGAACCCTCCGGACCGGACATCCCGTCCGACCACGCCTCGAAACCGTTGGCCTTGAGCGCCTCGATCAGGGTCCGAATCGACCGAACGCGCAGGGCGAGGTATACCGCACCGGCACGGTTCGACGGACCCGCCTCGAAGGTGATGTGCAGCTCCTGCCCTCCGCCGACCTCAAACCAGATCGGCGCGGAGTCGGCCAGCACGGACTCCGGCACGGGGATTTCACGGAGGCCGAGCACACCGCCGTAAAACCACCGCGCGTCGTCCTGCTTCTCCGGCGGGGCGACGAGATGGATGTGGTCGAAACCGATCACCAGGCGTTCACTCATGGTGCGCACTCCCTTATGTCCTGCCGCACAGCACGTACATGTGGCGACGGCGCGGTCCGTCGAACTCCGCGAAGTAAATCCCCTGCCAGGTTCCCAACATCAGCCGCCCACCTCGTACGGGAATGGTCTGCGACGCCCCAATCAGAGAGGCCTTGATGTGGGCATCCGAGTTTCCCTCGGCGTGTTGATACGACGCATCCCGCTGCGGAACGAGCTGTTCCAGTTTGTGGAGCAGGTCGGAGACCACATCCGGGTCGGCGTTCTCCTGGATCGTCACGCCCGCCGTCGTGTGAGGGACGTAGCAAATGACAAACCCGTCCTGTATACCGCTCGCCGAAACCAGTTCGTCCACGGAGCGTGTCACGTCGATGAGCTCACAGCGGCGATGCGTCGACACGTCAAGAACCTTCACAGATGCCTCTCCTTCATGCGGAAGATGAGCGTCGCGTCCGTCCGTGGACCCCTTCTCGCCTCCTCCATATAATGACGCAGAACACTGATAAAGTCCAACGTATTCGGCGGTTTTTCTTTTGACGAGTCGCGATTCCAGGATTGTCGTGGCCATGAGCGGCGGGGTCGATTCCAGCGTCGCCGCAGCCCTTCTCGTCGAACAGGGGTATGACGTCGTCGGCCTCTTCATGAGCATGCGCCGAGATGACACTTCCGACGGCCGTCCTTCACAGTCGCACCGACCCGCATGTTGCGGCGCATCGGATGCCACCGATGCCCGGCTTGTGGCGGGACGGCTGGGCATTCCGTTTTTCGCTCTGAACTTCAAGCAAGACTTCGACAAGCTGATCGCGCATTTCGCAGCGGAATACGCCCGCGGCCGCACACCCAATCCGTGTATTCTGTGTAACGAGCAACTCAAGTTCGGCCGCCTGTATCAATATGCACATAGCATCGGCGCGTCCCTCATCGCTACCGGCCACTATGCCCGCGTCACGCCCGGTGACGGATATCCGTGCCTGCTCCGGGCGCACGACCGGCGCAAGGATCAATCCTACGTACTGTTCGCTGTCGGTGCCCCGATTCTTTCGCGTACGCGGTTTCCCATCGGCGAACTGACGAAAGATCAGGTCCGCCGTGAAGCGGAACGGCTCCACCTTCCCGTCCACGACAAACCCGAATCGAGCGACATCTGCTTCGCCCCCGACCGCGATTACGCCCGCATTGTTCGCACGCACCACCCGGAGGCGTTTCAGTCAGGAAATGTCCGCGATGCAACGGGGCGGGTCGTCGGACGGCACGAAGGAATCGGTCACTTCACCATCGGCCAGCGCCATGGGCTCGGCATCGCGATGGGCGTACCCCATTATGTGACCGGCATCGACGTAACGACCAACGAAGTGACGATTGGAGGCAGGGAACACCTGATGCGCGGCGGTCTGGTTGCCGACGGAGTCCGCTGGCTCATCGATCCGCCCGTTCGACCGATCCGAGCGCGGATCCAGATCCGCTACTCGCACGAGGCGGTACCGGGGCTCGTCGAGCCCATGACCGACGGCACGGTACGCGCCCGGTTCGAGACACCGCAGGCTGCCGTCACCCCCGGGCAGGCCGCCGTCTTCTACGTTGATGACCGCGTACTGGGCGGCGGCTGGATCAACCGATCCCTCGATGTCGACGCATCGGCCGTGTGAATCACAAGCCGTGGAGGGTACCGGCGGGTAGCGCCCGTCCCGCCGTTCGGCCCCCGCGCGTGAACGACGAAGCGACGAGGAAGGGCGTTGTTCGCCCGGCTCCTCGTCGCTCCGGCGGTTTGTCGCGGCAGGTTACGCGAAGTTCATCGTCATGAGGAACTCGGCATTCGTGCGGCACTTCTCCAGCCGGCTGCGGAGCAACTCGACCGCCTCAACGACGTTCATGTCGCTCAGGACGCGACGAAGGCGATAGACCAGCTCCAGCTCCTTCGGATCGAGCAACAATTCCTCCTTGCGGGTGCCGCTGGCGGCGATGTCGATGGCCGGCCAGACGCGCCGGTCGACCAGGCGGCGATCCAGGTGCAGCTCGCTGTTGCCGGTGCCCTTGAACTCCTCGAAGATCACCTCGTCCATCTTGCTGCCGGTGTCGACCAGGGCCGTGCCGATGATCGTGAGGGAGCCGCCCTCCTCGATGTTGCGGGCGGCGCCGAAGAAGCGCTTGGGCTTTTGCAGGGCGTTGGCGTCGACGCCGCCGGTGAGGATCTTGCCGGAATGCGGGACTTCCGTGTTGTAGGCCCGGGCGAGTCGCGTGATCGAGTCCAGCAGGATGACCACGTCCTTGCCGTATTCGACGAGGCGCTTGGCCTTCTCGATGACCATCTCCGCCACCTGGACGTGGCGGCTGGCCGGCTCATCGAAGGTGGAGCTGACGACTTCGGCCTTGGTGTTCCGCTGCATTTCCGTCACTTCCTCCGGCCGTTCGTCGATCAGCAGGATGATGACGTAGGCGTCGGGCTCGTTCTTGCTGATGGCGTTGGCCATCTTCTGCAGGAGGACGGTCTTGCCCGTGCGCGGCGGGGCGACGATCAGCATGCGCTGGCCCTTGCCGATCGGCGTGACGAGGTCGACGATCCGCATGTTCGTCTCGTCGGGCGTCGTCTCCAGGATGAGCCGCTTGTCCGGATGAAGCGGCGTGAGATCCTCGAAGTTGGCCTTCTCGGTAACGCGCTCGGGATCCTCCCAGTTGATCGCCTCGACGCGAAGCAGGGCGAAGTATCGCTCCGACTCCTTCGGCGGGCGGATCTGGCCGGCGACGACGTGGCCGTTGCGCAGGCCGAACCGGCGAATCTGCGACGGGCTGACGTAAATATCGTCGGGACAGGGCAGATAGTTGTACTCGGGGCTGCGGAGAAACCCGAAGCCGTCCGGCAGGATCTCCAGGACGCCCTCGCCGTACATCAGACCGTTCTGGCGGATGCGTTCCTTGATGATCTTGAAGATCAGTTCCTGCTTCTTCAGCCCGGTGTATTCGATCAGCCCTTCTTTCTTGGCGATCTCGTGAAGCTCCTGGACGCCCATCTTCTGGAGGTCCTTCAGGTGGAGCTCCCCGCGCTTGATCTCCTCGTACTTGGCGTGCGTCTCGGCATCGATCGCGCCGCCGCCGTAGTTGTCGACTACGCGACCGCCGCGCCCGTTGTCGTCATCGTCGTCCTCGTCGAGATCGCGGACCGGCTCCCGCGCCGGCGGCGAGTCGTCGGTCAGGCCTGCGGCGAACGCATCACCTTCATCCTCGACCCCGTCCTCGATCTCCTCGGGTGAGGAGAGCGGCAGCTCTTCGGCGGGAACGCTTTTCTTTCGTGAACTGCCCGACTTGCTGCGACTGCTATGGCTCTTGGCCATGTACAAATACCTCCTGTCCATGTCTTTCCGGGGAGGGCATGCCAACGATCGCCCCGGGTGGTTCGCTAACGGAGTTCCTGATAGAGGACGCGGGAAAAGGCACGGCCCCGCCTGGACCTTGACCGCGCCGGCAGCGCCTGCCGATTCCCCGGCAGGCCGCTGATCGTTACACGTTCTTCGTGCGCCCGGGCCTCCTGCCCAATTCGCGCGGCCGTAGGGGACTCAGCGCCCCGAACGCCGCAGGCTTCCACTCTGCTCGGCGTACGCCCAACCCGTCTTCGCACAGACACAAGCGATCAACACAGGGGATCACGCTCGAGGTCCGTAACGGGAGATCGACGGCGCTGGAAATGACGCCTCGCCGGCCTCGCAGCATACACTCATCCATCTGCTGCGAAACCGCCCCGGCCCCTAAGGCCATCAGTAGTATACCAAACCCCTCAGAGTCTGTCACGTCCCGGAACGCCACTTTTTTTGAGCAAAGCGCTTTTTCTGCAAGCTCTTATTTGACAGCATTTTATACGCCTAGATCCCTGCTGCCGTGGCCGCGATTCAGAGCAGCCATACCTCCTTGAATTCCACACGGTTGTCAGCCGGATCCAGTGCAACGAGCCGCCGGTCCCCAACGCCCATGCCGCTGACGGTCATGCACCAGATTCGGTGTTCCGTCAAGCGCTGCCACAGCTTGAACAGCGAATCGACCTCGATCACCACCCGGCGGCGCACGGGTGATGGAACCGCCTGCTCGCTCAACGCCACGACCAGCCGACGACCATGCGCCTCGAAAACCAGTTGTTCAGGCTCCCCGGCGGCCGGCAGCTCGCGAAGCCCCACCAACTCGCCGTAAAACAAGCGAACGCGATCCTTCCGGCCGGGATGCGACTCGACGCGGATATCCCCAACGGCGTGGATGTGCGGGTTGCCGAGCACGCGGTGTGCCGCACCGCGGCGTCCGTCCTCGGCAAGTGCTCGGGGCCGCGCGGCCCTCGGTTCCGCGTTACTGCCCGGCACGGTCCAGGTCCTCGCGAATCTCAGGCGGCAGATAGAACGTCTCAAGCTCGCTCAGCCCCGCCACCGCCCCCAGCGTCTTGTCGTACCGTGTCGGCGTATCGGCAGAGACATCGACAAACATCACTCGTTTGCCGCGAAGGAGGCAAAGGCCCCCTCCCTCGCCGCCGAGCGGAACCCGGCGAATCTCGATGCCGAGCTGTTCGATCGCCGCCAGAAGCGTTTCCAGTCGCGTTTGAACGTCCATCGGGCTGTAGGTTCTCCCTGCCGTTGACCGATAACCATTATACGGATCTTGGATGCCGAACGGGTACCGCCGCAACCCTTTACGCATAGCGAGCGGCGAACGCAGGGGTGATCCGCGCCCGATTCTCGTTGCCCGCCGGTCCGGCCGGGCGCGGGCTGATGCGGGCGTCCCCAACCTCTGGGCTGGAGGGCCGTCCGAAAGGGGGTCGTGCAACAGCCCGACACCGGATCGCGAGCACCCGCTTATGCCGTCATCGGATGCTGACATCATCGCCGACGGACCGGCGTCGCCCCGT
>CAZTVU010000089.1:0-7578 GCA_964617025.1 uncultured Planctomycetales bacterium | reverse complement strand
GAACAACTGGATCACCTGGCCGCTCAGTTCGCGGCACTGCGGGATCAGCTCCGCCACGCACAGCGGCTGGCGGCGATCGGCACGATGTCCGCGATGATCGCCCACGAGTTCAACAACCTGTTCACCCCGATCATGGCCTACGCACGGCAAGCCCTGGACACCGGCGATGTCGAGCTGATGCGCAAGGCGCTCGACAAGACGCTGACGCACGTCCAGATCATCCGGGGGATGTCGGACCGTATCGTCGGCCTCGTGAAGAACGGAGAAACCGGGCCCTCCTCCCATAACCTCCTGACGCTGGTGAACGATGCCCTGGGGTGCCTCGGCCGCGATCTGGCCAAGGACAACATCGCCGTGAACCTCCAGATTGATCCGTCGCTTCGGGTCAGGGTCAACGGGCACCAGATCCAGCAGGTGCTCCTGAACCTCATCCTGAACGCCCGACAGGCGATGCTCGGCCGCCGCGGGCGTCTGACGGTCGACGCCGCTCCGGACGGCTCCGGCCGCGTCATCGTCCACGTCCGCGACACCGGGTGCGGTATCCGCGAAGAGGATCTGTCGCGCATCTTCGAGCCGTTCTTTTCGACCAAACAATACGCCGACAGGCCGGACAAGCGCGGTCTGGGCCTCGGGCTGACGATCTGCCGGGACATCGTGGCGGAGCACGGCGGCACCATCACCTGCGACAGCAAGGTCGGCGAGGGCACGACGTTCACGCTGGATCTGCCCGCCGCCGACGAAGGGCCGTGCTGATTCCTCGCCCGGGGGTGCGCTCGTTGACGCCGGCATATCGATAATGCCACAATGATACCGGCAACGCGGCATCGCCCGCGATGGAATCCAGGTTGACGCCGGCCCAGGGCCGTCCCTTCCCGAAGCGCCGGCAGAGAAAGTGCCGTTCGCCGTGGGGCTTGTACGCAGCCACGGCAACTCCCTCTCGATCGTGTCGCACCGGTCACTGCACCGGATCCAGGAGGCAAAGGGATGAACGCCACGCCGACAGACCTGCCGAAAACGCCGACCGTGGAAGCGAGCCTCTCGCCTCGGTGTCGGCAAGGCGGGCACCGGCGAGGCCAGGCGCCTGCAATACAGGTTCTTGTCGCCGTCCTCATCGGCCACCTCGGTCGGCCCCTGAGCGGCGCGACGCCGTCGACGTCGCCGCAGGGCACGCCGACCGCCATGGCCCGGGAGCTCCCCGCCGCAAGCGCCGTCGAATGCACCGACAAGCGTCTGATGTCCCCGCCGCAACGGAAGGTGGCGAGAGATGTCCGCGCCCTGGCCGCGCGGGTCGCCTCGTTCGGCCACGGCCGAGAGGGGCCCGGCGAAATCCGCCCGGGCGCGCTTGCGAACCCGTTTCGCCGGGTTGACGACGACGGGATGATTCACTGTTACGTCGAAGGGGCCGGGGACCTACGGCTGCTGGCGGAAGCCGTCGAGGCACGAAGCGGACGGGTTGAGTTGATCTCCCCGCTTATGGGGCTGGTGCAATGCTGGCTGCCGCATGACCGGATCGAGGCCCTCGCGGCGGATCCGGCCGTCGAATTCATTCGGCTCCCGGCGTATGCCATGACCCGGACGGGGTCGGTCACGTCCCAGGGCGACGCCGGGCATCGGTCCGTGGAGGTACGCACCACCTACGGATTCAGCGGATCGGGCCGAAAGGTCGGCATCATCTCGGACGGCATCGCCGGCATCGGCGCTTCCCAGGCCTCCGGGGACATCCCGCCGGACTACGAGGCCCAATCGGCCCGCGGCGACCGCAACCTGAGCGCCGGCGCCGAGGGGACGGCGATGCTGGAGATCGTACACGACCTCGCGCCGGGAGCGGCCCTCGCCTTTGCCAACATGAGCACCAGCGCCGAGATGATCCATGCCATCGACATCCTCGATACGACGTTCCGCTGCAACATCCTCTGCGATGACGTGGGGTTTGCCGACGAGCCGTTCTTCGAGGATGGGCCGATCGTTACGCGAATCAACCAGGCGGTTGCCAACGGCGCGGTTTACATCAGCGCTGCGGGCAACGCCGGCGAACAAAGCTACCACGAGAGCGATTACACCGGAATGACGAGGACCATCGGCGGCCTCTCCATGAACGTCCAGGATTTCGGCGACGGCGACTGGAACATTCAGGCCATCGTGCCCGGCAACGGCGGCGTGCTTGTGGTCGTCCTGCAATGGAACGACCCGTGGGGTGCGTCGGGCAACGACTACGACCTGCTGCTGACCAGCAGCACCGGTTCCACGGTCTACGCCGTCTCCGACGCCGAGCAGACCGGTGACGGCCGCCCGCTGGAGATCGTCGGAATCCAGAATACCGGAGTCGCCAGCGGCCCGGTCTACATCGTCGTGCGCCGGTTCAGCGGAGCCGTCCGGCACTTGAAGATCGTGTCCTGGGGCACCGGCTATCTCACCGAACACACCACGCCGACCGGATCGATCTGGGGGCATGCGGCGGCACTCAACACCCTCGCCTGTGGGGCGGTTCGGTGGAACACGCCCGACGTGGTGGAATCGTTCAGCTCGCGCGGGCCGGTCCGCATCGATTTCCCGTCGCTCGCATACCGCGAGAAACCCGACGTCTGCGGTATCGACGGCGTCTCGGTGACCGGCAACGGGGGGTTTCCGACACCCTTCTACGGCACGTCCGCCGCCGCCCCGCATGTGGCGGCCGTCTGCGCCCAGATCTGGAGCGTCAAACCGACGTTGAGCAACACCGTTATCCGCAACCTCGTTCGGGACACCGCCGTGGATCTCGGCCCACCCGGATACGATGCCGATTCAGGGCGCGGCCGTGCCGACGCGCTAAACGCCCTTCTCGGCATCGACGTCACGCCGCCGTCCGTCACGATTGAGCAGGCCGCCGACCAGCCCGACCCGACCATCGCCCCGGTCATCCGCTTTACCGTGACGTTCAGCGAAGCCGTCACCGGCCTCGGCACCGGCGACGTCGTTCTCGGGGGCACGGCGGGGGCCGCTACGGCCGTCGTCGCGGGCACCGGCGCAAACTATGACGTGAGCGTCTACGGCATGACCGCGAGCGGCACGGTCATCGCGACGATTCCCGCCCATGTGTGCGTGGACGCGGGGGGAAACCCGAACACCGCGTCGACGAGCCGGGACAACCTCGTCAACTACGACCACTCCGCCGCCCTGGACTGCAACCTCAACGCCATCGACGACCCGTGCGACGCGAGTTGCGGGGAGCCGGGCGGACCGTGCGACGTGTCGGGATGCGGTCGAAGCCCCGACTGCAACCGAAACGGCGTGCCCGACGAGTGCGAATCGGACGCCGATCGCGACGGCACCATCGACGGATGCGACAACTGCCCAACGCTGCCGAACGGCAACCAGCGGGACGCCGACGATGACGGCGTCGGCGACGTGTGCGACCGCTGCCCGGAGACGCGGCCCGACGTTCGTGCGAATTCGCTGGGGTGTCCCCTCGCCGACGCGGACGAAGACGGCGACGTAGACCTGAACGACTTTGACGCGTTCCAGACCTGCTACAACGGCCCGAACCGGCCGCCGGCATGCGAGTGAAACGACGAACGCGGAACGATGAGGGATAAACGGCGGAACGGACGGGGCGGGCGACTCTGCCAAGCCACGGCGCGTCGGCCCACCTCACGCCGGGCATCGCCGACGAGGGCGTCGGCTCTACACAGTAGGGCCGGCGCCCTCACCGGCCTTCTTTGGCGAGCGTATCGGCGCCCGACGTCAGCCACTCGACGGAGAACCGCGCGAAGGTGATCCGCTCGTACGGGTGGCGCGTCCCGCGCTCATGGAGACACGCGAGCGTCATATCGGGAAGCACCGCGAGCGCAGAATAGGCGGCGGGGCCGGCGTGCAGCTCTCGCGCGACGGGCCATGTACGGCCCTCGTCGTAGCTGACACGGACCGTCATACTCTCTCGGCGCGTGCCGGCAGGGTTCGCGAACAGCAACCGATCCCTTCCCTGCTCGTCACGCCGGGTGAATCGCAGGAAGCTCGCCTGGCATACGGGCTCCACCAGTTCCGGGGCGTATTCGATCGGGGACCACGTCAGGCCGGCGTCGCGGCTCGTGGAAACGGCCCGCCGGTTCGCCCGCCCTTCGCCCGTCGCGTAGTTGCGCATGTTGAGCATGAGCCGACCGTCGGACAGCTCAACGACCTGGCACTCGTTCACGTCGTCGCCCACCACGCCGCCGATCCGCCACGTCCGTCCGCTGTCGTCGCTATAGATCACGTGCGACCGGCGAACATTCCGCGGCACGGCAACGTTGTGATCACACGGTATGACCAACCGACCGCTGCGCAACTGGATGCCGCAGCCGGGGCCGGTGGCGTACCAGGTCCAGTCCGGGGCCTTGACGCTCGCCGTGATGTCGGCGGGCCGGCTCCACGACGCCCCGTCGTCCGTGCTTTGGCAGATCCATACCTTTCGCGGGCCGCTTGCGGTCCGGCGTACGATCTGCGTTTCATTGTCCCGCCCGGGGTTTCCCGTGAGCAGGAGCCAGACCGTCCCCGTCCCGCGATCCACCACCGGGCACGGGTTGCCGATCGTGTCCGGGCCGTGATCGGCGACGAGTTGCGGCGGCCCCCAGGTCCGACCGCCGTCCGGGCTGCGGCGAAGGAGAATATCGATATCCCCGGTATCCGAGGCGGAGTTTCGGCGGCCTTCACAAAACGCCAGAACGGTTCCGCGCCGCGTGACGATCATCGAAGGGATCCGATAGGTGTGATAGTCGCCGTGGCCCGCCACGAAAAGGTCCTGCTCCTCGAACACCGGCAGGCCGCCGTAATCCGGGCGGGGCCCGGCTGCAGTACAGCCGATGAGGGCGAAGATCGCGGGTGGGGCAGCCGCAACAAACAGCCGACGATGAATCCTTGCCATGATAGGTGCGCATGCTATCCGCTTTCCCGGCGCGCGGGAACCCAACCGCTCGCCCTACGGAGTACGCGCGGGATTCGCGACGCCCCTCGCCCGATCGAGTATCCTATGAATCATGAAACGGGCTCTTTCCATCCTGGCGTTGCTCTGCGGGGCCGGCCTCCGGACCGACGCCCCGGCGGCCCCTCCGAACATCCTGTGGATCACGTGTGAGGACATCTGTCCGGACCTCGGCTGTTACGGCGACACCTACGCGCGTACGCCGAACCTCGATGCCCTGGCACGCGAGGGCGTGCGCTACACGCACGCCTTCTCCGTATCGGGCGTGTGCGCTCCGAGCCGGTCGGCGATCATCACCGGCATGTACCCGACCACCATCGGCACCCACCACATGCGGTGCAAGGCCGTGCCGCCGCCCTACGTGAAGTGCTTCACCGAGTACCTCCGCGCCGCCGGCTACTATTGCACCAACAACGTCAAGACCGACTACAACTTCGACGCCCCGATCACCGCCTGGGACGAGTGCAGTCCCAAAGCCCACTGGCGCGGCCGCGCCCCCGGCCAGCCGTTCTTTGCGGTGTTCAACCTGACCGTCACGCACGAGAGCCAGATCCGCGCCGACGACGCCCAATTCGCCCGACAGACGTCGCGGCTACGGCCGGAAGACCGCCACGATCCGAACCTGGCGACGCTCCCGCCCTACTACCCTGATACGCCGGTCGTCCGAAAGGACTGGGCGCGCTACCACGACCTGATCACGGCGATGGACCTCCAGGCGGCCGACCTGCTCCGACAGCTTGCCGACGACGGGCTGAACCGCGACACGATCGTCTTCTTCTTCGGCGACAACGGGCGCGGCCTTCCGCGGGCCAAGCGATGGGTCTATGACTCGGGGATCCACGTCCCGCTCATCATCCGCTGGCCGGACAGGCGGAGCGCCGGCACGGCGTGCAACGACCTCGTCAGCTTCGTGGATTTCGGGCCGACGGTGCTTGCCCTGGCCGGGGTGAAGGTGCCGGCCCATATGCAGGGACAGCCGTTCCTGGGGGAGCCGAAGCGGCCGGGCCGCCGCTACGTGTTCGCCGCCCGCGACCGCATGGACGAGACGTACGACATCATCCGCGCTGTTCGCGACACGCGGTACAAGTACATCCGCAACCTCAAGCCCGGCCGGCCATACGCCCAATACATCGACTACATGGAAAAGATGCCCACGATGCGGGAGATGCGGCGGCTCAACAAGACGGGGGAACTTACGGGGGCGCAGCGGCTGTTCTTTCTGCCGGAGAAGCCGGAGGAGGAGTTATACGACCTGACCACCGATCCCCACGAGATCCAGAACCTGGCGAAAAACCCGGATGCCGCCGCGATCCGCGACCGCCTGCGGCGCGCCTTGGACGACTGGATGAAGGAGTCCAACGACCTCGGACAGACCCCCGAGGAGGTCCTGAACGAACGGATGCGACCGGGCGGCCGCTGGGCAACGACGGAAACGCCCGTGGCGTCGCCGCCGGGCGGGTCCTACTCCGGCGCGATCCGCGTCACCCTCACCTGCCCGACGGAGGGCGCATCCATCGCGTGGACGACGGACACCGGGGACCACCCCCACTGGCATCTGTACACGCAACCCATCTCGCTGGTTCGCAGCGGGACGCTGCGGGCGCGGGCGATCCAACTGGGCTATCAGGAGAGCAAAGAAACGCAGGTCGGCTACGTCATCGAACAGGCGGCAACCGAGGGGCGCTGAGGCGGATCGGCCGCGCCGGCGGAAGTCACTTCTCTGGAGCGGGCTCCTGAACCGCCTCGGCCGGGGGCGGGACGGACGCGGCCTGACGCACGGGGACGACAAAGGGGTTTCCGCAATGGCCGCATCGGACCTTCCGGCCTCGAAGTTCCTCGGAAACCTGCAATACGGAGCGGCAACGCAGGTTCGGGCAGATAATGATGATTGGCTTTCGGGCGACGCTCATAATCACCTGTCGTCCGGGAGACGAAAACGCTCTTGCTTCTTATCGGTTCGCCCAGGGCCGCGCTTGACGTACTTGCCCGTCGGACCGCAACCGCAAACCGCCGATAACCCCGCCGCGGCACGTCGCCACGACGGAATGGCATGACGGTTGCCCCAGGCGAAGTGGCGTGCCGAGGGGCGTGGGGCCGGCCATTTCGGACGACGGCCGCGACCCCGACCCAACCGGCGCCGCGGAGATTTCACGACGATTCGCGCGTGCGAACGGGCTCGTAAGCGCAGTACGGTTCCTCTTCCAGGAAGTCGCCGTACTGGTAAAATGCGCGGGCGCGGCAGCCGCTACAGACGGCCTTGAACTCGCACGCCCCGCACTTGCCGCCGAGTAGCGACGGGTCGCGGAGCTTGGCGAAGACCTCGCTGTCCCGCCATACGTCGCCGAAGGACTGCCGCCGGACGTTGCCGGCCGGCATCGGCAGGTAGCCGCAGGGGAACACGTCACCCTCATGCGAGACGAAGCAGACGGACGTGCCCGCGAGGCAGCCTTTCGTCATGGGATGCTGGCCGTGGCGGCCGCGCGGGCCGGGGCCGCCAACGCGGCGGTCCTGCGCCCCCTTCTGCCGCGCAATCCGATAGTAGTGCGGGGCGCACGTCGCCTTGACCTCGAGGTCGGTGCGGCTCGCCAGCTCGTACAGCTCGGTCAGGCGCTCCTCGATCTCGGCCGCGGAGAGCATCTGGTCCT
>CAZTVU010000088.1:14698-17449 GCA_964617025.1 uncultured Planctomycetales bacterium | reverse complement strand
AGCTCGCCTCGCGACTGCTGAAGGCGAAGCGTCGGGCGCAGCAGGATATGGAATCGAAAAAGAAGGAGCCGTAGGGATGCCGCGGGACGGTCGGCGGCCGCGAATCGGGCGGCGCGGGCCGGGGGCGTGCGGCGACGAGTCGGCTCGTGCATGGCGAAGGAGCCGTACATGGCCAATGGCATTGATCCGATGATCGAAAAGGCGTGCGAGGAGTTTCGGCGGAAGTATCACGCCGTCCGGGCGGAGATCGGCAAGGCGATCGTCGGCCACGACGACATCGTCGACGGCGTGCTGACGTGCCTGTTCGTCGGCGGCCACGCGCTGCTGGAGGGCGTGCCCGGTCTTGGCAAGACATACCTCATCCGTTCGCTGGCGCAGGCGCTGAGCCTGCGGTTCAGCCGCATCCAGTTCACGCCGGATCTGATGCCGGCCGACATCATCGGCACGAACGTCATCATGGAGGACCAGCAGACGGGCCGGCGCGAGTTTCAGTTTCAGCGAGGCCCGCTCTTCACGCAGATGCTTCTGGCCGACGAGATCAACCGGGCGACGCCCAAGACGCAGTCGGCCCTGCTCGAGGCGATGCAGGAGCACGCCGTCACGGTGGCCGGCCGCCGCTACGTCCTGGATGAGCCCTTCTTCGTCATGGCCACGCAGAATCCCATCGAGCAGGAGGGAACGTATCCGCTGCCCGAGGCGCAGCTCGACCGCTTCTTCTTCAAGCTGGTCGTGCAGTATTCCGACCGCGAAGAACTGCGGACGATCCTCGATCGCACGACGACCGGCTACCAGGCGGATATCCGGCCCGTCATGACGCAGGAGGAGATCCTGGGGTCGCAGAAACTGGTGCAGCGCGTCGTGATGGCGCCGCATGTGCAGGATTACGCGATCCGGCTTACGCTGGCGACGCACCCGCAGGGGGAGTTTGCCGTCGAGGCGACCAACAAGTACGTCCGGTGGGGGTCGAGCCCGCGCGGGGCGCAGTCGGTCACGCTCGCCGCGAAGGTGCAGGCGCTTCTGGACGGGCGATTCAACACGGCGTTTTCGGATGTGAAGAAGGTGTTCGTTCCGGCGATGCGGCACCGGGTGCTCCTGAACTTCGAGGGCGAGGCGGAGGGTATCGGGACGGACGACGTGCTGCGCGAGATCCTGGAGCGGACGCCGACGGCGGCGGAAGCAGTTGCATGAGGAACAGTGGAAAAGTGAAAAAGTGGGAAAACGCGAAAGGTCTCATTGCGCGTGTTGCGAAACGCGATGGAGCCCGCTCTTGCCGACTGATCGTCTCATTCGCAGAGAGACCCTCGCCGGCGACCGAATGCCCCTTCGTCTCGCTCGGTGAGTTTTCCACTTTCCCACTTTTTCATTTTCTCACTTTGCCGGCCTTGCGTTACGGAAACGTGACGCTTGGCGGAGGTCTGATGAGGGCTTGAACGATTCATGGCAAGCCGGGCTTCTCATACTGAACTTCTCGACCCTGCCTTCATGGCGAAGATCGAGCAGCTCGACATCGCGTCCCGCAAGATTTTTGCCGGGCGGATGAAGGGCGAGCGGCGGAGCCGTCGGAAGGGTCAGTCGGTCGAATTCGCCGACTACCGCAACTACGCCGTCGGCGACGACCTGCGCTTCCTCGACTGGAACATCTACGCGCGGCTGGAGCGGCTCTTCGTCAAGCTGTTCATGGAGGAGGAGGACCTGCACGTCAGCATCCTGCTGGATGCGAGCAAGTCGATGGACTGGGGCGATCCCCACAAGGGGCTGTATGCCAAGCGGGTGGCGGCGGCGCTCGCCTACATCGGCCTGGTCAACTACGACCGCGTCAGCCTTCATACGTACTCGGACTCACTGGAGGGGGAAATGTCGGGCCTGCGCGGCCGCCGACTGATGCACCGCGTCGTGGGGTTCCTGGAATCGATCGAGTTCGACGGCGTCAGCCACCTGGCGGCGGCGTGCCGTTCGTATGCGATCCGTCATCCGCAGCGGGGCGTGCTGATCATCCTGAGTGATTTCCTCGACAAGGGCGGCTACGAGACCGGCCTGAAATACCTGGTCGGGCGGAACCTGGATCTTTACGCGATCCAGATGCTGTCGCCGGACGAGATCGACCCGAAGCTTGCGGGCGACCTTCGGCTTCGCGATATCGAGGACGCGGACATCGCCGAGGTGACCGTCAGCCGCGCCCTGATCAACCGCTACAAGCAGAACCTTCAGGCGTACTGCGCGGGTCTCCGCGAGTTCTGCACGCGGCGGGGCATCTGCTACGCATTCACCAGCACGGAGGTCGGCTTCGAGCAGCTCGTGCTGGGGTACCTTCGGTATCGGGGGCTTCTGCGATGAGCTGGCCCGTCACGCTGCTGGCTCCGTGGTCCGCGTTGATCGCAGCGGCCGTCGTGCCGCCCCTGTTGCTGCTCTACTTCCTGAAGTTGAAGCGGCGGGAGACGGCCGTTTCCTCCACGTTCCTTTGGAAGCGGGCCGTGCAGGACCTCCAGGTCAATTCCCCCTTCCAGCGCCTGCGGAACAACCTGCTCCTTCTGCTGCAATTGCTCGTCCTCGCGCTGGTTGTGCTGGCGATCACCGAACCGATGTGGAAGCGGGTGAAGTTTCGGGAGAAGCTGATGATCGTGCTCATCGACCGGTCGGCGAGCATGAACACGCGCGAGGCGGGCGGCCGCACCCGCCTGGACCGCGCGAAGGAGATCGCCCGCGGACTTGTCGACGACCTCGGCCGAAACGACCAGATGATGGTGATCGCGT
>CAZTVU010000088.1:2295-14688 GCA_964617025.1 uncultured Planctomycetales bacterium | reverse complement strand
TCGGCGGCGCTGCCGGGCCGCTTCGCCGACCGGGCGCAGCTCGTCGCGAGCTTCACGGATGACAAGGCGGCGCTGCGGGCGCGGATCGACGCCATTCGTCCGTCGGATGCGTCGACGCGCCTGCGGGATGCGCTGGTGCTGGCCGAGTCGTACTCGACGCCGATCGGCGAAGGAATCGGCGTCTCGGGCGGAAACCCGGTTCCCGCGGCCCATATGCTGGTCATCTCGGACGGGCGCATCGCCGATGCGCCGGAGCTCATCCTGCGTCGCGGAAGCATGGAGTATATCCCCGTCGGCCAGACCGCCGACAACGTCGGGATCGTCAACATGGACGTTCGGCGCAGCTACGACCGCCCGGAACGCGTCAACGTCGTGGTTCGCGTCCGGAACTTCGGCGAGCGAGCGGCAGCGCGCGAATTGTCGTTGTACATCGACGACGAGCTGAAGGAGGTCCGTTCACTGGGGTCGTTGGCCCCGAACGTGGCGACCGCCGCCGTCGAAGGAGACGCCGCCAACGGCTTGCCGCCGGAGGGCAGTGAGGCGGTCGTTTCGTTCGACGCCACGCACGAGACGGCGGGGCGGATCGAAGTGCGTCTCGCGGGCGGCACGGACGCCCTTGCCGCGGACGACCAGGCCTTTGCGATCGTTGAGGCCCCGCGGCCCGTGTCCACCCTGCTGGTGACGTACGGCAACTACTTCCTGAAGCTGGCGCTGTCGGCCCTGCCGGGACAGAAGCCCGTGATCCTCACGCCCGACGCATACGAAAAGCTGCCCGATGGCGACTTGCTGGTGAACGGCCGGATGAAGTACGACGTGGTTGTTTTCGACGCGTACAGCGCGTCGCGCCTGCCGCCCGGAAATTACCTGTTCCTGGGCGGCGTGCCGCGGCTGGAAGACGTGAAGATTGTCGGCGAGGTCGAGAACGAGCTGCTCGTCGACTGGGACGACACGCACCCGATCCTGCGCCACGTGGTGGTGGAGTTGATCCACATCCTGCGATCGAACAAGTTGGAGATGCCCCGCGAGGCGCAGACGCTCATCACCGGCGGCGAGGGGCCGGTGTTGTCGCTTCTCGCCCGCGATCGCCGACAGTACCTGATCAGCGCGTTCGGCCTGTTCAACGCCGAGCGTACGCACCTCAACACCAATTGGGTCTTGACGGAGGGGTTTCCGGCGTTCATGTACAACGCGCTTCACTTTCTGGCGGGCAACGTCGCGACGGGGGGCAATCGCAGCGTGTCGCCGGGCGATGCCGTGGCCATCAGCGCGAAGCCGGGGGCAAGGTCGATCGCCGTCCGCCGCCCGGATCGCTCTCGGGAGGACATCCCCGCCGGCGAGGGGGCCATCGCCTACTACGGCAACACGGACCGGGTCGGTCTGTACGCCGCAGAAAACGCCGCCGACGGAGGCGGTGAGTTCGCGGTGAACCTGTTTGATGACAAGGAGAGCATGGTCCGACCAAACGATCGGTTCCGAATCGGAGCGGATCGGGTCGCGGCCACGTCGGGAGAGCAGCGGGTGAACCGGCCGCTCTGGCCGTACATCCTGGCGGCGGCCCTCGCGGTATCGTTTCTCGAGTGGATTGTGTACAACCGCAGGGTCTTCGTATAGCCCTGCCCCGAGGGCGGGGGAGGCCTCGGCGGGGGCTTCCGAATGCCCTCTTGCGATCCCACGGGTAAGCAGGTCGCGGAGGGTTCAGGGAGCACTTACTGACATGCGGGCGGCTTGTTGGGTCCGTTGAAACACGCCTGGAATCCGCCAAAGTCCGTGAAGTCCACGTCAGCATCGCCGTCGAGGTCCGCGCCGGAGCAGTTTGCAAACGGCCCCGGCGGCCGATTGGGTCCGTTAAAGCAAAGTTGCAGGAAGGCGAAATCGGCGAGGTCGACGTCGCCGTCGCCGTCGAAGTCGCCGTATACGCTGCGGGCGTCGATGTAGGCCGTTCGCACGGCCGTGTCGGAT
Source organism: uncultured Planctomycetales bacterium (assembly GCA_964617025.1). Taxonomy (GTDB): domain Bacteria; phylum Planctomycetota; class Phycisphaerae; order UBA1845; family PWPN01; genus CAZMVY01. Next base: position 12,729 of record CAZTVU010000088.1, on the reverse strand, counting down.
CCGGCCGGGCCCGTCACCGTCAGGCGCACGGAGTAGCTGCCCGGCCGCGAATAGATGTGAGACGGGTTTCGGTCGGTGCTCGTGCCGGAGTCGCCGAAGTCCCACGCCCAGGCGGTGACTGTGCCGGTGGATTGGTCGGTGAAGTTCACCGTGAAGGGAACCGTGCCCGTCAATGGTGCTCCGACGAACGCGGCGGTGGGGGGGCGAACGCCCCACACCTCGAACTCCGGGATGCGAGCGTAGTTGTCGATCCCGGGGTCGGTGATGTAAAGGCGGATGTATCGGAGCGACTTCGGGTTGATGTAGCTGCGTATGGAGACGGCCGACTGCCCCGAGTTATTGACGGTCACTTCGTCGCTCCACGGCCCGTTGTACGACGTGGCCGACTGGATGACGAACCGTTGGGTATTGAAGTGCGCCGGCTCGCCGGCTGCGCCGGCGTGCCGTACGACGTAACCGGTGATCGTTCGGTAGGCGCCGAGGTCGAGTTTCAGCCAGTGCGTTGCGGAGCCCCCGGCGCTGACCCACTTGCTGTCGGCCGCGACGACGCCATCGATCGCCATGGCACCCGTCTGGCCCGAGCTGTACGACGAATCCGTGGCGACCTGTGCGGCGCCGGGAGCAAGGTTCTCGCCGGTCGGTGTCGCGAGGCTCAGGTTGTTGCCCGGGGTGCCGATCGCACCGGCGGCATAGCGGAGGTCGACGGTCTGTTGAAAGGCGGTGAACAGGTCCCCCGCGTGGCCCGGGGGATTTCCGGCGTTCTTCCAGTATTCGATCGAATAGCCGTTCCAGCCGCCGCCGGCCTGCTGATCGGCGTCGTAGACGAACCAGCTTGCCGAGACGATGTTGTGTCGGCTCGGCGTCCGATTCCATGCATCGAGGTCGGCGAACGCGTCGCGGCAGAACTGCGCGGCCGCCGCCTCTTCGGCGGCGTTGCCGGGCGTGGAGTAGCGGTTCCATTCGGTGATATAGACCGGCCGGTCCCACAGGCCCTTTCCGTCGATCACGGCAAGCTGCTCGGCATAGCCGTTGTGGAAGTCAGTCACGCTGCCGCCGTAGGAGTGCAGGGCAAATCCGTCGATTTCGGCTGGCGGAGTATTGTCAATGACCTCGGCCAGCCAGTCGGTGCCGCTCATCCAGCGGACGCCGGCAATGACGCCGCCGGGGCTTGGGGGCGCGACGAGGACGAGGTGTGGTCCCGCGGGGCTGGGTTGGGCGCTGGCGCGTATCGCGTTGCGGACGCTGCGGTAGATGGCGGCGTAGCCGGTCGGCGTCACGCGATTATCGGGCCAGGAATTGCCCTCGCCGATGATGTTCGGTTCGTTGCCGATGACCCAGATGTGGCAGTAGCTGCCGAGCGTGTTGACGACACTGACGACGCTCGCGGGCCACGCGGCGTAGTTCGGGTTGCCCGGCGCGGGAACCGTCTGGCCCCAGTCGTAGTCGATCCGCGTGATAATTGAAACGTTTTGCGTGGTGTAGAGGTTTTGATAGAGCCCAACGAACTGGCTTGCGGACCACCACGAGGCGCTGTGGGTCAGGACGGTCTCGGTGTCCCATCCGCCGTATGTGGGGCAGTCGAGCAGCGTCGCGGGGGCAGTATCCACGGGCTGGCCCGGCGTGTGGCCCCACCAATGGATGCCGTAGATCCACGGAGAGTCCGCGAAGGCGCTGTCCGCAGCCGGCAAGGCGGTCAAGACGGCCTGTGCAATCATGCACAAGGCCGGGAGCATCGATCGACGGGTATTGAGACGCATTACCTGATTGTAGGCGGCCGGATAGCCGGATAGAGGCCGTCGCTGTGTCTTCTTTCGAAATGGTCGTCCTATCGGCATCCTGGCGGGCGGTTGGGTCCGTTGAAACACGTCTGGAAGATGGCGAAGTCCGCCAGGTCCACGTCGCCGTCATTGTCGAAGTCCGAGGCCGTGCAGGTCGGCAGCGTAGGGGATCGGTTCGGCCCGTTGAAACAAAGCTGGAACGCTGCGAAGTCGCTGAGGTCGACATCGCCGTCGCGGTCCAGGTCGACGGCCGCAATCGGTCGGGCGGACACTGTGGTGCCCGGCGCATACAGCCCGTTGGTGTCGTAGGCGAAAGCGGTGTAATAGTACACAACGCCGTTTACGAGATGACTGTGATAGAACACATCATTTGAGCCCGGTGCCGCGAGGCGGTCGCACACGAGCGAACCGTCGGAAGGGCTCGTAGGGTATCCGGTGGTTGCGTATCGGACTATGGTGCCGCGGAAGTCGGGGTCGTTCGGATTCAGCCACGTCAGACGGACGTTTGCGTTCCCGGCAATGGCGTTGAAGGCGGCGACCGGCGCGGGCGGAATCCTGTCCGGTTCGCTGGAGACGTACGAGATCTGATGCCGGTTGTTGTCGTTTGTCACATCGTCGTAGACGACATGAATGCCGCCGGCCGCATCGTCCGTCAGGTCCGGCCAGCCCTTCCACCAGGCCGACAGCGGAGTGGTCGTCGCCGGTGCGCTCCAGGCCGATCCGTTCCACGTCCGATAGATCACTGATGTGGGCGGCACCGGCATGTATGCGACATGCGCAAGCCCGCCGCCGGCGTGCAGCGACGACGAGTTCCCGGCGACGAGGGCCTGCGGCGACGACCACGTGAGGCCGCCGTCCGCGCTGTGGGCGTATGTGACGACGGACTCCTCCTGCCACAGGGCGAGAACGCGCTCGCCCGCAAAGGCGCCCACCCGTGCGTGGGCGAGGAACGTCGCGGACGCTCCCGACGGCGTGCTCTGGCCGATCGTCACTGCGGCGGACCAGACTCCGGCGGCGCGACGACGATAGCGGACAAGATTGCGATAGCCACCGTTGACGACCCAGACGAAATGCGTTCGGTCGAGCGCGTCCACGGATATATCGGGCCGCTGATAGTACGCCTGGGAGACCGGGCCGACGATTTCCTCGCCCGACCAGGTGGAGCCGTCCCATAGCCGCCAGGCGATGTTGCCGCTGCCGGTGTCCGTGGTGCGCGTGTAGACGAGGTGGATCCGGCCGAGCGAGTCGCGGGCCAGGCGGGGGTAGTCTTCGTAGTCCCCCGCGCCGCCCGTGCTCATGATGGGGCTGACCGCCCAGCCGCCGTCGTGGCGGATCGCGTGCATCAGATCGTATGTCGCGCCCGCACCGCGTTGCGGAAACACGACATGGGCGCGGCCGGAGGCGTCCTCAATGACATCCGCGCGGCCGGCGCAGAAGTCGGTGCCGAGGATTTCGATGGGCCCCCAGTTCCCGCCGGTGGATCGTTGGCGAAAGTAGATCCGCCACTCCGGTTTCTGCTGATAGACCAGCAGAAGGCGCCCCGACGGACCGGACGCGATTCGGGGCACCGACGGCTCGGAGCCGTCGGGGGCGTTTGACATTTCAAGCGGCGGGGTCCAGGCCCACGATGAGGCGGCGCCAAGAATCAACCAGCCGGCCGCGACTCCCGCGGGCCACGCGAATCGTGTTATTGTTGATCTACTCATCGGACGCAGTCATATACCGGCACGTTGTTTGGACCATTGAAACAGCTTCGAAACAGCGCAAAGTCCGTGTGATCCGTGTCGCCATCCGCGTCGAAGTCGGTGTCGCCGCACGTGCCGGGAAGCGCCGGCGGGAGGTTAGGGCCGTTGAAACAGAGCTGGAGCTTGCTAAAGTCGGAGAGGTCGACATCGCCGTCGCGGTCGAAATCGGCCGGGCCGGAGCATACGCCCGTTGTCGTGACGCCGGGGGCGTAGTGAGTGCTGGCGTCCGCGAAGTACGCAAAGGCCGCATAGTACTGGCGGGCCCCGACGGGCACGCCGGTGTGGGCGAAGCCGTCCGGTGTCGACGGCGGGGCCGGGCGGGTCACGAGCAGGTTGCCGTCAGTCGGGCCGGTCGGGTAGCCCGTTGACTTGTAGCGGATCATGACGCCGCTGCAGTTGCCCGAGTTGGGGGTGTGCCACTGAAGCTGGATCGAGGTCGGGGCTGGAAGGGCCACGAACAACGACACAGGGTCCGGCGGCCGTGCGGTGATGGCGAAGTTGACCGTGGTGGTCTGGTTCTCGAGGACCGTGACGCTTCGGGCCTCGCTGGTGTAATAGGCCTTCGTGGCGGTGAGGGTTTGCGTGCCGACGGGCACCAGGAGGGAATACGCCCCGCCGGCCCCGGTGACGGCGGAAAGTCCGCCCGCCGTGGCGACCGTTGCGCCGGTTACGCCGACGCCGTACTGATCGCGGACAACGCCGGTGACCGTGCCGCGCGGTCCCGGGTTCGGCGAGGGCCGGACCGAGTAGTACGCGGTGGGCCCGTTCGTACCGCCCCAGTACTCCCAGCAGGCAAACAGCGTGCCGTCGGGCCCGGCAGCAACCTGCGCGTCGACCGAAAACGCGTCTGCCAGACCGCCCGAGATGACCTCCTCCGCTTGCCAGGTCCCGCCGGACCACATCCGCCCACGGACGCGAATTCGCGAGTCGCCGACGTGTCCGGTGATGTAGACGGCGTAGAAGTTGTTCGTCCCGGGAATCGCGGTCACGAGCCCATGACCGGCGGGATAGGCCAAGGCTTGCGTGGCGGCCCAGCCGACGCCGGGCGTGTAGAGCTTCGAATAGAAGACCTCGTCCCGTTCCCACAGATACATTACCTGGCCGGACATATTCACGGCGATGGACTGGCGGGCGAAGAAGCCGGTGGGCTCCACCGGGATTTCGGGGTCCCAGCCCGAGCCGTTATAGCGGCGCGCGACGGGATAGGTCATCCCGCCGTAGTCGTTGCCATACCCTCGCCACACTGTGCCGTCGAGCAGAGAGCGGCAGGTCCCGACGACCTGGTAAACGCTGTAGGCGTTGCCGAAGGCCGTGTCGGCAGACCACGTAGTCCCATTGAAACGCTCGTAACGCATTTGATTCAACCGGGCCTGCCAGTAGCTCATCACGATGTCGGGGCTGCCGCCAAAGCCGAACGGGGCAATCTGCGGGTGCTTGGCGTCGCCGAGGGTCGTGATCTTGGAGTACGCCCAGGAAGCGCCGCCGTTCGTCGAGCGGGCCCAGCCGACCTGTGGGGACTCCTGGTTCCAGTCCTCCCAGACCATGTGAATGGTGCCGTTGAGGCCCTCGCAGATATCGCCGCTCGAGCGAAAGCCGGAAGCTTCGACCAGCACCGGTGGCTGCAGCGTGCCGGCGAAAAAGCGCCGATACTTGGTTTGAATCTGCGGACTGGCGAAAACAAAGTACTTCGCGTGAAACCCGCCGGTAGCGGCCGCGTCGATCTGGGGCGTCTTGATGTGGCCCAGATCACGCTCCCAGGGCTCGTTCAGCATGGCCGCCGGGGTCCATTGGCCGTGTGCGGTTGCCGCCAGCCATCCCAGTGACACGATCGCAGTGCACAACCTTCCGCGCGTCTTCGACAGGCTCATCCTCGACCTCCTGGTCCGAAAGTGAAGCGTGTTCCCCGGCAAACCCTCTGCGTCATTCTACGTTGTCAGAATCGTTTTAGCAAGCTCATCGAGCCAGCCATCCGCCGTCGACCGGGTAGATCCCGCCGTGGCAATAGTCGGACGCACGGGATGCCAGAAACACGGCCATGCCTGCGAGATCGGCGGGCCTTCCCCATCGTCCGGCCGGGATGCGGTCGAGGATCGCCTTGCTTCGGATCGGGTCGTTTTGAAGTGCCTCGGTAGCGCGCGTCGCGATGTAGCCGGGGGCAATGGCGTTTACGTTAATTCCTTTGACCGCCCATTCGTTCGCCATCGTCCGCGTGATCCCGGCAAGACCCGACTTGGCAGCCGTATAGGACGGGATGAGGATTCCGCCCTGGAACGAAAGCATCGAGGCGATGTTGATGATCTTGCCGCCGCCGCCTTGCTCCAGGAAAACGCGGGCGACGGCCTGCGCGAGGAAAAACGCCGCCTTCAGATTGACCTGCATCACGTCGTCCCAATCCTTTTCGGAGAAATCGATGCAGGCCGAACGGCGGATGATGCCGGCGTTGTTGACGAGGATGTCGATGCGGCCGAAGGCCCGCCGGGTCTGCGCGACGATGCCGGCGACGGCGTCCGTTCGTGACAGGTCGGCCTGAATACCCACAAAGCGGCGGCGGGTCGCCTCCACAGACTGCTGCGTCTCGGCGAACGCGCCGCTTGATCCGACGGCGGCGATATCCGCGCCGGCTTCCGCCAGGCCGGTGGCAATGGCCTGACCGATTCCCGACGTCGCGCCGGTGACAATCGCAACCTTGCCGGTCAGGTCAAACATCGTTGCAGGCATGGTTCGTCTCCCCAGGTTCGTTGTCTTGCCGTCCCGCTCGTTGTTCTTTTGGACGGGACAGGGGACCGCCGCCGGAGCGGCCCAGGAACAGGATGATTATCACCGCTGCGAGCGGATGCAGAAAGGCCACGACGGCGAAGACGTACAGGTAGCCTCGCGGGTCGCCCGTGATCGCGCCGACGATCCAGTTGAACCCTGCCGCGCTGAGCATGCCGCACATGCCCGTCAGGCCATAGGCCAGGCCGACAACACGCTGCGGGAGGAGGTCCGCCGGCAGCGTTAGCCCGTTGGCCGCCCAGGCCTGAGCGGCGAACGTGGCGATGGTCAGGAGCGCGAGCGTGGTGACGGGGTTTTCGGCCAGGGCGGCCGGTATGAGGATGGGCATCACGCACGCGCAAAGCGCGAGTGAGATCTTGCGGGCGGAGAGGACCGTGAATCCTCGCCGGATCAGGCGGGCGGAGAGGATGCCGCCGAACACGCTGCCGACGTTTCCGCCAAGGTACGGCACCCAGGCCGACCAGGCGATCTGTTCGAGGCTGAACCCCCGGACCTGGCTCAGATAGAGCGGCAGCCAACTGAGGTAGACGAACCACGCCGGGTCCGCGATGAAACGGGAGGCCATGAGGACCCACAAGTCGCGGCTGGCCAGGGCCTCGCGCCAGGCGCCGCGGCCCGCCGCGGTCGCGGCTTCCTGCCGTCCGTCGAGAATGTAATCGCGCTCCTTCGGGCTCAGGCGCGGATGGTGAGCCGGCGGATGGTAGAGCCCCAGCCACAGGATCACCCAGATGAAGCCCACGCCCCCCGTCGCGATGAAGGCCGACTCCCAGCCGTATCGGAGCACAAGGAGGCCGACAGCCGGCGGCGCGAGAACCGCCCCGAGCCCCGAGCCGATGTTGAGCACGCCGGTCGCGGCCGTTCGCTCCCTCGGCGGGAACCACTCGGATACGGCCTTGATCGCCGCGGGGAAGTTGCCGGCCGCTCCGACACCGAGCAGGCAGCGAAGGCCGGCGAAGGAGCGGACGCCCATGCCGAGGGCATGGGCCATGTTGGCCAACGACCACCACGCGACGGCCAGTGCCAGACCGCGTCGCGTGCCAAGCCGGTCGATCACCCGTCCCGCGACGGGGTGCATCAGCGCATAGGTGAGCATGAAGCCGTTCAGGATCAGGGCGATGTCGGCGTTGGACAGCCCGAAACGAGCCTGGAGCGCCGGGGCAGCCACGCTGAAAGCCTGGCGGTCAAGATAGTTGATCGTCGTCGACAGCATCAGGAGTCCGACGATGTACCATCGCAGGTTTCGAATCATGGCAAGGACGAACCCGGATCGGACCCTTGCGCGGCGGACTCATTCAGCGGGTGGGTCGGCTTCCGCGTGCGGCCGCCGCCGGACGAACAGGACGATCAGCAGCGCCGCCACCGGATGCAGGAAACCCACGATGGTGAACACGAGGACATACCCGCCGGGATGCCCCGGTCCGGTCACCGCCCCGACGAAGTATGTGAACAGGGTCGCACCGAGCATTCCGCACATGCCCGTAAACCCGTACCCCGAAGCGACGGCCCTCTTCGGCAGCAGGTCCGCCGGCAGCGTCAGCAGGCTCGCGGCCCACGCCTGATGGGCGGTGGTGGCGATCGTCACAAAGATAAGCGCCGCCGTTGCGCTTTCCGCCCGCACGGCGGGAATCGCCACCGGCATCATGGCCGCACAAAGGCACATGGCAAGCTTGCGCGCGGTCAGGATCGAAAAGCCCCATCGTACGAAGAACGCCGACAGGGCGCCGCCGAGCAGGCTGCCGAAGTCCGCGCCCAGGTACGGCATCCAGGCGAAGGCGGCGATCTTGGTCAGGCTGAACCCCCGCGCCTGGCTCAGGTACGTCGGAAGCCAGATCAGGTAGAAAAACCAGCCGGGATCCGAAACGAAACGGGCTGCCATCAGCGCCCAGATGCCTCGGTGCCGCAGCGCCACTCTCCAGGAGCCACCCTTGTCCGGAGGTTGCGCAGGCGCGGTGCCTTCGTCCAGGATCAGGCGTCGCTCCTCCGATGTCAGCCACGGATGAACAGCCGGATGGCGGTAGAGCACCAGCCACAGCCCAACCCAAACGAAGCCGACGGCCCCGGTCACCACGAAAGCCGACTGCCAGCCCCACCACTTGATCAGCAGCACGACCAGCGGTGGAGCGATCACGGCGCCGATGCCGGACCCCATGTTCAATATGCCCGTGGCGACGGTGCGCTCACGAGGCGGGAACCACTCGGATACGGCCTTGATCGCCCCGGGGAAACTCCCGGCCTCGCCGAACCCGAGCAGAGCCCGGAAGGCCGTGAACGAGGCCCGGCCTCCGGCCAGGGCATGCAGCATATTGGCGGCCGACCACCACGTGACGGCCAGCAGCAGACCCAGGCGCGTTCCGATCCGATCGATGAGCCACCCGGCCGCGGGTTGCATAAACGCGTAGACGATCATGTAGCCGTTTGCGATGAAGGCGATGTCCGCATTGGTGAACCCGAATTGCTTCGACAGGGCGGGGGCGGCCACGGCGAACGACTGCCGATCGAGGTAACAGAGAAGCGTCGACAGGAGCAGGAGGACGGAGACATACCATCGCAGCTTTCGGATCTTCATGCGGCATCCGCCCCTCAGAAGAACTTCACATCCTTGTGGTCCGGGTGGATGTTCACCCCGTATTTCAGGTCCCGGTGTTTCTCCGGATCGAAGGCGGCCATGCACCACATGAACACCGTCGAGTATCCGGGGGCGGCGGCCGTCGGATGGTAGCCCCACGGAATGGCGACGCAGTCGCCGTCGCGGACGGGCGAGACCAGTTCCGGGGCGTCGACGGACGTGAAGACGAATTGCGTGCTGAAGGCGGTCGTGGGCATGTCGAAGAAGAGGTAGAACTCCTCCTTGGAATCGTTGTGCTCGTGCGGCGGCCAGCTCGTCCATGCCCCGGGCGTGCCGACCGTGAAACCGGCCAGCAGCCGGGACGCCTGAACGTTGCCGCCGAGCATGTTGTAGATGCGGCGCTGCGTGCCGAGCTCGCGCGATCCGACGTCGATCACGTACTCGGGCCGATCCTTGATGTCGGCAAAGCGAATGAGGTGCGGGGACGCGTCGATGTGGGCCGGGCTGCCGCCCAGCGCGAGGTCCGCGCCCGGTCGTCCGCCCATTTCCACCGTGCAACGCCGCGGGACGTACAGGATGTCGTGCCGTGCCAGCGTGAACCGCTGATCGGCCACGGCGACGTCCACCGGGCCGCTGATGCAGAAGATCGCCCATTCCCGTTCGTCGCCCGCGAGGACATGGCGTTGTACGTTTGGGCCGAGGATGCATCTCGCATATGTGAGGTATCGCGTGGCGCCGCTCGCCGGCGTGAAGATTTCGCGCCAGCCCTCGTGCCGGTTCGTGCCTTTGAACACCTTCGGGAACGTGCCTGTCTGCTGCATGGTCACCGTGTGCCGCTCCTCGTGGTCGTGCGGGGCCGGCCGGCGGTACGCTCCGCCGGTCGCGTCCGCGAATTCGCGTTGCGTGAGGCGATCACAGTGTAGTGCATGTTTCGCCCGGCGGCCAAGACCGTCGGGCGGGCAGGGCTCAAATGCATCCGGGCGGCGGATTGCGGGTAGAATGGTTGGGCCACGCGGCGGCCTGCGGGCCGCTTCGGCAAGAGGAGTGTACGTGGAACCGAACCAGCCCCCGTCAAGTATCGCTCCGGAAGACATCACGCGTCTGCTGCAGACCGCCGTCGCGACCGAGGCGTCGGATCTCCACCTGGTCGCGGGCTATCCGCCCATCCTCCGGGTCCACGGCCGCTTGCGCCCGCTCGATCTGCCTGCGCTGGATTCCGAGACGGTCCTGGCGATGACGCGCCTCGTTTCGCCGCCGTCGGCGTGGGAACGCTTCGAGCGCGACCGCAACTGCGATTTCTCCTTCGGGATGGACTACCGCGGTCGGCCGGAACGCTTTCGCGTCAACACCTTTCTTCACCAGGAGCGGGCGGGCGTCTGTTTCCGGCACATCCCCAGCGAGATCCCTTCGCTCGAGTGGTCCGGTTTCCCGGCGGACATCGCGGAACGGATCCTTCAGCTCCGCAACGGCCTTGTGCTGTTCACCGGCATCACCGGCTCGGGCAAGACGACCTCGATGGCGATCCTTGTGAAGATGCTGAGCGAGCGGGTTGATCGCCGCATCATTACCA
>CAZTVU010000088.1:0-2285 GCA_964617025.1 uncultured Planctomycetales bacterium | reverse complement strand
GAGGAGCCGATCGAATACGTTTTTCCCCGTGCGGGCGGTTCGGTGATCACGCAGCGCGAGGTCGGGGTCGACGTGGCCAGCTTCTACGACGGCCTGAAATACGGGCTGCGGCAGGATCCGGACGTCATCCTCGTCGGCGAGATCCGGGACCGCGACACGGCCCAGATCGCCTTGAGCGCCGCCGAGACCGGTCATCTGATCCTGTCCACGGTGCACACGCTGGACACCAAGGGGGCCATCACGCGCATCGCCGACCTGTTCACCCCCGATTCGCAGGACGCCGTCCGGTCGCAACTCGCGCTCAGCCTTCGCTGTGTGGTCAGCCAGCACCTGTTGCCCTCCGCCGGCGAGAGCGAGCGGCGGGTGCTTGCCGTGGAGGTCCTGTTCAACAACTTCGCCGTCGCCAGCGCGATCCGCACCGGCAAGATCGAGCAACTGACCTCGGCGCTCCAGACCGGCAAGCGAGACGGGATGGTCACCCTCGACGAGTCTCTGCGGCGACTGGTCGCGGCGGGCCGGATCAGCCGCGAGACGGCCCGACGCTATGCGAGCGACCCGGAGTCGCTGTAGGCGGCGGAGGCTCCGATCCTCCGGGTCGCCGGCGCAGCCGCCGGTACGTCTCGGCGGCGGCCGGAAACGGGGCCAACGCCCGCTCGAAGATCCCCAGCGAGTACGCGATGCACATGCCGTAGTTGGTGATCGGGACGCCGGCCTTTCGACATCGCAGAATCCGCGAGAGCACCTCGCGCCGGTTGCACATGCAGCCGCCGCAGTGAACCACAAGCCGGTACGGCGAGAGGTCCACCGGAAAATCGTGCCCCTGCGTCGTGGCGAACTCCAGCCTGCCCCCCACGTACTGCGTCAGCCAGCGGGGGATCTTGACGCGCCCGATGTCCTCGCCGATGGGGTGGTGCGTGCACGCCTCCGCAATGAGCACGCGGTCGCCCGCCCGCAGTTGATCGATCGCCAGCGCCCCGCGGGTGAACTCGGTCACGTCGCCCTTGAAACGCGCGAACAGGATCGAGAACGACGTCAGCGGGACGTCATTCGGCGTGTCCCCCGCGACCTTGAGGAACCCCTGTGAGTCGGTGACGACGAGGGCCGGCTGGCGCTTCAGGCGGTCGAGTGCGTCGCGCAGTTCGCGTTCCTTGACGACCATGCAGTAGGCGTCGTTGTCGAGGATGTCCCGAATCGTCTGCACCTGCGGGAGGATCAGCCGGCCCTTGGGCGCCTCCAGGTCAATCGGCACGACGAGCATGACGAGCTCGCCGGCCGGCACGAGGTCGCCGATGATGGAGGGAGGGTTGATGAATTCGTCCGGCGTCGCGCGGATGAGCGCCTCGCGAAGGTCGAGCACGCCGTCGCCCCGGGACGCGACCGTTCGTACACACGGCACGCGCTGCTCCTCCAGCCGATCGAGCAGGTCGGCCTCCGGTTCCCCCAGGTCGGCCTTGTTGAACACGACGATGGCGGGGATCTTGCGCCCGGCCAGTTCGGCGAGGATCTCGTCCTCGAACCGCCCCCAGGCCCCGGCCTCGGCCACGAGCATGCCGACGTCGGTGCGGTCGAAGACCTGCCGCGTGCGTTCGACCCGCAGGCCGCCGAGGGCGCCGATGTCATCGACGCCGGCCGTGTCGATGAAGAGCACGGGGCCGATCGGCAGCATTTCCATCGGCTTCTCGACGGGGTCGGTCGTCGTGCCGGCGACGTCGGAGACGATGGATACCGTCTGCCGCGTCAGGGCGTTGAGCAACGACGACTTGCCGACGTTTCGGCGGCCGAAGAGAGCGATGTGCAGGCGAGTGCCCCGGGGCGCGGCCTTCATGGGCGGCCCTCCGTATCGGCGGAGCCCAACCGCAACGTCGCCTCCGCCGAGACGAGACGATCATACTGCTCGGCACTCAAAAGACCGCGGTCGACGACGATCTCCCGGATGGTGCGATTCTCGGCCCGCGCGGCGGCGGCGACTTCCCCGGCGGCGGAATAGCCGATCGCCTCGACCAGCGCGGTGACGGCGGCCGTTGCGCCGGAGACGTGCCGGCGGCACCGTTCCGCGTCCGCCTCGATGCCGGCGACGCAGAAGCGGTGAAAGATCATGCACGCGTTGCGGAGGAGATCGAGGCTGCCCAGCAGCGCGTCGGCGATCAAGGGCAGGAACGCGTTGAGTTCGAGATTGCCCAGCGAGCATGCCTGCGTGATCGCCTGGTCGTTGGCGATGACGGCGATGGCCGCCTGCGAGACGGCCTCGGGGATGACGGGGTTGACCTTGCCCGGCATGATCGACG
>CAZTVU010000087.1:11898-17508 GCA_964617025.1 uncultured Planctomycetales bacterium | reverse complement strand
GACCTGCCGACACCGCTGGATAAGCGAATCTGACCGACAGGCGTGAACGGTTACTGCGGGTGTATGCGGCGTCGGACGACGGCCGGGTGCTGGCCGGCTTCGGCATCTGGGCGGCGGACAACAGCACGCGCGGGTTCGTGGCCGTGATCCCCGAACCGGCGACGCTGTCGCTGCTGGCCCTCGGCGGTCTGGCGTTGAGCCGTCGGCGGCGAGGATAGCAACCCCCTCCATCACGGATTCCACGACCGGGACCGGCCTCTGCGCCGGTCCCGGTTCTTTTCTTGCGATGATGGCCGCGGTTGCCTCGGCTCGGCAGCGTCAACAGGCCCCGACACGGGCCTTCCCCGCCGGGGCCGCTGCCTCGTGGATCCGCGAAGACAACCGGGCAGCCGGGGAGTCGCCTGCCGTTGATCGATGCGCCGGAGCGCGGTAACATCAGGAGTTTGTTTCTTTGCGAGGAACGCAGCGTGGAACAGGCAATCGGCAAGGCAGCGGTCCTGATCGAGGCGTTGCCCTACATCCAGCGTTACTACGACCGCATGGTGGTGGTGAAGCTCGGGGGATCGGTGATGGACAGCCCCGAGGCGGAGCGGGAGATGCTGCGCGACATCGCGTTCATGAACTACGTCGGCATGCAGCCGATCATCGTCCACGGCGGCGGTAAGGAGATCACGGCGGCGATGGACGAGGCCGGGCTGGAGCCGCAGTGGGTGCAGGGGCTGCGGTACACCGACGAACGGACGCTGACGATCGCGGAAAACGTCCTCTGCGGGCGGATCAACCGTCGGCTGGTCGACACGCTGGAGTCGCTGGGCGTGGCGGCGATCGGCCTGAACAGCCTGACGTCGTGCGTGCTCTTCGCCGAGCGCAAGTACCTGGCGGGCGAGGGCGACCGGCGGCTGGACATCGGCTATGTCGGGCAGGTGACGCAGGTCAACGCGAAGATCCTGCGCCTGCTCTGCGAGGCGGACACGGTCCCGGTGATCGCGCCGATCGCGATCGACCCGGCGGGCGGCTCGCTGAACTGCAACGCGGACACGGCGGCGGGCGAGGTTGCCGCCGCGGTCAAGGCGGAGAAGCTGGTGATGGTGTCCGACACGCACGGGATCCGGACGAATCCGGACGACCCGACCTCGCACTGCTCGTCGCTGAACCGCACGGAGATCGCCGACCTGGTGGCGCGCCGGATCATCGACCGCGGGATGATCCCAAAGGTCGAGGCGTGCCTCCGGGCGCTGGATGCGGGCGTGAGCAAGGCCCACATCATCGACGGGCGGCTGGAGCACTCGCTGCTGCTCGAGATCTTCACGGACCGGGGCTCGGGCACGCAGATACTTCCGTAAACAGGCAACCAACCCGGTGGGCCGAGGCCCACCCTTTCACGAGGCGGAGACGACGTGACGCAAGACGACGTATTCGAGCAGTATTCCCAGTTCGTGATGAACAACTACAAGCGGACGAAGCTTGTGGTGGCGCAGGCCCGAGGCAGCACGTTCTGGGACCTGGACGGCCGGAAGTACATCGACCTGTTCCCCGGCTGGGGGTGCAGCCTGCTGGGCCACTGCCACCCGCGCGTGGTGGAGGCGATCCGCGAGCAGGCCGGACGGCTGATCCACGTGGACAACACGTTCTACACGGTCGAGCAGGGGCGGCTGGCCCGGATGCTGTCGGAGCGGAGCTTCGGCGGCCGGGCTTTCTTCTGCAACAGCGGGACGGAGGCGAACGAGGCGGCGATCAAGCTGGCGCGCAAGCACGCCGGCCCGGGCCGCTACAAGATCGTCACGATGGAGAAGAGCTTTCACGGGCGGACGTACGGGGGGATGAGTGCGACGGCGCAGTCGCGGATCCACAGCGGGTTCGAGCCGCTCGTGCCGGGCTTCGTCTATGTGCCCTACAACGACTTCGACGCCGTCGCCGCGGCCGTCGACGACGAGACGGCGGCCGTCATGCTCGAGCCGATCCAGGGCGAGGGCGGCGTGAACATCCCCGCCGAGGACTACCTGCCGCGGCTTCGCGACCTGTGCGACGACCGGAATCTGCTGCTGATCCTCGACGAGGTGCAGACGGGAATGGGTCGGACGGGCAAGTGGTTCGGCTACCAGCACGCGGGGATCGAGCCGGACATCATGACGCTGGCGAAGGCGACGGCGGGCGGCGCGCCGCTGGGCGTGACGCTGGCCCGGCCGGAGGTGGCCGACGCCTTCACGCCGGGCACGCACGCGAGCACGTTCGGGGCGAATTCGCTGGTCGTCCGCGCGGGCCTGGCGACGATCGAGGCGATCGAAGCGGAGGGCCTGCTGGAGCGGGCGGTGCAGGTCGGCGAGACGATCGCCGCCCGCGTACTGGAGATGCGGTCGCGCTTCGCGTTCATCGAGGGCGTGCGGCACCGCGGGGCGATGATCGGCGTGCAGTTGTCGGTGCCGGGCGCGGAGGTCGTGACGGCGGCGCTGGAGCTGGGCCTGCGGGTGAACTGCACGCAGGAGACGGTGCTGCGGATGCTGCCGGCGATGACGATCACGAACGAGGAACTGGACGAGGGACTGGGCATCCTGGCGGAGGCCCTCGCCCGGGCCGAATCGAAACTGGTGTCCGCATGAGCGCAAGAATCCCCCCCGAGCTGCGCGGAATCCGGCATTTCCTGGCGATCGCCGACGTGGATGCGGCGGTGCTGCGGCGGCTGCTGGCGTATGCCATCGAGCGGAAGAAGGCGTTTGCGGCGGGCGAGCGGCCGCCGCTGCTGGCGGGCAAGTCGCTGGCAATGGTGTTCCAGAAGCCCTCGCTGCGGACGCGGCTGAGCTTCGAGCTGGCGATGCTGCAGCTCGGCGGCCACGCGATCAACCTCGAAGACCACCAGGTGGGCCTGGGCCGGCGGGAGGCCGTCGAGGACGTCGCCCGCGTCATTGCGTCGATGTGCGACGGGATCATGGCCCGCGTCTTCGAGCACTCGTTCATCGAGGCCATGGCGCGGCATGCGAAGGTGCCGGTGATCAACGGGCTGTCCGACGAGGCGCACCCGTGCCAGGCCGGGGCCGACGCGATGACGCTGCTGGAGCACTTCGGCGACGTGGCCGGCCGGCGGCTGGTGTTCGTCGGCGACGGGTTCAACGTGGCCAAGTCGCTCGCGTGGACATGCGCGAAGCTCGGCATGGCGTTCACGCTGGCCGCGCCGGAGGCGTACCGGTTCCCCGAAAAGTTCGTCGAGGGCATCCGCCGTGCGGTCCCCGGGGCCCGGATCGACCAGACGGACGATCCGCGGGCGGCCGTTCGCGGGGCGGACGTGGTCGTGACGGACACGTGGACATCGATGGGCCAGGAGAAGGAGCGCGAACAGCGGATGCGGGACTTCCAGGGCTATCAGGTCAACGCGGAACTGATGCGGATCGCCGGGCCGACGGCCGTCGTGCTTCACTGCCTGCCGGCGTACCGAAACGTGGAGATCACCGACGAGGTAATGGACGGGCCGCAGTCGCTGATCTTTCAGGAGGCCGAGAACCGGCTGCATTTCCAGCGGGCCCTGCTCGAAGTGATGCTGTGATCGACCGCGCGCGATCGTCGGGGATGACGCGCGCGGCGGCACCGGGGGTGACGTTCTCCGTTCGGAAACCGAGGCTCCGGCGTGCGGATCAGCCGGGCGCGGCCGGCTGCGTGGCCGGCACCGGCAGTCCCAGTTCCTTCATCAGCTCGGCGACGTCTCGCAGGGTGTCGGCCTCCCTCTTTCGCGAGGCCAGCTCGAAGGCCCGGCGTGCGTCGTCGCGGGCGCGCCGCAGGAGCTGGTCCTTCCGGGCGGCGTCCGTCTCGGCATCGCTGAGCTTCTTGTAGGTCATCCCGCGGTGATACGTGGCGATGCTGTTGAACGGATCGGCCTCGATGGCCAGCGAGAACTGGTCGAGGGCCTCGGCGTGCCGGCCGAGCAGCGCGAGGTTCCAGCCGAACGTGTCGATGATGTTGGCGTTGTTGCCGCTGACCGCCGCGGCCCGGCGGGCGTACGGCTCGGCCTCCTTGGGCTTCTTGAGGTCGGTCATGAGCATGTACGCGAGGTTGTTCAGCGCGAACGCGTCGTTCGGTTCGAGCTGCAGCATTTCCCTGTACGTCTGCTCGGCCTCGTCGTAGCGTTTCTCGGCGTAGTAGATTGTGCTCAGGCCGCGCATCACAATCAGTTTGTCGGCCGTGTCCTTCACGCCGACCAGGGCGTCCTTGAGGAGCTTTTCCGCCTCGGCGCGGTGGGCTTTCGCCTCGTCGGCGCGTCCCTCGGCGTTCGCCGCATCCCCGGCGACGATGAGAAGCGTGCCGAGGACGTACTGGGTCGTGCGGTCGTTCGGGGCGGCGGCGAACCGATCTCGAAAGGTCTTGACCGCCGCGGGCACGTCGTAGGCGTTGCGCAGGATATCTGCGACCCGGCTCGACTCGCTCAGCGAGCCCCTTGCCGCGTTGAGGGCCTCGTCGAAGACCTTGCGGGCCTGGCCATCCTGCTTCTTTTTCGCATAGACCATGCCGAGCATCGCCAGGTGCTCGGGCATGCGCTTCTCGGGGGGAACGGTGCGGGTCATATAGTCGATCAGCTCGTCATACTGCTGATAGGTCATCATGGCCCGCAGCACCTGGGTGACCAGATCCGGCCGGAAGTGCCCCCGCGGTTCCTTGCCGGTCTCGGCCGCGGCCCGGCACAGCGCGATGATCCGCGCGGGGTTGCGCACCTCCTGGCGCTCGGCGAGTTGCGCCAGGCGCAGCGGCCAGTACGGATCGTCCGGGTATCGGTTGCGGAACTCCGTCGCCTTTTCCTCGGCCTGCGCGCGCTTGTCGGCCTGGTCGTACATGTCCACGATGATCCGGGGCACGTTGGCCGCCGCGGGATCCTCCTGAAGGATGCTCTCCAGCTCGGCGACGGCCGCCGCCGTGTCGCCCTTCTTCTGGAGACAACTGGCCAGCATGATGCGGTGTTCGTATTCAAAGGCGGAGGGCGCCAACCGCTTGGCCTCTCGGAGGTCCTCCATGGCGCGGTCCCAGTTGCCGTCCTTGAACGCCTTGCGGAAGAGGACGCCGCCGCGGCGGAAATACGCCTGAGCGTTTCCCCGGTCCTTCTCGATGCACCGGGTGAAGGCCTCATAGGCCTCGTCCACCCGATTCGTCACCATGCAGTGGTGGCCCTTGAGGAGCAGGCCGTTCGCGTCGTCGGGGTACTCCTGGATGTAGGCGTCGACGGCCTTGTCCACTTCGGCCCGGCGCTGGTCGTTGGTCGTGAGAATCAGGGTGTCGAGCATGTAGCGCTTGGCGATCTTGGCCCGCTCCCGGCCCTCGGGCGTCTGCGGGACCTTCTCCGCGGCCCGCTTGTAGTAGTCGACCGCCTGCATGGGGCGGTTGCTCTGCCGATACCAGGTGCCCACGCCCATCAGGACCTCGTACGTATCGGCGATGTTGACCGCCGCGTTGGCCGTCGCGTCGATATCGGCCAGCGACGGCGCGCCGGGGAGGCCGCGCCGGGCCCATTCCTGCATGTACTGCCCCACCAGAAGCATGGCGCTGGCCTTCTCCTCCTTCTCGGTAAGCGACTGGGCGTAGGCCTTGAGGATCTCCATGCCGCGCTGCGGATCGGGCTTGTCCGTGCGCTCCAGC
>CAZTVU010000087.1:266-11888 GCA_964617025.1 uncultured Planctomycetales bacterium | reverse complement strand
AACTGTGCATAAAAGTGGGGCGCCGAGCGGTTCTTGAGACGGTCGTTGGCCTGGTTCTTCTCGAGCGCCTCCTGGAGAACCTTCTCCGCCTGGTCGGGCTTGCCGACCTGGGCGTACAACTGGCCCAGGCGGATCAGGTTTCCGATATGCCCCAGCTCGATCTTCTCGGGATCGGCGGGGATGGATTTTCGCATTTCCTCATAGGCGGCGATCGCCTGCTCGGGGTTTTTCCGTTCCATTTCCTCCCGAAGCTTCTGCACGACCCACGCCGCCTGCGGCGCCAGCACGCGCGCCCGAGCGAAGCACTTTTCCACCTCGTCGGTCTGGCCGCGGCGCTCGGCGATCTGCCCGAGCGAGATCCACGCCGCCCCCAGGTTGGGGTTGATCTCCGTGGCCCGCGTCAAGGCCGCCTTCGCCTCGTCAAAGCGCCCGGCGGCCATCAGGATCTGCCCCAGAAGCGTCTGTCCGGGCGAGCTGGTGCCAAGCACCTCCAGCCCCGCGCGACATTCGGCGATGGCCCGGTCGAACTCCTTCGCCGCCGTCGCGGAATCGCCGGCGTTCTGGGCCGCCAGGGCGGCGCTCAGGGCCTTGCGGCTGGCGAACAGCCGTCCGCCGGCCCCGTCGGCATTCTGCGCGGCCGCCTTCTTCACGATCTCCGAGGCCCAGGCCTCGTCCTTCGCCGTAAGCGCCAGGGAGAGGAATGCCTCGAGGGTCTGGGTGTCCACGTCGCCAAGGCTCAGGGCCTTCTTGGCGTGCTCCACAGCCTTCTTCGGGTCGTTGACGCTCATGTAGAGCTGGACGAACTGCAACTCGCGGGTCGCCGGGTTCGTTTCCTGCGCAATCAGCTCCTCGCGGGCCTTGAGGACCTCCTCGGGGCTCCGGCCGGGTTCGGTCCGAATGCGGAGCGCCTGAAGGGCGCGAACGAACGCCGCCCGCTCCTGCTCGTCCGCGATGGTGCCGGCGGCCGCGATGGCCTTGTCGATGATCGGCGGGATCTCCGCGGTGCGGTTGTCCGCCACCAACAGATTCAACAGGAAGTAGATCACCTGTCGCTGAACAGGTCTTTCTCCAGGAGCTTTCGGAGTTCGGACTCGGCGGCCCGGATCGCCTCGGGCGAGGGCTTCTCGGTCGGGTCGCCCGGCATCAGCGACTGCTGGATGCGCGCCAGCACGGCGGGGATGCTCGTCGGGTCCGTCTGGATGCCCAGTTGCTTCTCGATCTCGGCGACGCGCGCCGCGTTATTCTGTCCGCGAGCGACCTGCAAGGCTACGCTGAGGGCCGTGCGATTGGCGGGATTGAGCCGCAGCGCCTGATCGGCCACCTGGCCGGCGCGCGGGTCGCGGTTGGCCAGCAGGGCGGCCGCGTATCGGGCCAGTTCCTCGTCGCCGGGCGCCCGCCCCTGCGCCTGCCTCCGCTGGAGCAGGTCCTCCCATTGCCGGACGGCCTCGCCCGTTTCGCCGACGACGCTGTAGGCGTTGCCCAACACAAAGCGAATGTCGGCCCCGAGCGGATCGTTCGGCGGGAGGTTCTTGATCGCGCCCTCAAGCGCCTTGATGGCCTCGCGGTAATTCCGCTTCACGAGCTCGATCCGGCCCTTCATGAACAGCGTGCGAGGGTCGCTCTCCCCCGATCGCGCCTCGGCGCTGGCCTTCTGGTAGTAGCCCTCCAGGGCCTTGACCAGATCGCTCTCGGCGGTCTTCTCGGCCTCGGCGGTGGTGGTGGCCGACAGCCGCTGTAAGGTCGTCTGGAACGCCTCGTCGAGAAGAAGCATCCGGTAGTTCTGGTCCAGCCAACTCTTGAGGCCCTCGCGCGTGCCGCCTCTCGCCAGCCGCTGATCGTAGACCTTCGCGGCCTGTGCGAGATCTCCGTGCATGCGATACAGCTTGCCCAGGGTAATAAACGTGACGTACTCGCGGGGGTCGAGCTCGCACGCGGCAATCAGGGCGTCGCGGGCCTTGGCGAAACAATCCTCCCGGATGCGCGGGGGCGCACTCGGCTGCGTGGTCCCGGCCGCCGGCGCCTGGTCGGCCATGCCGCGGGCCGCCCAGTACTGCCCCACGGCCACGTGGTTCTCGACACTCCGGGGGGCCAGGGCCACGGCCTTGTTGAACTCCTCCAGGGCGTCGTCCCAGCGGGCGCGCCGAACGAGGAACTCCCCACAGTACCGGTGGGCGGCCGCCGCCGCCTCCGCGGGCGACCGATCTTCAAACGCCACGGCGGGGCGGGTCGTCGGCTGCGTGGCGGCGGCGTTGCGCTCGGCCATGCGCACGGTCTCGCGGAGGATTCGCTCGGCTTCCTCATAGAATCTCTTCGACTCTTCGCGGGCCGTCTTTGCCTCCGCCCGACGCCGGTTCGCCTCCGCCTGCTGCCCCTGGCTTTCGAGTTGCCGCGCTTCGGCCTCCGCCCTGCGGGCCTCCTCGTCCTTCAGAATGCCGCGGTCTTCGACGTACCGCGCCAGGCCGTTTGCGATGTCCGGGTCCTCCGGGGCCATTCGGTTGGCAGCGATCAGGTCCGCCTTTCCGAGCTCCTCGTTCTCCGTCTTCACGTTTCGCAGGGCCAGGCGTGCCAGGCCCCGGGCGTACAGGCCCATCGAGCTGTTCTGACCCTGCGGGAGGGCCAGCAGGGAACTCGACAAGGAGTCCACCTGCTCCCATCCCGTCGTCCCGCCGCTGTACGGCGCGACCTGGAGGGCAAACCGTACGAGGTTCTCGTGGGCCGCCAGGGCGGCACGCCACGGCGCCAACGGGTCCGGATCCCTCGTATCGCGCGCGTCGCTCGTAAGGATGATGGCCTGCTGCCACGCCTTTCTCGCCGCATCGATGTCGCCGGCCTCAAGGGCCTCCTGGCCGGCATAGACGAGGTACATGGCCTTGTTCGACACGCGCCAGGCCCGGCTGTAGAGACGCGACGCCTTGCGATGCTCGCCCTTGGCCGACGCCTCCTCCGCCTGCTTGACGTAATAGTTTGGGTTTCGCTCCGGCAAGTAGCTGACGAGCATGACGCCGGCCAAGCCGGTCAGAACCATGCCGCCGATGGTCAGAAGGATTACGAGCTGTTTGTTCAGTTGCTTGGCCATGTCATCCTGCCCTATTTCGTTGCGGGTTTCTCGTGCAGCGCCTTCCAGTCGGGCCAGTGGTTATTGACCAGAACGGGAACGAGCTTCTTGAAAAGCCTGTCGGCGGCCGCCCGGGCCTGCTCGCGGTTGGGGGTGGCGCCGGTGGTCGGGCTGTCGAAGCGCACCTCGACCTTCGAGAAGTAGGAGTACGGCTCGAACGGGTTTCCGATGATTGCACGGACGGCGTTGCGGTCCGAGGCGAACTGGCCGTTGACGCCGAACAGGTATGCTACGATGGGCTGTTCGGACCCCAGCCGGCCGCGTTTCTCGAGTTCGAGGAGGCGGGCGGGGATCTCCAGCTTCAACTCCGGCAGCGACACGGTCCAGTCCTCCGACTTTCGGACCAGGTAGCCGGCCCCCAGATAGCATGCCTCCGGGATGTGCGGGACGGGATCGGGCTGCCCCGTGTAGTAGGTGATGAACAGGCTGACCCGGCGAACGGGGTTTGCCTCGTCCACGCTCTCGTCGTAGAGGATCCACTGGATGTACTGATCGGTGCCGAGCGTGTCGAGGACCTCCGGGTTGATGTCAAAGGCCTCCTTGAAGCGATACGGCGGAAAGAGAGCACTCTTGTCGAGCTTCGCAAGCGGGGCGCGCAGCGGAACGGGCAGCTTCCGAAGCCGCATTTTCCAGGTGACGGCGTAGAAGCCCGCCGTCATCAGGGCCAGCATGATCACGCAGGCCACGAAACCCCGACGCCGCAACGACCCGGCCAAGGATCGTCCCACGCCGCCCCCGTGTGCTGAGCCTTCGTCAACCGGCATTGCGGCCTCCCGCCGCTCAATCCCCGTAACGTGTCTACGACGGCACGCCCCACCAGGATCGGCAGGGAACGGCCCATGCTAGCGTACAACTACTGAAGCGTCAACGCACGAAGGCACGTCGCCGGCACCTGCCACGCCGCGCCCGTTGCCCGTCTGCGGGCGGGCGGCCGTGTTTTCATTCAGGGGCCGACGCCCTTGTCCGATAAATCCCCTGAGGGACGGCGCCCCGGTCGCCGCCCGGTCCAGGACGCACACGTGGGTGTCAGACCTATGGCCGCTTCGCAGCGCCCTTTGCCGCGAATCGTGATCATCGGTGCCGGCGGGCACGGCCGTGTCGTATTGGACATCCTCGTACAGGCGGGGCAGTACGAGGTGGCCGGCTTCGCGGATTCAAACCCCTCCCTGCACGGCCGACGCATGGACGGCGTGCCGATCCTCGGGGATCTGGAGGCCGTCGGGCGGCTACGCGCGGAAGGGCAGATCGACGGGGCGGTGGTGGCGATCGGCGACAACGGCGTCCGGCGGGCGTTCGCGGCCCGGATCGAAAGGATGGGCGTGCCGCTGGTGAACGCCGTCCATCCCTCGGCGAATCTTGCGCGAAACGTCACGCTGGGCCGCAACGTCGTCATCGCCGCCGGGGTCCTCGTTTGTGCGCACTGCCAGATCGGCGACTCGGTAATCCTCAACACCGGCTGCATCGTGGATCACGAGTCGATGATCGGCACGGCCGCACATGTATGCCCCGGGGCACGACTGGCCGGCCGCGTGACGGTTGAGTCGGGGGCGTTCATCGGGATCGGGGCGACGGTCATCCAGAACATCCGCATCGGATGCGAGGCGGTCGTCGGGGCCGGCGCGGTGGTCATCCGCGATGTGGGCCCAATGAGCACCGTCGTGGGCGTGCCGGCCCGCCCGGTCCGCAAACCGGTTCGCGCGGACGAATGGTCCGACTGGCTCCTGCCGGATTTCCTCCGCAACCAGGGCAGCGGGATCCGCACGCCCCCCCGCGTGGCGCTGTGAACCTCTGCCCCGTCGTCGCAGAACGCAACGACGGGGAAGCGAGAAGGCGAAAAACCGGCAAAGCGAAAAAAGACGCCTTGCAGGGCCGAATCCGGAGTACACCCGTGGCGTGATCGTGAGGTCACCACAGGTTCCGGAGTTTTTTGCGGTTATTCCCCCTCTCTGATTCTCCCGACAAGCTTCTCCGACGCCGATTCTCCCGCGTCCGGGCGTTTCCGGCGATCCGCTTCGCGCCGTCCATCGTCCGTCGCCGCCTGCGGACTGCGGTGGCAACGCCACCGCTTAGACCGGGACGCTCTGCCGCGCACCGGCGCGTCACAACACGCCCCAGCGACAGCGGCGGCAAGGCCCCCGCGGTCCAAAACGCGCGGGCCGCGCCGCGCGAGCCGGGAGGACGCCCGGCCCTCCCGTGAACGGGGCGTTCCCGCGCGCCGGTCGCGTGCGGTCAGCGCATCGCGTCGAGTGTCTCGCGCATGGCGGCGAGCAAGCGCGTCGTGTAGGTCTCGGTGGTCGCCGGGTCCTTCGGCAGCAGGTCGACGGGCGTCTGGGTGGTGCTGGGGGCGGGGGCCCGGTCGATGCGGAACTGCGTGGCCAGGACGGCGTGAATCCGCGGCGCATCGAGCTTGTAGAGGGCGGCATCCATCGCGGGCCACCACCACGCGTTCTCGTAGCCGTGGCGGCGCTGCCAGGCCTCCGCGGCGGCGACAAAGGGGCCGAACGATTCGCGCGTGGGCCGGCCGCCGTCGGCCGCCCGGCGGAAGTCCTCGAATGCCGCCCGCAGCCGCAATTGCATCACCAGGTCGATCACGAACCGCCGGGGATCTCCGAACAGCAGGCCGCGCAGCCGGCCCGCCGCGAGGTCGGCATCCGGCAGGGCGGTCAACTCGTCCGCCAGTTTTCGCATGACGGCGCTGTCCGCGCCTTGGAGCGCCTTCCACGCCCGGACGATCCGCTCGCCCTGGCCCGGGATCAGGTCGTTCGCGAAGCCGACGTAGTCCGCATCGCCGACCGGCCGACCGAGGGCGCCCCGCGCAAACGCGAAGGTGTTGGGCAGTTGGAGGCAGTGCGTCTGGGCATTGCCCATGACGCCCCGGGCCGTGGCGGACCGGCCGCCCTCGTAGGCGCTGTCGCCGCCGAAGTTGGTCATCGGGAACGAGGGCTCGGCCTCGATCCGGCCGTAGTTGAAGCTGATCACGCGGTCGGCAATACCGAGCTTCTCGGCATAGGGCAGGCCGTTCGCCACGCCCCAGGGCTCCGGATTCAGCGCCTTCAGCAGGCGGAGGGCCTCCGTGTGCTCCTCGGCGGTGCCCCAGGAGAACCGCCCGGTGCGGTAGAAGCGGCAGTAGCCCTCCCAGCCGACGTGCATCCAGTACCACAGCTCGATCCCCGGCCGCAACCGGTCGAGCATGCGGCGGTGCTCCGCCAGCAGGTTGACGAACTCGGCGTTCGTCGAACCCGGGTAGCCGCCGGGGTCGCTGTCGATGATCGCCACGCCGTCGACGGCCGCCAGCGGCCGGAAGAGCTTCTCCCGCCGGTCGATCAGCCGCCGTAGCGCCTCCGGGTCGGCCGGGTTGATGCGGGTATCGCAATAGAAAAAGTGCCGTTTCTCGAACGGGGCCTTCCCGGCCTCCTCGTCGACGCAGCCGACGTTCGGGCAGAGGGCGATGTACACCCGCATCCGCAGCTCCCGGTGGAGCATGTCGATGACGACGGCGATCTTCTCCAGATTCGCACAATCGCTGGGCGTGAGCGGGTCGGGCATCGTCTCGAGGAGCGGCCAGACGAGAATCGTGTTGTAGCCGAGCTCCTTCAGGCCGCCGGCGTAGCCGCGCCAGTCGTCGAGCGTCCACGTCCGCGCGGCATAGGGGTGGTTGTACGGCCAGTGCTGATGGACGTACAGGCCGATGATCTTCGCCGGGCCCGATGTCCCGGACGGCGGCTCGGCGAGGGCGGAGGCCTGTAGCAGCGCGGTCGCAATCGCCGTCGCGCCGAGGCACTGTGCAAGTCGGCGGCTTGTCGGCATGTCCAGCGTCTCCTTCGGGCAGTCGAGGCCGCCGCGATCGGCGGCGTCAACCGTATCCTATACGGTCCAGTTCATCCTCGTCGAGGCCGAAGTGGTGGCCGACCTCGTGCAGGATTGTCTTGCGGATCTGACGGACCAGTTGCCGACGGGTCCGGCACATCCGCTCGATGTTTCGCTGATAAATCACGATCGAATCGGGCATCCGCATCGAGTGCTCGACGCTGCGGCCGGTCAGCGGCGTGCCCCGGTACAGCCCGAGCAGATCGCGAGGGTCGTCGATCCCCATCTCCTCAAGCGTCTCGCGGTCCGGCATCGGCTCAATGTCGATCGCGAGGCCCTCCATGTACGGCTCGAAGGCCTTCGGGATCGCCTCAAGCGCCTCGTCCACAAGCTCTTCGAACTCCTCCAGCGACAGCTTCATGATGACGACGACTCCTTGTCGCTCGGCGGATTGAGCACCGCCGCCGGGACGGCGCTCCGCATCCGCCGGGGCCCAAAGAAAAGGCCACGGCGAGCCGTGGCCTTTTCGGGTGGGCGTTTCGTGGTTCTCAATACCGGTCGCGCCGGCCACCGCCACCGTACCCGCCGCGGCCGCCGCCGCCGTAGCCGCCACGGCCGCCACCGCCGCCGCGATTCTCGCGGGGCTTGGCCTCGTTGACGGTCAATGCGCGCCCGCTGTGGTCCTTGCCGTTCAGTGCTGCGATCGCCGTCTGGGCCTCCTGCTCGGAGCCCATCTCCACAAACCCGAAACCCTTGCTTCGGCCGGTCATGCGGTCGTTGATCACTTCCGCGCTCTCGACCGTCCCGTGCTGCGAGAACAGCTGCTCCAGGTCAGAGCTGCTCACATCGTACGGCAGGTTTCCCACATACAGTTTCTTGCCCATCGTCTTGTTCTCCTGTGCGAGGGCGTTACGACCCGCGTTTTGCTTTCCGGGTCGCGTGCGAAAGGGGCCTGCATTTCGGCCCAGAAAGGCTGGAACAGCAACCGAGGAGGCACTACGGATATCGTCAACCCTGCCGCGTATCCAGCCTGCTCGAAAGGACCAACCAAGGGTCATTATAGGGGCAGGCGGTCGTTTCGTACAGTCCCTTGTCGCGGAGCCTCGAAGTGTTTCAACCCCTCGGCCCGATCCTCGACGCGCGGCGGGTGCAAGAGAACCCGACACCGTTGGTATTTCATCGCGTGCCCGGTCGGAGCGACAACGCGAACACGGGTGCGGCATGACCAGACAAAGACCTTTAACTTCATAAAAGCCAGTGCGTTATGGAATAGTGATCGGGCTGAATCAGCCTAGGCCGGCCGAGCGGAGGAGTGCCCTAACCTTCTCCACCTGGTTGGCGTTTCGGCCGCCGGCGGCGAACGATCGCTCATCAAGCTCGACCCGACCGCCGTCGGGCAGGAACGCCCGTTGAAGCTCAAACAACAGTGCCACCAGGGCGGTCATCTGTTGCGGGGGCATCTGGCCGTTGCGAAGGCGGGCCGGCTCCAGACCCACCTCAATGAATCCCTCGGCCCCGGTTGCGGCCTCCCGATACCACCGCTCGGTGCGGATGTACTTGCCGGTCGCCGTTACCTGGAAGTGCGGTTGCGAAGAGGGCGCGACGCGGATAATGACGCCCTGCCAGTGCGCGAGCGGGGCAAACGAGTCGGCGCGAACGACCTGTTTCGCTTCGATCGCGCGGAGCTGGATCGCATACCCGTTGTCGGCCTGGGGGCCGGGCGGCTCAATCCAATGAAGGACGAGCGCGCCGACCGTCATCGCGCCGACGAGGCTTCCCAGCACCTTCGCCATTCGAGTCTGCGGCTTCGACTTCATCGGACAAGACCTTCTTACTCAACCTATCGGACAAAAGCAATGCCGGGCTTCCGATAATTCCGCCGATTTTTCGCCGAGTCATCAAGATCACGATAGTGCTCTTTCGGCTCCCGCGCCATCGCCGGGCCCAAGCGATCGGCAGCCCTCAACCCGCTTCTTCCCCTGCGACGACTTCGGGGAGGCGCCGATACCAGGTGCCGTAAAGAACAAGCGAGCCGGCCGCCACCACGACCGCGCAGACGGCGAACTCCCCCCACCGGTGGACGATCAGGTACGACGGCCCGACATACAGGGCGAACAGCCACGGCAGACCGATAATCACGTTGAGGGCATCCCAGCCGAAGGACAGGTCCTTGCGGTATTCGGGCTCCGTCCGCCGAATGTGCTCGACGACGGGGCCCCACAGCCCGGCGGGCTGCGTCGTCCTATAAAACCTCGCGAGCGTCGGGAGGTCCGTCGGCGGCGTCAGAAGCGATACGGCGACGGCCACCAGCGTCGTCCCGCCGGCCAGAAGGGGGATCACCACATACACCGGCATGCCCTCGATCAGCCTCCACCGCTCCGCCAGGGCCTGACCGAGCGAGAGGACCATGCCCGTGAACATCCCCGCGGCGAATCCCGTGCCGTTCAGCCGCCACCAGTACCACCGCAGGACGTTCGGCACGATCACCGCGGAACCGAGAAACCCAAGGATCCAGGTGATCATCGTGTTGATCGAGCCGGACATGAACGAGATGCCGATGCCGATCAGGATCATGAGCACCGACGCAACCTTGCTGGCCGCCACCAGATGGGCCTCCGACGCCCTCGGGCGGAGATAGTGCTGATAGATATCGCGAATCAGGTAGGACGCGGCCCCGTTGACCATCGCGCTGAACGTGGCCATGAACGCCGAGAGCAAGGCCGCCAGCGCCAGGCCCAGCAGCCCCGTCGGCAGGACGTTGGCGATGACATGGGCAGGACCTTCTCGGCGTCGAACTTCCCCCCGCCCTCGCCGGCGACGGCGACCAGGCCCAGCACCGCGATCGCCATCGCCATCGGGAAGCGAACGGTGTGCACGATGCCCCAGAGCATCCCGGCCAGCGAGGCCTCCCGGGGGCTGCGCGTGGCCAGGAACTTCTGAAAGTCGTAGAGCTGCTCGGGGCCGCTGAGCCCCAGCAACACGCCCTTGGCCACGAACGTGAGGACCACCAGCCCGAAGAGGGCGTACATGTCCTGCGTGTTGGCGATCCGCCACGAGGGCCGGATGGTGTACCAGGCGGCAGGGTCGACGCTGACAAGCCGGTTCTCGCCGACGGCCAGTGAAGTCAGGGCCGAGGCCACCTCGCTGTGGCTGAATGCCGCGAAGCCCAGGTAGGCGATCATCAGCGCCCCGCAGGTCAGGATGATCGTCTGGACGAACTCGACGAGCGTCAGGCCGACGAAGCCGCCCATGATCACATATGCCCCGGTGATGCCGATGATCGCCGCCGCGCAGATCGGGTCCGCATGGGCCGCGGTATCGGGACCGAACCGGCCCTCCATCCACTGGCGGACCGGGAGGAACTCCGCCCCGAACTTGCCCATCCCGACCGCCGTGTAACCGATGAACGTGGTCAGCGTGAGGACGGCAAACAGTGTATACGCCAGCCTTGCCGCCTCGCCGGGCCCACTCCCGCCGAACCGCAGAGCCATCCATTCGGCCCCGGTCAGGACGCCGCTCCGCCGGATCCACTTGCCCATGTACGCGAAGTAGAAGACGGCGATCAGGAACCCCCACATCCACTGGATCCAATAGCCGCAGAAGCCGTAGGCGACGAACATCGAGACGATCCACATCGTCCCGGTGATGTCGAAGTAGCTGGATGATCCCGACATGGCGATCATCCACCACGGGAGTTGCCGGCCGCCGAGGAAGTACGACTCGAGGCCCTTCGCAGCCCGCCGCTTTACCCACACCCCGACGCCCACGACGAGCGCGAGGTAGGCGATCACGATGGCGAGGTCGACCGATTGGAGCTTCATTCGTCGTTCCGTCGGGCCCGACAGGGGCACGAGAATGGCGAAGGTGTAGGTTTACCGCCCCGCGATGTCAAACCGCGGCGGCCCGCCGGATGCATGGGCGTGCACGCGAGGTCTCGATGTAGCGGCCTCCGCACAAGTGGGGCCTTTGCTGTACCACGCCGACCGTAGGCTGGCCGTCTGACCCCGGCGCTGATCGCGGGATGCCCGCCCCGACGGTCGGCTTGTTGCGAATCGTCGCCCCTGGGTCGGCCGTCTGCCCCCGGAGAACGTCGCGGACCCTCGCCCCGAAGGGGCGAAGGATCGTAGCCACGGGTGGAGCGAAGCGGAACCCGTGGGGATCGGAAGAAAGTGAAAAGCCGCCCCGGCAGGGGCGTTCAGAGTTCAGCGTTCAGAGTTGCGAGTTAAGAGTGATCCGATCACCAGGCCCGTGCGCGATGAGCCGGAGCGCGTTTGGAGTTCAGAATTATGAGTTGAGTGTGCGTCCAGCTCTCCGTTACAAAGAAACGGGTTCGAACGGCGCGCCTCGGCCCATGCGCATCCGCGCGGCCGACGAAATGCCGACGGGGGCGGCGGCACCGCCGTAAGTCCGGCACCATAGTAGGGCCGGCGCCCTCGCCGGCCTTGTTCTCCGCGCGCTCTTCGCCCCATTCCTCCCGCGCCGACGAGGGCGGCGCTGCCACACGAGCAAAGACACCCTCCCCCGACCCCTCCCTTGCAGGGAGGGGGGTTTGGCGTTCAGAGTTGCGGTTCAGAGTGATCCGATGAACAGACCGACACGCGCGATGAGCAGGAGCGCGTTTGGAGTTCAGAATTATGAGTTGAGAGTGCGTCCAGCTCTCCGTTACAAAGAAACGGGTTCGAACGGCGCGCCTCGGCCCA